>NZ_JBISHB010000043.1:0-443942 GCF_045064175.1 Pseudoalteromonas sp. Ld20
TTGAGAATTATTTAAGCTGGTTTAGGTTTATGGAAGATAACACTGAGTATTCAGATCAAACATGGATAAAAGAGGCATTATGATATGAATTTTTAATACCCACACTCAACTACAACATAGCCCTATATATACAGTCATTTATTTTTGGAGATTCCCCCTATGAAGTCACCTTTTTTAACTATGATTTCGGAACAAATGTATTTAAAGCGCTATGCTAAAATTGGATAAATAAACTAGACAGCCACTTTAATTGAGCAAATAAAACTGCGCTACTAAGTTTACTATTTTGGGCTAAAAACTTATCTCTTTTTATATCATAACCCGCACATCGTTCATTAAGCGAGCGCCTATCACTGTTAAACCTAAATTACGCGCATAAAAATAACCGCATAATTGCAGTTCTAACTTTTTTACTGGGGACTTTTAACTTTATGCCAGCAGCTTTTCGCTGTTGCTGACGTTGCTACGCCGTTTTCTGTTCAAGTGTTCACAGTAACTCTTTTATGAGGTCGTCCTACCCACTGCGCCATGAAATACGCGAGTAAATTCCGTGCTCAGTTTTCTGGTGAAATATTGACTCTTTCTAGTAAAGGTAAATGTGTACTTTCAATATACCCGCGCTTGCCTTCTCGTATACAACGCCCTGTTAATTCATGACCTCGAAAAATAATCTGGTTAATAGGATCTCCACATACCCATCATACGCGTTTGGTTTATAGACATTGCAATAGTGGACATATACTAATTACGCCCTAGTCATTGTCTCGTTTTTTCATTTCAGTGACGATCATTTCTATCATTTGTCGCTTTATAGCCGCTTGCTCAGTTTGCATTTCGCCCAACTGCTTTACCAATAAGTCTATTTGCGCTTGCTGTTGGCTATTTTTATATTTTTTAGCGCCAATGTGCTCTACTTCAACAGTAAGGCTTTGCTCTAATGAGCTTACCTGTACGTCTGTAAATTGGGCTTGTGAGCTTTTAAGTTGTAAGTGGCGCTGAATGGGGTTTTGGTTTAATTTATTAATTTGTTCTTGGAGCACAGTAATTTTTTGGGCGAAATTTTCATAGATTTTTTCGAGATTTTTATATTGCTCACCAAAGCTAACATCGTCATCGCTATACTCTTGCGCTTTATCATCTAAAAACTCAGATAAAATATACGCTGGCTCTTCTTCGTCTTGCTGTTCTTTCTTTTCGAGGTGCATTTCGTAGCGGCTTTTGTAACCTTGCGCTTCAGGGGGGGTGATTACGGGTAATATTTTCATTATTTCATCCTTAAAATAACCAAAGTGTTAGTTGGTTCTATATCGACATAAAATAAAAAAACTTGAGGAAAAAGAGTCCGGCTTGGTAATGTCACCAAGCCTAGGGCGTATTTTATATAAAGGGATAATTATTCTAAGATTCTATTTTCAGTAACTCTACTTCAAATATTAGTAACGAAGCGGGTGCAATGCTGCCAACTCGCTTTTCGCCATACGCTAATTGGTGTGGAATAAAAAAGGTGTATTTATCCCCCTCACCCATCAGCTGCAGGCCTTCTGTCCAGCCTTTAATAACTTGGTGTAAACCAAAACTAATTGGGCTATTGCGATCAACCGAGCTATCAAAAACACTGCCATCAATTAAAGTGCCGTGATAATGCACATTTACCATACTAGTTGGGCTTGGTTTTGTTTCGCTACCACTGCTATGAATTACTTTATATTGCAAGCCAGAGGCCGTTTGTTGCACCCCTTCCACTTTGCTGTTAGCAACTAAGAAATCCGCTTCAATTTGCGCATTAACGATTGCTTGTTGCTTAGTTTTTTTACTGTTTCTAAAAATAAAAAAGCAGAGTGTGACGATCATCATCGCCAATATAATGTTGATCATGATTCTTCTTTCTCGTCTTCTTTTTCGTCACTGTCGCCATTAACAATATCAGCAATATCATTTAAACGTGCTAAAGCAATGCCGTTAACTGAGTTTTCAGGGTATTGACCATCTCGTAGGTCACCCGCTTCCATATTCATTAATACATTAAGCGCTTGATCAACGGTCTCTACAGCATAAATATGAAACTTACCCAACTCAACAGCAGCCAATATTTCATCATCTAACACCAAGTTAACTTGGTTTGATTTTGGAATAATAACGCCCTGTCCAGATGTTAAACCACGCATTTTGCATAGCTTAAAAAAGCCTTCGATTTTTTCGTTCACACCACCAATGGCTTGCACATCACCATGTTGGTTTATTGAGCCAGTAAGCGCAATTGATTGACTAAGAGGCAAACTAGTAATAGCCGATATAAGTGCGCATAGCTCAGCTAACGATGCGCTGTCGCCGTCAATGTAGCCGTAGCTTTGCTCAATAGCGATATTTGCACTGAGCGTTAGGCTAAATTGTTGCGCGTATTTATTACCTAAGTAACCGGTTAAAAGCATTACACCTTTAGAGTGAATAGCTTTGCCCAGTTCAGCTTCGCGTTCTACGTCAATTACACCATCGGCACCGGCGTAAACCGTTGCCGTAATACGTGCTGGTGTACCAAATGAAGTATCGCCAATATGTAATACCGTTAAACCATTTACTTTACCCACGGCTTGGCCGTCGGTTGCAATTAATGTGTGGCCTTCTTTAATATCGCTGAGCATATTTTCACTGATCTGCCCGGTGCGGTATTGCTTGCCTTCGATAGCTTCATCAATGTGGTGCGCGTCAATTAAGGTTAAATTATCTTGTTTGGTATAAAAGCTTGCTTCAGCCACCAGCTCCAGTACATCAGCAAAACGCGCAGATAGTTTATTATGATGCTCTGCTTGGCGATAACTAAATTTAAGTAATCGTGCCATTGCCTCATCTGTTAATGTGCATTTTAACGTACCTTGGCAATATTCAATCACCTTGGTAATAAATTGGTATTGCAACTTATCACTGCTTGGCAAGTAATAATCAAAGTCTGCAAGCACCCTAAATAACTCAGCAAATTCTTCATCGTATTCACCTATGGTGTAATACAAATCACGTGAGCCTAACAGAATAATTTTTACATCAAGCGGAATAAGCTGCGGGCGCAGTGTAAAACTACTGCCTACAGCGTTATCTTGGTATGGTAAATCATTTTTAATTTGGTGGGTTTTAAGTGATAGCTTTAAGCCATCCCACACCAATGGATTTGCCATCACTTTTTCAGCGTCCATAATTAAATAGCCGCCATTAGCGCGATGCAATGCCCCAGGCTGAATTGAACGGTAACTGGTTATAAGTGAACCTTGCGACGCTGCATATTCTATTTTGCCAAAAATGTTGCCAAAGGTTGGGTTGGGTTCGTACACCACTGGTGCAGCATCCCCTTCTTTAAACTCGACTAAAATATTGGGTGCAAAAAAGTCAGTAAGCATGCCTTTACGGTCAAAATCTTCTTTGTTTTCGTCGCTTTCGTCTTCATCATCGAGCCACTCAAGCACCGCGTCGATAATTTCTACGCGAATATCTTTTAAATAACGCAGTACACCTATGTGAGCTGCGTATTTATGTTCAAGATCTTTTAATAATGGTTTTGTGGCAAGCTCTGCCGTAGACTTTTTCAAGTTACGTAGTTTTTCAGACGACTCACGCTTCCAACGTGGCAACTCTATAAGCGCTTCTATTAAAGCATCTTCAAGTTTTTCAATTTTTTCGTAAAACTGTTCTCGTAGTTCGTCATCCAGCGCGGCAAATTCAGCGTCACTGAGCTGTTTTCCATCTACAAGTGGTGCAAAACCAACAACACTTTTTTCTTCAATTAAGGCAACACTTTGCTCAAGCGCAGCGACTTCCACTTCGGTAATGGCGGCATCGTATGCATCGTTAAATTCACGATCGATTTTCTTCTTCTTACGTTGATACGCAGGATTATCAAATGCAGCCGGAAAGGTATCAAGTACTTCGTCGATAAATGAGTCAATGTCGTCAGCTAACTGCTTGCTTTGCCCAGCTTGTAAAAACATAGCAATGGGTTCACGGTGATCATCGTAATTATTAACATATAACCATTCATTTGGAGTCGGACGACCTTTACTGTGCGCTTGAAGCTTATCTTTTACAAGCGTGAAACGCCCATGAGCGGCCTCCCCCATTACATATACGTTATAGCCGGGAAGCTCCATTCCTAATGAAAAATCCAACGCACTTTGAGCACGTTGCTGACCTATAAAAGTCAACGTTTCGGGATATGGATTGCTCATGCACGTTTGTACATGATTAAGTGAAATGGTCGGCGCAAGGGCAGACACAGGTAATGGCAACAGTTTCTTCGTCATTCTAACTTCTTTTTATACCAACATATTCGCTGATTTTTAGGTTCTACACAGGGCCAACATTCACCCTATATAAATGTATTTAGGGCTGTAGTGCCTTACGGCTAAAGTAGATACCATCACACTTTGTACACGCGCTAATTTGCGTTGCATGGTAAATATCATAACTATGGTTACAATTCTTACATACTAATGTGCCCATTGCTATCCATTCACCTTGGTGATACACCCCATTGTGCTTAAAATCTTGATTTAATGCTTGCCATTCAAGCTGAGTTTTATCTTCAATATGTGAAAGTTCATACCAAAAAGACTCTTTAAGCTCTTGCCATGCGAGAGAGTCGTAGTGTTTTTCGTGCTGTTGAATGTGATCAATATCGCGCTTTAGGTATTCACGATACAAAATGAGTTTTTCTTGACCTAATTGCTTAAGCGCTTGTTCGGATTCTACAAAGCGGTTAATTGCGGCTTTAACTTCATGCTCATTGACGTCTTTTAACCAGGCACTTAAATCAGTTAACCATGCTTTATAATCAGCCATAATTTACTCCTGCAAAATTGTGTTTAGCGAGCCTATACCCTATACGAGTATAGGTTAACCTGCCCTGAAAACTAATTTAGTGATGATTTTATAAAATCCGCCGATTTGACGCTGTAATTAGTGTTTTTTTTGGGGTATCCTAACGACAATTTTTTATTAGTTTGCAAGAAGTCTGGAATCGTAGATGCAAGAGCAATATAACCCGCAAGATATAGAGTCAAAAGTCCAAGCCTACTGGGAAGAAAACCAAGTATTTAAAGCCACTGAAGACGAGAGCAAAGAAAAGTATTACTGCCTTTCTATGTTCCCATACCCAAGCGGCCGACTCCACATGGGTCATGTGCGTAACTACACCATTGGTGATGTTGTTTCTCGCTTCCAACGCTTACAAGGCAAAAACGTAATGCAACCTATGGGTTGGGATGCGTTTGGTCTTCCTGCAGAAAATGCGGCAATTAAAAATAAAACAGCCCCTGCAAAATGGACTTACGAAAACATTGATTACATGCGTACTCAACTTAAGCAATTGGGTTTTGGTTATGACTGGGATCGCGAAATTGCAACTTGTCACCCAGATTATTACAAGTGGGAACAATGGTTTTTCACTAAGCTATACGAAAAAGGCTTAGTATATAAAAAAATGTCAACGGTTAACTGGGATCCAGTAGATCAAACAGTACTTGCTAACGAGCAGGTTATTGATGGTCGCGGTTGGCGCTCTGGTGCAGTTGTTGAGCAAAAGGAAATTCCACAGTGGTTTATTAAAATCACTGACTACGCACAAGAATTACTTGACGATTTAGATAAGCTAGAAGACTGGCCTGAGCAAGTTAAAACGATGCAACGTAACTGGATTGGCCGCTCTGAAGGGCTAGACATCGAGTTTACACGCACGGATAACAACGAAAAATTCAGCGTTTATACGACGCGTCCAGATACATTTATGGGTGTAACTTACCTTGCAGTTGCAGGCGCACACCCAATTGCACAAGAAGCGGCTAAAAACAGCGATGCTATCGCTATGTTTGTTGATGAATGTAAAAACACCAAAGTTGCTGAAGCAGATATGGCAACAATGGAGAAAAAAGGCATCGCAACAGGCTTTTTTGCCACTCATCCATTAACAGGCGAACAAGTGCCTATTTGGGTTGCTAACTTTGTATTAATGCATTACGGCTCAGGCGCAGTAATGGCAGTACCGGCGCACGACCAACGTGACTTTGAATTTGCGACTGCTTATGGCTTAGATATCAAGCAAGTTATCGCACCTGCTACAGGGTCAGATCTTGACGTTAATTTAAAAGAAGCCGCTTTCACTGAAAAAGGCGTACTTGTTAACTCTGGTGAATTTGACGGCCTTGATTTTGAAGGCGCATTTAACGCTGTTGCCGATAAACTTGAAGCACTGGGTGTGGGTGAGCGTAAAGTAAACTTCCGTCTGCGTGATTGGGGCGTTAGCCGCCAACGTTATTGGGGCTCTCCAATCCCTATGCTAAGCGACGAAGAAGGTAACGAATTAGCTGCAACTGAAGAGATGCTACCGGTACGCTTACCAGAGGACGTAGTAATGAATGGTGTTACATCACCAATCAAAGCTGATCCTAACTGGGCAAAAACCACCGTTAATGGTAAACCTGCATTTCATGAAACAGATACCTTTGACACCTTTATGGAATCATCATGGTACTACGCTCGTTACTGTAGCCCACGCCACGACGAAGGCATGCTTGATCCCGCGGCTGCAAACTACTGGTTACCAGTAAACCAATATATTGGTGGTATTGAGCACGCAATTTTGCACTTATTGTATTCGCGCTTTTTCCACAAATTATTACGTGACTTTGGCTTGGTAAACTCAGATGAGCCATTTGATCGCTTACTATGTCAAGGCATGGTGCTTGCTGAAACTTTCTATCGTAAGGATGAAAAAGGCGGCGACATTTGGATATCTCCAAGTGATGTAAATACTGAAACCGATGAAAAAGGCCGCGTTACTAAAGCATGGCATAAAGAAGACGGCGAGCCAGTATTCTCATCAGGCATGAGCAAAATGTCTAAGTCAAAAAACAACGGTATTGACCCACAGCAAGTTATTGCTCAATACGGCGCAGATACGGTACGTTTGTTTATGATGTTTACCGCACCACCTGAGCAAACACTTGAATGGTCTGATACGGGTGTTGAGGGCGCACATCGTTTTATTAAACGTGTGTGGAAATACGCGGTTGATGTAAACACGGTAGGTTTCCAAGCACTCGATAAAGCAGCCTTAAACAACGAGCAAAAAGTGCTACGTCGTGAACTACATAAAGCCATTGCAAAAGTGACTGATGATGTTTCACGTCGTCAAACTTTCAATACGGCCATTGCTGCAATCATGGAAATTTCCAACAAATTGTTAAAAGCGCCATTAACTGACACCCAAGATGTTGCGATTGCTAATGAAGCACTTGAAGCATTGCTAATTATGCTTGCGCCAATCACTCCGCATTTGTCACATCAATTATGGCAAGAGCTTGGTAAAGAAGGCGATATTTTAGATGCATCTTGGCCTGTTGTGGATGAGTTAGCACTTGTTGAAGATGAAAAATTAATCATCGTACAAGTAAACGGCAAACTACGCGCTAAATTAACCGTCCCAGCAGATGCAACTAAAGAACAAGTAGAAGCACTTGCTTTTGCCGAATCAAACGTGACTAAGTTTACTGATGGCGTAACTATCCGCAAGGTTATTTATGTACCAGGTAAACTACTTAACGTGGTTGCTAACTAATTATGGCAGCATTTAATGCCATTAAAAACGGACTAGCCTTAGCGCTAGTCTGTTTTTTGTTATCAGGCTGTGGTTTCCACTTAAAAAAAGCATCTAGTTTACCTGATGACCTAACCACCTTAACATTAAGCGGTGATGACGAAAGATCTGCGTTATTTGCCATGCTTGATAAAGAACTCACCCTAAGTAAAGTTGAGTTACTGTCTGCCCCTAAAAAAAATGTTGCTCAGCTGTATTTATTTAAAGATAGCTTATCGCGTCAAACGTTATCGCTATTTAAAAATGGTCAAGTAGCTGAGTATGAATTAGCTTACAGTGTACGTTATTTAGTTAAACGTCCAGGTCAGCAAGCAATTGAAAAAAGCTTTGAACTTTATCGTAATTATC
The DNA here is from genome assembly GCF_045064175.1 of Pseudoalteromonas sp. Ld20. Taxonomy (NCBI): domain Bacteria; kingdom Pseudomonadati; phylum Pseudomonadota; class Gammaproteobacteria; order Alteromonadales; family Pseudoalteromonadaceae; genus Pseudoalteromonas; species Pseudoalteromonas sp. Ld20. The sequence continues at coordinate 7,985 of NZ_JBISHB010000043.1, forward strand.
AGGACGACCCTGATAACGCGTTAGCTAAAGCAAAAGAATTCGATTTGCTGCTCAACGAAATTCGCAAACAAGCGAGCCGTAGAATTGTCAGAGAGCTTGCTCAACTGTAATGCGACTTTACGCTAATCAACTCTCTGGCCAATTAAACAAAAACCTACACCCATTTTATTTGGTGTTTGGTGAAGAGCCATTTCAAGTTGCACAATGTGCGCAACAAATTCGTACTGCTGCAAAACAGCAAGGTTTTGATGAAGTAATTAAACTCACCTTAATGCAGGGCTTTGATTGGCAAGAATTAGTAGCTCAATACCAAAGTATGTCGTTATTTAGTGCCCGCACGTTAATTGAACTTGATCTTAATTTTCAAAAGCCTGGTATTGTTGGCAGCCAAACATTTAAACGTTTGGTTGAATTGAGTAACCCCGATACGGTATTAATAGTGACTGGCGCTAAAGCCAGCCAAGATATTCAACGCAGTGCGTGGTTTAAAGCATTAGATAAACAAGGCGCATTTGTACCCTGTTACCCGCTTACGGGAAACCACTTATCGCGCTGGCTTGATGACCAATGCTATCGCTTAAAAGTAAATATGCAGGCCGATGCAAAAAAAACACTACTTGATGCCACTGAAGGTAATTTATTAGCCTGTTTTCAAGAGCTCGAAAAGCTGTCGTTACTATATTCAAGTGAGCCAATAAGCCAACAACAGGTATTACAAGGGCTACTTAATCAAGCCAAATTTGATATTTTTGATTTAAGTGATGCACTCTTACAAGGTAATGCTCAGCAAGCAATTAAAGTACTCAACAAACTCGCAAGCGATAATACTGAAGCTGTGAGCATTTTATGGACTGTGAACAAAGAAGCGAATACTTTACTCAGCTTGCAATTAGGCTTACAACAGGGTGAACAACTGGCAGCCTTATTTAAACAAAAAGCTATTTGGAAAAATCAACAAGTTCCGGTTCAACAAGCACTTAATCGCTTATCAATTCAAACGCTTGAGCATATTATTTTGTTACTTGCGCAATTTGATGCCAGTTATAAACAAGGTCACTTAGTAAGGCCTTATCAAGCACTTGCTCATATTTGTTTGGTATTTTGCCAACCATTGGCAATGCCTCTGCCAGCACATCCACTCAATTAATCATTAGGATATAAAGATGATTGCGCTGTTTGGCGGTACTTTTGACCCTATTCATTTAGGCCATATTAATATGGCAAAACACTGTATTGAAGAATTTAATTTAGATACTTTGTATTTTATGCCATGCGCACTGCCTGCTCATAAAGCCGCACCAGGTATCAGCACTGAGCATCGTATTGCAATGCTAAATGCGGCTATTGCGCCCTACCCTTTTTTTGAACTTGATTTACGCGAGTTAAATCGCACTGGGCCTTCTTACACTTTATTAAGTCTGCAAGAATTACGCGCAGAATACCCAAATAAACCATTGCTATTTTTAATTGGTATGGATTCATTTAATAGCTTAGATAAATGGTTTGAATGGCAAACCATTACCACACTTTGCCACATTGTGGTGTTCCAACGTCCAGATCTTACGTGTAGCGCAAGCGACGCGCTATTGGCTTACAAAAAATCAGCACTTTGCACCGATATTAAAGAGCTTACAACACAGCTTGGCGGAAAATTATACTTTTTACCCGGTGAGGAGCATGCAATTTCATCAAGTGACATTCGCAGCGCCATTAAAAATAATAAACATTTCAATGAACTTCTTCCCCATAGCGTGTGTCAGTATATTCAATCACATCAGCTTTATCTAAGTGATGAATAAATACCAGTTGCGTGATAAAATAACAGCTATTCACTTTTAAATGAGATAACACCTTGGATACGAAACAACTACTCGCCTTTGCAATAGATAAAATTGACGATATGAAAGCACGTGACATAGTTAATATTGATGTAAGCGAAAAATCAGATATCACAGACTACATGGTTGTGTGCTCTGGTACTTCTAAGCGCCATGTATTGTCAATTGCTGATCATTTAGCAAAAGAAGCTCGTCACGCAGGTCAAGAGCCTTTAGGTTATGAAGGCCAAAGCGATGGTGAATGGGCTCTGATTGATTTAGGCGATGTAATCGTACACGTTATGCAAGATCAAGCACGTAGCTATTACGACCTCGAAAAACTATGGGGCTAAGTGCCACTTAATTTTAACTGAGCTTGGATGTAACACGTGAAAATACAAATGATTGCAGTTGGCACTAAAATGCCAGCATGGGTAGAAACTGGCTTTGCACAATACCAACGTCGTTTTCCTAAAGATATGGCCTTAGAACTTATTGAGATCCCAGCTGGAAAACGTGGCAAAAATGCCGATATCAAGCGTATCTTGCATATTGAAGGTGAAAAAACCTTAGCTGCTATTCCCAAAGGCAATCGTATTGTCACCCTTGAAGTAACAGGTAAAGCACTTGATACTCACCAATTAGCAAAAAGCATGGAAAAGTGGCAACTGGATGGCCGCGATGTGAGTTTGCTAATTGGCGGCCCTGAAGGTTTGGCGCCAGAATGTATCGCAGCCTCAGAGCAAAAATGGTCACTATCAAATTTGACCCTACCGCATCCGCTGGTAAGAATTATTGTTGCAGAAAGCTTATATAGAGGCTGGAGCTTAAACAATAACCACCCATATCACCGCGAGTAACATTTACTCATGCTCAAAAAAAGGCCCACGATCCGAGACCACTCAGCAGAAGCTAATCTGTTTGCTCGTCGCGCATTTGTGGGTTTTGTTTTTGTAACTCTACTGGTCGCGGTTTTACTTTCTAATTTATACACTATTCAAGTTGATGATCATCAAGATTATCAAACGCGTTCAAACGATAACCGTATTAAAGTTATCCCTATCGCCCCAAATCGTGGCTTAATTTATGACCGTAACGGTGTATTACTCGCAGAAAATAAACCGGTCTATAATTTAGAGGTCATACCTGAAAACGTTGATGACCTTGATGCGTCACTGGCAGCTTTAACACAATTTATAGATATTTCAGAGCAACAAAAAAATGATTTTCTCGATGATATAAAAAATAATCGTCGCTTTAAAAGCCAAGTACTCAAGGCGCGTTTAAATGAAGAGGAAGTCGCTAAGTTTTCAGTTAATCAACACAAATACCCCGGTTTTAGTATCGAAGCTCGCTTAGCGCGTTACTACCCCTTTGGCGATACTCTTACGCATGCACTCGGTTATGTTGCAAAGCTTAATAAAAAAGAACTTTCTAAACTTATATCTGAAGATCAAGGCACTAACTATCGCGCAACTCACGATATTGGCAAGCTTGGCATTGAAAAATATTATGAGCGTTTATTACACGGCCAAGTAGGTTCACAGCGCGTTGAAGTTAATAACCGTGGTCGTATTATTCGCACATTAAGTATGACTGCACCTGAACCGGGCCACGATCTTGTACTAACGCTTGATATAGGTTTACAACAAATAGCTCAACATACTTTAAAAGATATGCGTGGCGCTGTTGTTGTTATGGATGCAAAAGATGGTGGGATACTCGCACTGTATTCAAATCCTAGCTATGACCCTAATTTATTTGTACATGGTATCAGTAGTAAAAATTATAAAGCACTATTAAACCCTGATCGCCCTTTAATAAACCGCACGACTCAAGGACGTTACGCCCCAGCTTCAACTGTCAAACCTCATATGGCAATTTTAGCCTTAGAGGAAGGCTTAGTCACTGAGCACACCAAAATGTGGGACCCTGGTTTTTTCCAAATACCTAATGTTGAGCACAAATGGCGAGATTGGAAGCGCTGGGGTCATGGCCATGTTGATGTCTATAAAGCCATTGAAGAATCATGCGATACTTATTTTTATGATGCTGCCTATCGTTTAGGGATCACAAAAATTAGTGATTTTATGGCGCAGTTTGGTTTTGGTGATTTAACGGGCATAGATATCCATGAAGAAACCACCGCTATTTTACCATCTAAAGAGTGGAAAGAAGGCCGTTTTAAAGAGTCATGGTGGCGTGGTGATACAATTTCTGTTGGTATTGGTCAGGGCTATTGGACAGCAACCCCCATTCAAATTGCTAACGCAACAAATATACTTGTTAATAAAGGCGAACATCGCCCACCTCACTTGGTACAAGTGGCAAAACAAGAAGACCAAGTAACACCGATTATAAATGAAGAAAAACCACCTGTTATCCTCAAGGATGCAAAGCATTGGCAAATAGCATTAGATGCAATGCATAACACGGTTCATAAAACGACAGGCACAGCTCATAAAGCATTCAAAGGTGTAAATTACGATCCTGCTGGTAAAACAGGCACCGCGCAATTAGTGAGCATTGCTCAAGGTGAGCGTTACGATGCTGACGCGATAAAAGAACGCCACCGCGACAACGCTATTTATATCGGCTTTGCCCCGTATAATGATCCACAAATTGTCGTATCCATTGTGGTTGAAAACACCGGCGGTGGCAGTAGCGTTGGCGCACCGATCGCTCGACAATTAATGGATTACTATTTTTCAGCTAACCCCGTTAACCTCCTTAGCAATACAGGCCAGCAATGAAATTAAATGACAAGCGCTCTATTTGGGACAAATTGCATTTAGACTTGCCGTTACTGCTTGCCTTAATAGCTATGATGGTCGCCAGTTTAACAATTGTTTACAGCGCCAGCGGTCAAGACATGGCAATGATGGTTCGCCATGCTACACGTATGGCGGGCGCTATTATTGGCATGTTTATTTTAGCCCAATTCTCCCCCGCTACACTTAAACGCCTCGTCATCCCCTTATATTGTTTAGGTCTATTGATGCTTGTAGGTGTACTACTTTTTGGCGTCAGTTCAAAAGGCGCACAGCGCTGGCTTGATTTAGGCATTACGCGCTTCCAACCATCTGAACTAATGAAAATAGCAGTGCCTATGATGGTTGCGTGGTACATAGGTCGAAATCACTTACCACCGAGAGCATTGCATTTAGTTGTCGGCTTTACCATCGTGATGCTTCCAACATTACTTATTAAAGAGCAACCGGATTTAGGTACCTCTATATTAATCGCCAGCTCTGGTGTGTTTGTGTTATTTTTATCTGGATTAAGTTGGCGGCTTATCGGTTTTTTAACCGCTTTAGTCGCACTTGCGGCATGGCCATTTTGGCATTACGGCATGCACGCTTATCAAAAGCAACGCGTGTTAACGCTGTTTAATCCTGAGAGCGATCCGCTTGGTTCTGGTTATCATATTATTCAATCAAAAATAGCCATTGGTTCAGGCGGCATTGAAGGCAAAGGCTGGTTGCAAGGAACTCAATCACAATTAGAATTTTTACCAGAGCGCCACACTGACTTTATTTTTTCAGTACTCAGTGAGGAGTTTGGTTTATTTGGCGTGTGCTTGCTGTTATGTATGTACCTATTTATAATTGGTCGAGGCTTATACATTGCCGTTAATGCGCAAGATGCTTTTGGCAAGCTATTAGCCGGTGCACTAACATTAACATTCTTTGTTTATATATTTGTTAACATTGGTATGGTCTCGGGCTTATTACCTGTTGTTGGCGTACCTCTGCCATTAATAAGTTATGGCGGAACATCCATGGTCACACTCATGGCTGGATTTGGTATTATTATGTCAATCGCCACGGATAAAAGGATGCTATTAAAATAATGCTTACGACGATTAAATCCTTTAGCATATCGCTTATCATTATAACCTTAACGGCTTGTAGTAGTTCAGGCAGTAAAACGGACCACAGCAGCCGTTATAGTATGCGTCATGACTCAGCACCTTTGCGCCCGCCTACACAACTTGAAATGCAAAATGCAGTCGTCACAGCTGTGACTAAAAGTGCCAGTGCAGGACGGCCATACACTGTTCGTGGGAAAGGTTATACGCCGATGCTTGATGAAACAGGTTACAGCGAAGAAGGCATCGCGTCATGGTATGGCCGTAAATTTCACGGCTACCATACCTCAAACGGCGAAGTCTATGATATGTTTGCTATGACAGCTGCGCACAAAACATTACCCTTACCAAGCTTTGTCAAAGTCACCAATACCAGCAATGGTAAGTCGGTTATTGTTCGTGTAAACGATCGTGGCCCTTTTCATGATGACCGCCTAATTGATTTATCTTATTCAGCCGCCTATAAATTAGGGTATTATCGTCAGGGTACAGCGAGGGTTAAGATTGAAGCGATTACTATGGCGGATTCGACTCTTCGCTTAAGTTATATTCAAGTGGCTGCAGGAAGTACATTAAAAAATATTGAAGCGTTAGCATATACGCTGCGCCAGCAATACGCTTTACCAACGAGTATTGTAGAAAAAGATAATATTTATCGACTTCGCTTAGGTCCAATTAAGGATGCAGAGCAAGCTCAGCAAGTACTTGATAAATTAAAACAGAATCAATTTCAAAACGCGTTCTTGCTTTACAGTCAATAAGACCTTTAGAATGAGAAACGCGAATCTTTAACTTTAACCATTAATGAGTATGATGAAATCTATTAAATACAAAATTATAAGCGGAATGTGTGGCTTAGTTTGCTCAGCTGCCATTTTCTCAGCGACCGCTCAGGTCATGCCTGCACCTCCTCAAATTAATGCAAAAGGTTATTTCCTTGTTGATTTTACTACCGGTAAAGTAATCGCTGAGGGCGAACCTGATACACGTCTTGCGCCTGCTAGCTTAACAAAAATGATGACCAGTTATGTGATCGGCACTGAAATTAAAGCCGGTAACATCGCCCCAACGGACATGGTGACTGTTAGTGAAAAAGCATGGGCTAAAAACTTCCCTGAATCATCAAAAATGTTTATAGAAGTCGGTAAACAAATCAGCGTTGAAGATTTAAACCGTGGCATTATTATTCAATCGGGTAACGATGCCTGTGTTGCAATGGCTGAACACATTGCTGGCAGCGAAAGTGCCTTTGCTGATCTAATGAATGCGCATTCTGAAAAATTAGGTATGAGCAACACGCATTTTATCAATAGCCATGGTTTAGACACCAACGAGCATTTTACAACACCACGCGATATGGCCACACTAGGTGCTGCACTTATTCGTGATGTACCAGATGAATATGCTTTTTATGCTGAAAAATCATTTACCTTTAATGGTATAAAGCAATATAACCGTAACTCACTGTTATGGGACGAAAGTTTAGATGTAGACGGCATTAAAACGGGGCATACATCAGAAGCAGGTTATAGCTTAGTAACCTCAGCGACTAAAGATGAAATGCGCTTAATTGCTGTTGTTATGGGTACTTCAAGTGAACGTGCTCGCAAAGTAGAAAGTAAAAAATTACTTAACTACGGATTTCGATTTTTTGAAACAATCACACCATATAAAGCCGGCGATAGTTTTGCTGAACAACGCATTTGGATGGGTAATAAAGAAAATGTATCGCTGGGTATTTTAGTTGATACACCGATCACAATTCCACGTGGCCAACGTAAAAATTTAAAAGCAGACTTTAAACTTGATAAAGTTCTAGAAGCACCACTGGCTAAAGGGTCTACAGTCGGCACTTTATCTTTAAAGCTTGAAGGCGAAGAAATTGCACAGTATCCTCTTGTAACACTTGAAGAAGTTGAAGAAGGTAGCTTCTTTAGCAAAATCTATGATTACTTACGTTTACAAATCATGTAAAACGTAACGAAAGAATATAAGCGCCTTGCACTGCAAGGCGTTTTTTTTTACTTTAAAAATGGTAGAATGCGCCCCATATCTAACCCGCAAGTAACCTGTAAGTAAATTGTATTGCGTAAATAGCCATTGATGGCGTCAAAAAATAATTTTTCACACCAAAATTTTTTAATGATAGCTTTGTTATAATTAAAATTATTGTGTAATACATGATTTTTTGCTACTTCGGATCAGTAATGTCTTAATACAATTATTATAAGGTCGATAATAGGTTATCTAATCTGATTATTGTTTAGTTATTTAAAGTACTAAACACACATTAAGTATGAGGAGTCAACGTCGTGGCTACACCTGTAAAAGATACTAAATTTGATGAATATTTAGAGTACCCTTGCCCATTTACGTTTAGAGTAATGGGTTTAGCGAACGTAAACTTAACTGATCAAATTCTAACTAAGTTACAACCAATTGCACCTGGCGATTACGCGCCAAAAGTAAAACCGAGCAGTAAAGGTAATTACGAGTCAGTTAGCTTAGTAGTAACGGTTACCAGTGGCGCTCATATTGAAGAAATCTATAACGTGATCAGTAATATTGATGACGTGCGTCATATGCTTTAAGCCATAATAGAGATTTATTGTGAACGAAAACACGTTAATAGTACGCCAACTTGGTCGAGCTCGCTACATGCCGATATGGCAGAAAATGCAAGCGTTTACCGATACGCGTGATGATGCAGTAGCTGATGAAATTTGGCTTGTTGAACATGATCCCGTATTCACGCAAGGCCAAGCAGGTAAAGACGAGCATGTACTTGCCCCTGGCGACATTGAAGTGATCAAAGTTGATCGTGGTGGTCAAGTGACTTACCACGGACCGGGTCAACAAATGATGTATGTACTATTTAACTTACGCCGCTTAAAAATAGGCGTGCGTGAACTGGTGACATGGCTTGAAGAGTGTATTATAGATACACTCAATGACTACGGCATTAGTGCTTATGCTAAAGCTGATGCGCCAGGTGTGTATGTAAACGATAGTAAAATTGCTTCACTAGGGCTTCGCGTTCGTCGCGGTTGCTCTTTTCATGGCCTTGCACTAAACGTAAGTATGGACATGAGCCCATTTTTACGTATAAACCCTTGTGGTTATGCGGGTATGAATATGGTGCAAACAACCGATTTAAACGGCCCACAAGACCTTGAACAAGCAGGTAATGGACTCGTTAAACACATGATAAAAAAGCTTAATGCAACTGAAGTTAAGTTTACTGAAGGGTTTGAAAACGAATGAATAAGCCAGTCAAGATGGAACCAGGGGTAAAACTGCGCGACGCTGAAAAAATGGCGTTGATCCCAGTAAAAGTATTACCGACTGAAAAAAATGAAATGCTACGTAAGCCCGAGTGGCTAAAAATTCGTTTGCCTAAATCAACTGAACGGATCGATGGCATTAAACAGGCAATGCGCAAACACGGTCTTCACTCAGTCTGTGAAGAAGCATCATGCCCAAACTTATCAGAGTGCTTTAACCACGGTACAGCAACCTTTATGATCTTAGGTGCTATCTGTACACGTCGTTGCCCATTTTGTGACGTTGCACACGGCCGTCCATTAACACCAGACGCCGCAGAACCTGAAAAATTAGCGCTGACAATCAGAGACATGAAGCTAAGCTATGTGGTGATCACCTCAGTTGACCGTGATGACTTACGTGATGGTGGCGCGCAACATTTTGCTGATTGTATTCGTGAAATTCGTAAATACAACCCGACTATCACTATCGAAATTTTAGTGCCTGATTTTCGTGGTCGTATGGACCGCGCGCTTGAAATTCTAATCGAAACACCACCAGATGTGTTTAACCACAACTTAGAAACTGCGCCGCGTTTGTATAAACTTGCGCGCCCTGGTGCTGATTACAAATGGTCATTAGAATTATTGCGTCGTTTTAAAGAAGCACACCCAGAAGTTAAAACTAAATCTGGTTTAATGGTAGGTCTTGGCGAAGAAATTAGCGAAATCGAGGAAGTGCTTCGCGATTTACGTGCTCACAACGTAGATATGCTAACTGTCGGCCAATATTTACAGCCTTCAAAGCACCATTTACCAGTAAAACGTTACGTACCACCAGCAGAGTTTGATGCACTTAAAGTGTACGCCGATGAAATTGGTTTTACTCATGCAGCCTCTGGCCCATTTGTTCGTTCAAGTTATCACGCTGATCAGCAAGCTGCAGGTAAAGAAGTGAAATAATCATTTCTACACAATTGAAAAAGCCGTTAGTAATGAGTTAAGCAACTAACGGCTTTTTTGTGACTGTAATGCAATAAACTGCTGCACATTTTTTACTTCTCTAGGCATGACTGCACGCTCGTGGGCATGTAATTGCGCTAATTTAATCTCTGATAATGGCGTTTTAGCACTGACTAAAGTTAGCTCTAGATTAGGTTGCACATGACTAAATACATAGTGAACTCGTGCAATATGGAACTCTGAGCTGACCAAAGTGGCCGCAGTTATATTTTCCGCTGCGAGTAGTGGCTTAGTGAGTAATGCATCCTCAAAGGTAAAGCGGCTTAGCGCCACCGGTAAAAAAGCAGATTCAGGTATACCTAGTTCAATTAAATAACGTTTAGTATATTCACCATGAGCATGGTTAGTGGTATTAAAATGCGCTCCAAATCCACCTGTACACAAAATCTTAGCGGGCATTTTTAGATAAGTTTGATAAGCCTGCTCACAACGGCTTTTTGCTATCAATGATAAACTGCCGTCATTATTATTTGGCCCACCTAAAACAATTATTGCTGTTTTAATTACGCTATTCGTCACTGCTTTCATTTCGCCACTCTCAATTGTTCTTTTTTCTTTGGCTATCAGCTTAAAACTATTTTTGCTGTTTGTAATTAATCATTAGGTCAAACTGCTTTTCCTTGAGACAATCACGTTAGTTATTTTTAAACCATGGTTCATATAATGAAACTATTAGTTAGAAACTTATCTCGCACTATTACTGAGCATGAAATTCGCACTCTTTTTACTGAGCACGGTAAAGTAGCCGATTGTAATTTAGTACTTGATAAAGAAACAGGCCAATCAAAAGGCTTTGCCTTTGTTGAAATGCCTAATGATGCTGAAGCTTCTGTAGCAATTAAAGCATTAAATCAAAGCACTGTAGATAAAAGTAAAATCCGAGTAAAAAAAGCTGACGCTTAATACCAATCTGCATAAATATTTGAACAATTTAACGAATTAAATCACGCTATAGCGTCGTTAAAATTTTTTATTTAGAACAACTAGATATAAAAATTTTTGCCTAGGGCGTGTTGACCTTTCGTGATTGATTTTGCAGCAGTATGTTTGGTATTTAGGCAAGGCAGAGCCTATGTCGTGTGGTTGCTCCCCATAAATAGGCGATAACGCAGTATAAATGCCAAACATGCGCTGCCCAAAGGGTTCTTCCTAGGGGCGATTGACTCTTTGTTACCTACACGGATGTAGGTAAGGGGCGTGAGCAGGACGCGGAAGCTTTGCTCGGTTTTTACTTATTCTCACATGGATGTGAGCCAGTAGAATAACGCAGGAGCAGTTATCGAGCCCGCTAGGTTACAAACCTCGCGCCGCGATTAAATCGCCCCTAGATTGAACAAATTTCAATCCACAAAGGTCAACACGCCCTAGTTATAGCGCAATTTTTTGTCATTAAATAGACTCCATATCTATCCAGATTGGTATAACGCGTAAAGTGACATACCAGCTTTATAATGTACGGGAGTTTAGCTTGCTAAAATACAGTGTTTTATTTAATTGGTATGCCATTATTTTAATGGTAATAACGTAATAGACTTTACTTGAATGACCGCGTTACCACCTTCATCATCTTTTAAATCAGGCACTAAATAAACCGCACTTACATGCGCTTTAATAATACCTAAATCCTTTGAATTCGTTGGCGTCCAGCTAGGTCGATTAAAATCAGCAACATTAATACATGCGCTTACCCACTTTTTGGCTTTAGGCAAAATATGTTGATAGTGCGCATAACTTTTATCGCCCTTCCCACCGTATTCTTTTTGAGATAATTTTACTACTAAATCACGACTGCTTTGATAGGTAAGCTGTATTGTCTCAGCGCCCTTTAAGTCACCTTTTGGTAGATCATAAATCAGCTCCACCCACGAGTTATTTTTGGCATCCACGCGAGGCACTCGCGAGAAATTAACCCAAATTGCCCCCTCTGACAGCAAACTCGCTTTTGTTAGTGCTTTACTTCCATGCAGATCGGTGGCGTAACGCCAGTCTTGCTCAGTTAAAGTGTTTTTCGTTAAGCTAGTTTCATCTTGCAAGCATGTGTTTGTTGCATGAACAGAAAATGGTAATAAGCTAAAAAATAAAATACGTAGTGATCGGTTAAACACGCAAAATCCTTATTAAGAGTTTTTTTGAGTATACCTTAAAGCTGGATTAATTAAAGGCACAAAAAATGGGCAGTTAAGCCCATTCTTTTAGCGAAAAGATGCAATTATGCTTCAGATTCGTCTTCTTCTTCCTCATCAACAGGCTCTTGACGCTGTGCAGCGCGTGCGATGATTTCAACGTAGAAGGACGTTAAGCCTTGCTTTTCAATTTCACTGATAGAATTATTTATCTCAGCAACATGCACTACTTGTGCATCGTCTGCTGTATTACCAAACTTACAATCAAATGCCCAGTAGTCAGCATCAAATGGTAAGGTTTTGTTACGCTCTCTTTTCAAATATTTTTTTACTTCATGCTTTGCAGCATCAACCATACGTGGATATTTGATTTTCTCGTGATTCAGCGTGAATGTTTTCTTCATTACGTTCCTAATTACCTTTATTAAATGATAATGGTATTTATGAAACACCATTTGAGGTCATTATAGCAATTGCATTTAATTTTTGGATGCTTTTTTTACACTAAAGTAAATTAATTAGTCTAGTGTCAAAATATGACACATTAATGTCAAGCTTGAGATAAGTGCAACGGCTGATGAAGTGCTTCATTATTAAGGCTGTCGTAAAAAGCTGCCGCATCCATTTGTGGGTTATCGAGCTGAGTTTCTTTATGTTGGTGGCGTTTACGGGTGACTAATTCACAGTTATCAATAATATTTAGTGGGATATGAATTTTATCATCACGAATAGCTAACGGTTCTGGCGCTAGACATGCACGTAATCGAAGGTCACTCATCCCACCATCATTAAGGCGTTGCGCATTATGTTGGCCAATCAACATATCAAACTCTGTTGGTGCAAGTACTTGTTTTGGCCCTGCTCCTAATTTTTTACGCAATTGATCTTCATCTTCAACAACAACATTCGCATCTATGGGCGTTTTAGGAAGATGAAACTGACTAAAATCTAACGCATCATGAGAAAGCATTGCCAATAACAAAGCAAACTCGCCACGACGTGATTCACTCACACTTATGGCAAGACGATTGTTAAGTTGACTCTCTGTGATTAACAAATCATCGATTTGCATAGACTTTAGCCGATTAAAGTAGGTAATAGATATTTATCGGCTTTATTTCATTTTTCTTTAGCTTTTTTCTTTACTTAAATGCTGATTTTGCTATTATCAGCGCCGTTGCATTGGAGGGGTTCCCGAGCGGCCAAAGGGATCAGACTGTAAATCTGACGGCTCAGCCTTCGCTGGTTCGAATCCAGCTCCCTCCACCACTTTTCTTACCGCTAAGTTAAGTGGGGCCAAATGCGACAAAATTAGTGTGGAGGGGTTCCCGAGCGGCCAAAGGGATCAGACTGTAAATCTGACGGCTCAGCCTTCGCTGGTTCGAATCCAGCTCCCTCCACCACTTTTCTTTCTAGCCTTGCTAGTTCTAGACTTAATTTTTATAATTTTATTCTTTATTAATCAAATACCCATTGTAAACTTGCACCGTGTTGTTTTAACCACTTTGTTGCTTGCTTATAGTTCGGGTAAAATTCACTAACGCGTAGCCAAAATGGCGCACTGTGATTTAAGTACTTCAAGTGTGCAAGCTCATGCACAATTACATAATCAATAATGTACTGTGGTGCACTGACTAACAATAAATTAAAGGTAAGTTCCCTGCGTCGATTACAACTACCCCAACGTCGTTTATAAGTTTGGATCCGAATGCTGCTAGGCAGCGCTTCTGCCATTTTCAAACAGTAATCATTAACCCGCATTTCAATGTAACTTTCTAACTGTTCGTGTAAAAAGGTTTCTAATAATGTTTGATACATTAATTGTTGATGCTTAACTCGACCAGAAATACTGAGTTGCAAAGTGGTCACAGGCTGATTTTTCACTAACAACCAATGGCTACGATTACTTACAGCAAAAGTTAATTGTACAACATCATCAAAAACAACCACCCGATTATTTTTTAATGGGTATTGCCTTGTGTCTAATTGCTGGCTTTGCTTGGTAATTTGCACATTGATCCAATCTGTTTTACTCAACAACCAACTCTCAAGCTCTTTTTTAGCAACACCTATAGGTGCATAAACTGTCACAGCCTGCTGATGAACTTTAATTGCCACGGTTTTACGACGGCGACTGCGCTTTAATGTGTATTCAAACAAATTTAACTCTTAGTGCTACGGTGAGCAATATGGAATAATTTTCGAGTTATTATATTACCTTGCAAAAAAACTGCTAACCTATAATTAAGAATAATTTAAAAAGCAGCATCCGATTATGCCTGATAAGCCTTGTTGTAAGTATACCTCCCCCGATGGGCATCAATGCCAGGAAATAGATATGGGCTCAGGTTTTTGTTTTTGGCATGATAATAAGTTTGATAAATCGGGCCTTGAGCTGAGTCACAAATTAGAACGTTATGCTAAAAAAGGAGGTTTATTGCAAGGTCTTCAGTTACAGCGTGCAAACTTAACAGGCTTAAGCCTAATAAAGCATGATGATGAAGAAGGATTTGATTTATCTTACAGTAATTTTTATCGAGCAAATTTAAGTGGTGCTCACCTATTTAATAATACAATCGCACACAGCTCATTAATGAAAGCAAATTTACGTGAGGCTAACCTGCACTACTGTAACTTGCAACATACTAATTTATTAGGAATTAAGCTGGACAACACGCGCATTGATAAAATTGATTTAGGTGTTGAATTATTACAAGAGAGCCAAGCTAAAACAGCCCTTAAACAATCAGATCGCAACACTGCGCTAGACCTATTTGAGCAATCTGAAGAAATATTTAGAAACCTACGTAAAGCATCGGAACAACAAGGTCTTTTCGAGCTCGCTGGTAACTTTACCTATAAAGAATTAAGAATGCGCCATGCGCAATACCCCAAAGGCTCTAAAAAACAATTAGCATCCAGTGCTATCAACTTATTGTGTGGATATGGCGAAAAACCTGAAAACGTCATTAGGTTTAGCTTAGGCTTAATCATTTTTTGTGCATTTTGCTACTTTATCTTTGGCGTTGTATATGCCGGAGAAACGCTCCAACTAAATTTATCCGCTTCTTTCAATGATAACTTATCAGCATTACTCAATAGTTTTTATTTTAGTGTTGTTACATTTACGACGTTAGGCTACGGCGATATTACGCCAACCGGATTTTCTCGTTTTATCGCCGCTGTAGAAGCATTTTGCGGTAGTTTCTCATTAGCTTTATTCGTAGTTGTCTTTGTAAAACGTATGACTCGCTAGGCTTCTTTCAAGTTGAAAGAATAATAAATTACAGGTTTGGGCAAAACTCGCTATAAAAACAACTGTTAATAATGCTAAAGTTATAACCTATATAATGTAGTGCACTGATTTTAAGTGCTTTGCTTTTGTTAATTTCTGTCGCATTCCATGAGTGAACTTATTGGATAAGCCATATTTTGAGCCATTATGCTTGCAACGTTTTTTATTACGAATCAAGACCCTAGTTTAATTATAAATGGTGTTTTTAACCCTTTTTTGGTGACGCTATCAATTTTAACGGCCATTTTTGCGGCCTATTTCTCTGCATATTTAATTGATCTGGCAAAAGAAACACGCTTTAAGAGCTATCAAAGGCTCGCAAATTCAACCGCTGCGCTCGTGCTCTCTGGTGGTATTTGGAGTATGCACTTTATTGGTATGTTAGCTTTTTCTTTGTGTACTAATATTAGCTACGACCCTGCAATCACTTTCCTCTCTTTTATTCCTGCTTTTTTGGCTTGTTTAACGGCTATTTCTTTATTAGTTAAAAGTAATAAAAAATTCATAGATTTACTCGTACCATCCGTTTTGTTAGGCGCAGGTATCGGGACCATGCATTATAGTGGGATGGCAGCAATGGAGTTGAGCCCGCTACTTCGGTATGACCCACTCATGTTTGGTTTATCAATTATTGTGGCTGTCGTACTTGCGTTTATATCCTTGTACACACGTTTTAATATCAGCCAGCATTTCCCTAAATTTACAGTTATTCAAGCAAGGCTGATCAGTGCGATTATTCTCGGGTTTGCCGTTGCGGGCATGCACTATATGGGAATGGCCGCCACACGATTTGTTGCAACATCCCCATTATTAAATGACAGTAGCAAAGATTCACAACTTACCTTTGTGGCCATCAGTGTCGTTTTTTCTACCATGCTTTTAACGGCAATTGTAGCTATTATAAACGGCATGGTTCGCTACCGGATGTTGTTAGAAGAAAAAACAGGTAACGAATCACGCTTAGAAGCCATTTTATCCACTGCGATTGATGGCATAGTTACAATTGATCACCTTGGCCATATTCTAAGCTTTAATAATGCTGCAGTAGGTATTTTTGGATGGAGTGAAGCCGAAGTTCGAGGAAAAAATGTTAAAATGCTGATGGCTGATGACATTGCTAATCATCATGATGATTATCTTTCTAAAGCAGACCATATTGATTTAGGGAAAGTTATTGGCATTAATCGTGATGTGTTCGCAAAACATAAAAATGGTCACTTATTCCCTATCCGACTTGGCATAGGCGAAGTCAACCAACCTGGTCATAATTCCTTGTTCGTTGGCTTTATCACAGACTTAAGCGAACAGCGCACCCTACAACAAAACCTAGTCAAAAAAGAGCAACAATATCGCTCTTTAATGGATAATATGCCTGGTGTTGTTTTTCGCTGCCATATAAATGAACAATGGAGCATGATTTTTATCAGCCCTAGTATTCATGAACTAACTGGTTACATACCCTCTGAGTTTATTAATAAAAATATCGAGTTTGGTAATTTACTTTATAAAGATGATATTCCACATATTAACGAAGCAATTGATCAGGCGATTACAGATAAATCGCAATATTCAATTGAATATCGAGTACGCCACCGTAACGGAAATCTAATTTGGGTACTTGAGAAAGGTAGTTTTGAATTTAATGAGCATGGCGTAGCTATTTGGATTGACGGTGTGCTTGTTGATATAAGCGAGCGACGAAAATACGAAGATAAGCTTAAGCTCGCCAAAATAGCCGCAGAAGATGCAGCGCAAGCTAAGCAGTCCTTTATGGCAAATATGAGCCATGAAATTCGCACACCAATGAATTCAATCATTGGCTTTAGTGACTTATTGATGGACACTCCGCTTGATCAGGAGCAGCAAAAACATTTGATCACCGTAAATAATGCAGCACGCTCACTACTGCGCTTACTTAACGAGATCCTCGATTCTGCAAAACTTGAAAAAGGGAAACTGACTATTGAGCCTGTGCATTTTAACCTCCAACCTATGCTCGACAGCATTATCTCAACGTTCTGGTTAGAAGCCAAAAAGAAAGATCTAGCGTTAAACCTTACCATCAAAGAGTCAGTGCATACTGCCTACTATGGCGATCCCGATAGAATCAGGCAAGTACTCACAAACTTAATTGGCAACGCAATTAAATTTACAGAAAAAGGGACTGTGGATGTAACCGTGAGTACGACTCAAAACAATTATTTATTTTTTGAAGTGCAAGATACTGGTATTGGTATTGCCAAAGATCGCCTTAAAGCTGTATTCCAGCCATTTGAACAGGCTGATGGCACCACGACCCGTCGCTTTGGTGGAACAGGCCTTGGCACGACTATTAGCAAACAACTCGTCGAATTAATGGGCGGTTCTATTAATCTAGTCAGCGAAGAACATAAAGGCAGCTGTTTTTTCTTTTCACTCCCACTTGGTGAAGGAGATGAAAGTTTAATTAACTACTTTGATGGCCTACATACACAATTACCTCCTTTGCGTATTTTAGTGGTTGACGATATTGAGCAAAATGTTGAGCTACTGCGTTTATTACTTTCTCGAGATAAGCATACCGTCAGCACCGCGTGTAATGGTTTAGAGGCGCTGGCCATTTTTGAGCAACAAGACTTTGATGTTATTTTGATGGATATTCATATGCCTGAATGTGATGGCATCACAGCAACGCAAAAAATACGTAAAATAGAGCAGCAACGACAGTTAAAAAACGTGCCTATTATTGCGCTAACAGCCAGTGTTTTACAGCAAGATAAGCTAACAGCGAAAAAAGCGGGAATGAACGGATTTGCGAATAAACCGGTTGATATAAACCAACTAAACCAAGAAATTTCGCAAGTTTTGGGTTTTGGACTGAAAAAAGAAACCTTGATTGCCCACACAGATCCAACAGCGCTGCACATAGATTTCAAAAAAGGGCAGCTGCTTTGGGGCAGTAAATGTAAGCAGTTGACACAAATTCAGCGTTTTTTAAAAGAACAACACCCACTTTACGACACTATGTTTAAAAATGGCTTAGCTGCATTAAAAAATGCTAATAGCACACTACACACCCTTAAAGGCTTATCGGGTAATTTAGGTTTACCAACCATGATGAAGCTTTTCTCCGAAATAGAAAAAAGCCAAACATTACAGCAACAAACTCAACTCATTAGACAATTACAAACAGAGTTAAATACGGTGAGTCAGCTTTTAATCGAGAAGACATCATCTTGCATGCCACACCATGAACCTGAAAAAAACACACGCGAGTTATCACTCAGTGAACTTAAATCAATGTGTGAACTACTTTTCAAAGACGCTGAAAACGCCGAGCTTAACGATGAGTTCTTAGCAAAAATAGCCGCTGGTGCACCACAGATTTATCAAAGTGAAGTTACTGCCTTAGTAGAATCTTTTGACCTATTTGATTTTGATAATGCCCAAAGTAACCTTAAATTATTAATTGAACGACTTAATCAGACTGATAATATGGAAACACAATGATGGACTTAATAACTGAGCGCCCAAGAATTCTTATTGTTGACGATGAACCCGCCAACTTAAAAGTAATGCGTGAAGTCTTAAGCAAACATTATCGTCTATCGTTTGCTAAATCGGGAGATGCCGCACTCGCATTAGTTGAAAAAGAACCACCTAAGCTTATACTACTTGATATCATGATGCCTGATATGAATGGCTTTGAAGTATGTCAACGCCTTAAGAGCAACCCTACAACTACACATATCCCGATTATTTTTGTTACTGCATTGAGTGATGAAAGCGATGAGTTTAAAGGCTTTGAATTAGGCGCGGTTGATTACATAACCAAGCCAATCAGCCCTGCAATCGTTCGTGCAAGAGTAAAAACACACTTATCACTCATTCAGGCTGAGCAATTAAAATTAGCCCATGTAGATTTAGTTCACCGTTTAGGGCGAGCCGCAGAATATAAAGACACCGATACAGGTGAGCACATTGTTCGGATGAGTAAATACAGTAAAATTCTTGCACTTGCCTATGGCATGCATGAAGAGCATGCTGAGCTGTTAAAGCAAGCGGCACCAATGCATGACATTGGGAAAATCGGGATCCCTGATGCGATATTGCTCAAGCCAGGAAAACTAACGGCAAGCGAGTTTGATTATATGAAAGAGCACGCTCAAATAGGTGCGCAAATTCTTGAAAACTCTTCGTCACCTTTGCTTCAATTGGCGCACTTACTTGCGATAGAACATCATGAGAAATGGGATGGTTCAGGTTACCCTAACGGTTTGCAAGGCAAAAACATATCAATTGAAGGCCGTATTGTTGCGATTGCCGATGTATTTGATGCATTGACCTCAAAACGCCCCTATAAAGAGCCATGGCCTATTGAAGATGCACTAAAATTTTTGCAAGAACAAGCCGGCGTTCATTTTGACCCTGAGCTTGTCCATTTATTTACAGCGCAAATTGATGCGATTATGGATATTTACTCAACCTATCAAAACTAATTGTTGAGGTGGCCTGCAATATACTGATAGTCATGTGATGTGATCTCATGGCTATTACCGCTATTATCTTTAAAATACACCGAAAAAGTTACTTTATGATCAGCCAGCACCGTTTTTATATTTAAGTCTTTCAGATGTTTCAACCACGCCAAAAACTGCTCTCCTGTCGCACCAAAAGCAATCCCTTTACTTGTGCCCTCACCTTCAAAAAGAGCAAGTCTGACAGTTGCCCCTCGATCCTCTAACGTTAATGGGCCTGTGCCTTCATTCCAAAAAGCCAGCTCTGGGATCACTGTAAAACCCAACACTGATTCGTACCAAATAAGCGACTCGGCAAGGTTTGCCACATTTAAATGGCAATGATCGACCCCAACTAACAATGGACACGTCATAGTTCTTTCCCCACTTCTGACTTTAACTGCTCTATAAACGCCAACATATAATCAGTGCGGCGCTTTGCTTCCGTTTTCGCTGAAGGCGTGTTCATACTTTTTGCGATGTGAAGTAACTTAATAAAAAAATGATCGAGTGTATATAGTGTGTCATCCGCTTTACGCTGTTGGCAAAATGGATCTTGCGGGTGATATAAATGTCGGCTGATTGACCCACCAACCTTCATACAACGGCTAACGCCTATTGCACCTAATGCATCCATACGGTCAGCATCTTGCACAATCTGTGCTTCTACCGATTGTATTTGTATATTAGCGCTAAAACTGTGGGCAACAATCGCATGATGAATGGCAGTAAAAAATTGCTGGTCATACCCTATTGAAGCTAAGAAAGAAATCGCTTTATCTGCTGCCATCGTTGACGCTTTCGCACGATCAGGGTGGTTTTTCGCAACGGCTACACAATCATGTAGCCATGCAGCAGGAAGTACCACTGCCATATTGGCTTGCTCTGCAATGCAAAGCTGCTTTGCTACGCGTACGACTCTTTCAATATGGGTAATATCGTGAGCAACATCGGCACACACAACTTCAGTAATAAACCCTTTACAAGCAATTTCGAGTTGTTGTAATGACACCGGTAATGGAATTTCTTGGTTCATAAATAACGTCGTTTCAAATTAAAACAATCAATTGCAGTTACTTTACCGTGCTTATAGGGGCTTGTGCAAAACATTCATTGTATGTTCGCCCTTGCTTCACTAAAATAGCCTGCTAATTTATCTGTAATGAGAAGCCCAATGTCATCTGCCGTATACCTACAAGCTGGTCGTGAAAAATCACTAAAAAGAAAACACCCATGGTTGTTTTCAAAAGCCATAAAAAAAATAAAAGGTAAACCTGGGTTAGGTGATACGGTAACTATCCATGATAACGATGGTAAATTTTTAGCAACTGCCGCCTACAGCCCACACTCACAAATTAGAGCCCGAGTATGGAGCTTTGACGAAAAAGAAATCATTGATCAGGCATTTTTTGAGCGTCGTTTACGTCGTGCATTCGACGCACGCGAACAAGTAATCATTGAAGGTGGTTTAACTGGGTTTCGCTTATGTGCTGCGGAGTCTGATTTTCTGCCAGGCGTTACTATTGATAAATTTGATAATGTACTCGTTTGTCAGTTATTAAGTGCTGGCGCTGAGCGTCATAAAGGTGAAATTGTAGGCGCATTAATCAGTATTTTCCCTGGTTGTGATGTGTATGAGCGCTCAGATGTTGAAGTACGCACCAAAGAAGGTTTAGAACCTACGATGGGTGTATTATGGGGTAATAAACCTGAGCAGCCTGTATTAATAGAAGAAAACGGTTTTAAAATCGAAGTTGATATTCTTGAAGGTCACAAAACAGGTTTTTACCTTGACCAACGCGACAGCCGTGCAGCCCTTGAACGTTTTTCTAAAGATAAAAAAGTACTTAACTGCTTTAGCTACACAGGTACATTTTCATTGTACGCATTACGTGGTGGCTGTGAGCATGTTACTAATGTTGATGTATCACAACCAGCCCTAGATACTGCTAAACGCAATATTGAGCATAATAATCTTGATCTCAGTAAAGTGGACTTTGTTAAGCAAGACGTATTTAAATTATTACGTCAATACCGTGAAGACGGCGTGCTATTTGATACAGTCGTTATGGATCCACCAAAATTTGCGGATAATAAAGCCCAGCTTACTGGTGCGTGTCGTGGTTATAAAGATATCAACATGATTGCAATGCAAATACTTAAACCTGGCGGCACATTGCTCACTTTTTCATGTTCGGGGTTAATGGAACAAAACTTGTTTCAAAAAGTGGTTGCTGATGCAGCTCTTGATGCTGGTAAAGACTTATTGATTATGGAACGTTTAAACCAAGCAGCCGATCACCCTATTGCTGGCAGCTACCCTGAAGGTTTTTACTTAAAAGGCTTGATCTGTAAAGTTTACTAATCGCTAGTTAAAATGCATGATTTCAAGTCCTGCTGTGACCGTGCCATCGTTTTCTTTGCTGGCGCGGATCACTTTAGCGGTCGCATCAAGTGGCGCTATATTTGCGCTTGTCGAATTAATATTCACTCTTACAATTGTGCCCACTTCAAGTAACTCATCTAAATGTACTGACAATCCTGTCGCACTTAAATCCACACACACCGCATCAAAATGCTGATCTGAAATTGGCTCTATTGTTACTAATTTTGCTTGTGCGTTGATCTGCATACGTTTGAAATTACGTTGTTCTTCATTAAGCATACTGTTCTCCTAAACGACCGTGTTTATTTTTTCTAATAATCCACCCACTGAAAAGGGTTTTACGACATAAGCGTCACAACCCGCTTCAAAGCCGGCTTTTTGCTCTTGTTCTGACTCTAATCCCGATACCATAACAACAGGTATATGACGCGTTTCTGGCGTATTTTTCAACATCCTACATGTATCATAACCATCTAATCCCGGCATACACACGTCAAGCAAAATTACATCTGGTGGATTGGCTATCGCTGATGATAAACAGTGAGTTCCAGAATCAGCATAACTTAGTTCAAAACTTGCTGATAGTGCGCCTTTAAGCATTTCAAAATTAAAGTACTCATCATCAACAACAAGCAAACGTAGATTTTTTTTATCTGCTGAGGGCATAGTAAATATTTGTTCCTTCATTATGTTCAAAAATAAATCCTTCCTTTAAGGTACTCAGCTTGCAATAAAATGCAAGCTTAAATATTGATCAATCATGCTCTTTTAATGCATTCAGAACCCTCTTTCCTGATATCGGGTAAGGTGTCCCTAACGTTTGTGCAAATAAGGATACTCTCAGTTCTTGCTGCATCCAAAAAATTGTCTGTAACGACTCTGGAATAGGCATCCCTTGTGGTATCTTTTTAAGGTACTTTTGATACTCCTGCGCTACTTTATCTAATTCAAGCACGCATAATCTGTCACGGTTTGGGTCAACAGGTAGTTTCTCTAAACGCTTTTCTATTGCTTTTAAATAACGGATTAAATCACTTAATTTATCTGCCCCGTGATTGGATACAAACCCCTTAAACACTAGAGATTCTAATTGGCTTTTAATATCGCCGTGCGCCGTGATCATGGTTAAATCTACACGCCCTTTCATCTTTTTATGCAACGCATGCGCAATACTTAATACTTGCTCCACTTGCGTTGCAATAGCAACGACAGTATCGCCTAACTCTCCACGGACCTGTTCCTTTACTTGTTCAAACGCATGCTCTGTTCGTACATCACCGAGTTTTACGAGCAAACTATCTACCCCTGCTGCAATACAATCATCAATTAAATCAGCGACTTTACCAAATGGATTGAAATATAGACCTAATTTAGCTTTGTTGGGTAAGTTTTGTTGTAAATATTTTATCGGCGAAGGAACATTAAGTAACACTAATCGACGTAAACCTTGCTGATGAGCAGCGTGTGCTTTGATCTCATTATCAAACAACTCAACTGCTGCAGATGATTTTTTATCCACCAGTGCCGGGTATGCTTTTATCTCATACTGGCCTTGTTTTTTCACATACGAGAGCGGTAATTTACCAAAATCCCATGTCAGTAAATCGCTCTTTTCAATGCCTTTGTCAGCCACTTTTGATAGGGTTTGCGTCACTTTACCTTGCAGCTGTGCTTTTAATTTAGCTAAATCCATACCATGTGCTAACACCCCCCCTTTTTCATCGCGTACTTCAAACTGCAAACGTAAATGAGTGGCAAGGGTTGTTAAATCCCATGCATCAGGCTCGACCTTAACGCCGGTCATACGCAACAATCGTGTGCTTAACGCTTCCAGTAAGTTCCCCTGCATAGGCTCTATAGCAGCCAATACCGCATCTGCATAGTTGGGTGCGGGTACAAAGTTACGACGCAACGATTTAGGAAGTGACTTAATTAAGCCACAAATTAATTCATGACGAAATGCAGGTATATGCCAGTCAAAACCGCTTTCTTGCACTTGGTTTAATAGTGCGACAGGAATTTGCACTGCTACACCATCAACTGCTTGGCCTGGATCAAAGTGGTAATTCAGCGGTAACATTAAATTACCTTGCTGCCATACATCGGGATAATCAAACTCAGTAATGCTGTCTGCACCGTGCTGCATCAAATCATCACGGGTCATTTGTAAATAATGTTTGTTTTGCTGCTTTTGCGTTTTATACCATTTGTTAAATGCCGTTCGATTATTAATATCGCTCGGAATTTTTTTATCGTAAAACGTATATAAAGTTTGTTCGTCGACTAAAATATCGCGGCGTCGGCTTTTATTCTCAAGTGTTTGAATATCTTCAATCAACTCGCGGTTGAATTGTAAAAAACCTTCGTTTTGGCCTAAGTCCTGTTCAACAAGCGCGCTACGAATAAATAACTCGCGACTCACTTTAGGATCTATATTGCTGTACACACAGCGGCGCTTTGAAACAATGATCAACCCATATAATACTTGCTGTTCAAATGCGATGACTGCGCCTGGTTTTTTCTCCCAGTGCGGTTCACTGTAACTGCGTTTTACTAAATGTTGTGCTAACGGCTCAACCCAATCAATATTTATTTTGGCATTGACGCGCGCATATAATTTACTGGTTTCAACAAGCTCAGCCGACATTAACCACTTAGGGCTCTTTTTAAACAATCCTGAACCTGGGAAAATATGAAATTGACTGTTTCGTGCGCCTTTATACAGTTGCTTTTCATCTTTAAAACCAATGTGACTAAGCATTCCACTGAGTAATGCTTGATGCACTTTATCGCCATCAGCCACGTTTGTTGTGGCTTTCATGCCCATTTCGTTGCATACCGTACTTAGCTGATAAACAATGTCTTGCCATTCGCGAATACGCATATACGCGAGCATATCTTTTTGACACAACTTCCTAAACTGGCTATTACTTAGTTCACTTTGCTGCTCTTCTAGGTAATTCCATAAATTTAAAAAGGCAATAAAATCTGAATCAGGGTCGTCAAATCGGCCATGTTTTTCGTTGGCCGCTGCACGTTTTTCTTGCGGCCGCTCTCGTGGGTCTTGTATCGATAGCGCCGCAACAATAACAATCACTTCACGTAATGCACCTAACTTATGCGCCGTTAATACCATTTTAGCCAACCGTGGATCAACGGGTAAACGGCTCAATTCTAAGCCTGACTTAGTTAGCTGAGTGTCGCGATTACTCTTGGTCGGTTTAACGGCTTCGAGCTCTTCTAATAATGTTAAGCCATCGTTGATATTACGGCTGTCCGGCGCTTGTACAAACGGAAATTGCGCCATGTCACCTAGGCCTAATCCCAACATTTTTAAAATAACAGACGCCAAGTTAGTACGTAGTATTTCTGGGTCAGTAAATTCTGGACGCGAATTAAAGTCATCTTCAGCGTATAAGCGAATACAAATACCGGCTTCAACACGCCCGCAACGCCCTTTACGCTGGTTTGCACTGGCTTGTGATATTGGCTCAATTGGTAAACGCTGCACTTTAGTGCGGTAGCTGTAACGACTAATACGCGCCGTGCCTGGGTCAATTACATAACGAATACCCGGTACAGTTAATGATGTTTCAGCCACGTTAGTTGATAAAATTATATGACGACGGCTATGCGGAGCGAAAATTCTGTTTTGCTCTGCATTTGATAATCGCGAATAAAGTGGGAGCACATCAGCCCCTTTTAAATTACGTTTACTCAATGCATCAGCAGTATCTCGAATCTCCCGTTCACCATTTAAAAAGATTAATATGTCACCAGGGCCTTCTTGGCACAACTCATCAACGGCATCAAAAATACCTTGTAGCTGATCGCCTTCGGCTTCCATATTCTCTTTGTCAATTTCAATCAATGGCCTATAACGTACATCAACTGGGAATGTCCGCCCTGAAACCTCAATAATTGGCGCATCATTAAAATGTTTTGAAAAGCGCTGTGGATCAATGGTTGCAGATGTAATAATAACTTTTAAGTCTGGGCGCTTTGGTAATAAGTTTTTTAAATAGCCTAAAATAAAATCGATATTTAAACTGCGTTCGTGAGCTTCATCTATGATGATAGTATCGTATTGATTTAAAAATCGATCTTGCTGAATTTCGGCAAGTAAAATACCGTCAGTCATCAATTTTATATAACTATTATTAGACACTTGATCACTAAAACGGATTTTAAAACCTACTTGCTGACCAAGCTCACATTGCATTTCATGGGCAATACGATCCGCAACTGTTCGCGCGGCTAAACGCCGTGGCTGGGTATGCCCGATGTAACCATCAACACCACGACCCAGCTCTAAACACATTTTAGGTATCTGTGTGGTTTTACCTGAACCGGTTTCACCTGCGATGATCACCACTTGGTTATTCGCTATCGCCTGTTTAATATCATCTTTTTTCTGACTAACAGGCAGCTGCTCTGGGTAAGTAACTTTTGGCAATTGAGCTAAACGCACCTCACGCAATTGTTGACTGCGCGCAATGTCAGCGGTGATCTTTTCAAGCACTGCAATTTGTTTTGTTTCATCAGTTATTTTTTTTATGCCATGAAGGCGTTTTTTAAAGATGAATTGATCTTTTCTTAAGCACGTTTTGAGTTCACCAAATAATTGACCTAGGTTTACCACCCCGACTACCTTATAAATTTGAATTAAAGACGCGCAATTATAGCAAACTTCACCGCTGTGGTTAACTTTGCCGCAATATTAAATTTTATAATATATGCCCAAATCAGCTTGAGCTGAAATCAATGATAGTGCCGATTCTAGCTTGCCCAACTTTGCATCAGTGATATGCTAATTAGCTAAATTCCCAAAACGTTATAATGATGCCGTTAAGAAGTTTATTACACTTATTTATTCTCGCCGCAATTTGGGGCGCCTCTTTTTTATTTATGCGTATGGCAGCAGCCAGTTTAGGACCAGCCATACTCATTGAGCTTAGAGTGGGGTTTGCTGCGCTAACACTTTTTTTAGTCGCATTATATTTAAAACGAGCGTCAGTTTTTAAAGAACTTGCTTTTAAAACTCACCATAAACATTTCTTTATTATTGGCGCACTTAATTCTGCTTTTCCCTTTTTGCTGTTCGCTTATGCCGCACAAACACTCAATGCATCAACCTTGTCTATTTTAAATTCGACAACACCTATATGGGGTGCCGTTGTTGGAATGTTTTGGGCCAAGACAAAGCCAACCAAAAGTGTACTGCTAGGTTTAATTTTAGGGTTAACAGGCGTTGTGCTGTTAGTCGGACAAAATCAGTTTAGTATTCATTCAGACTCATTAATCGCAATTATAGCGGCGCTGTGTGCGTCACTCAGTTATGCCATTGCATCACACTACACAAAATACGCACCTAAATTAACTCCATTTAATAATGCACATGGTTCAATGTGGGCGGCAAGCTTTATGGTTTTACCACTAATTTTATTTATGCCGATACGCGAAGTGCCCTCCACCAGCGTTATGCTAGGAGTACTTACACTTGGCGTTGTATGCACTGCATTAGCCTATATCTTATTTTTTAAATTGATTGATGATATTGGCCCAACATCAGCACTTACTGTGACTTTTTTAATTCCTTTATTTGGTATTTTCTGGGGGCACCTAATACTTGATGAAACCATTGGTTCTAATACCTTGCTCGGTGCATTTTTTGTGATCAGCGGTACAATGCTGGTGACAGGATTTTTTAATAAAAAACTAAAAGTAAAAAATACAAATATATAAAATTAGGTATAAGACATGAAAAAAGGCGCATTAAGCGCCTTTTATGTCCTTTGGGCAGAACTGTGTATTGACTTATAGTGCAGCGAATACTTCATCTGTTTTTGCAGCACAGATAAAATCATTCTTATGTAGCCCTTTAATAGAGTGGCTCCACCATGTAACTGTTACTTTGCCCCACTCAGTTAATAAACCAGGGTGATGGCCTTCTATCTCTGCCATATCACCTACTTTGTTTGTAAATGCGATGGCTTGTTTAAAGTTTTTAAATTTATAAAGTCGCTCTAATTGCATAATACCATCACGTACTTCAGGCACCCAGTCTGGGATCATTTTAATTAACTCTGCGAGCTCTTCATCCGATACTTTTGGAGCATCAACGTGACAGGCTTCGCATTTTTGTGCGCTTAATGATGACATCTTAAATCCTTAACTTGCTAATTTTTCTTTAGGAGGAAATTTTGGGTCGTGTAACCCTAATTCTTTTGCTTGCTCTACTAATGCCATAATATCCAATTGTGAAATATCAAACAAATCATGGATAGAATTAATGGTGTAGTACAAAGGCTGCATAATATCAATTCGGTACGGCGTACGTAATACGTCAAGTACATTCATTGCGTTGATTTCAGGCGTATCTGAATACACATACTGTGTTTCGCCAGGGCTTGATAAAATACCACCGCCATAAATGCGCAGTCCATCGTCGGTTTGCATAAGTCCAAACTCAACGGTAAACCAGTACATACGTGCTAAATAAACACGGTCTTTCTTTTGCGCTGCATAACCTAGCTGTCCATATTTATGCGTAAATTCAGCAAAATCTGGGTTTGTCAGCATAGCGCAATGACCAAATATTTCATGAAAAATATCAGGTTCTTGTAAATAATCAAACTCTTCGCGACTACGGATAAATGTCGCAACTGGAAATTGCTTGTTCGCTAATAAACGAAAGAACTCGTCGAAGTCAATTAACGCAGGTACTGGCGCTACTTGCCAACCTGTTGTGGCTAGCAGCACTTCGTTGAGTTCACTTAATTGTGGAATACGATCATGGGGCAAGTTTATTTTTTTTAGGCCTTCCATGTATTCATTACAGGCTTTGCCTTCAATGCATTTAAGCTGACGCGCGACCAGTTCTGACCATATTTTATTTTCTTCATCGCTCCAATGTATCACACCATTTTCATCTGGTGTTCTGGAGGTGTATTTACTTGCTTTAGCCATTATAACCTTCTTGGTGTTAAACCGAACCTGTTGCAGTGATACTAAGCAAATGTAAGCCAAAGTTTAATAGCAGAGCCAATATCTGCGCAGGCCATTAACATGCCTTTTGTATACCTTTATATACACCAAAAAACAGTTAAGTTTACACACCAAGTAGAACAGAGGCTAAAAGCGATAATTACCGTAAACATTTAATTACAAATCAAGTTATACAAGTAAAGGCGCGGTTAAGATCACTTATAATATCGTTAACATCCTCTAAGCCAACTGAAAGTCTAATTAATCCATCACTAATACCAGCCGCTGCACGCTCTTCTGGAGTATAAGGTGAGTGCGTCATCGATGCAGGATGTTGAATAAGTGTTTCCGCATCCCCTAAGCTTACTGCTAGCGTGCAAAGCTCAGTGCTATTAATAAACTGCTCGCCATCTTTAAGGCTGCCTTTAAGCTCAAATGCAATAACACCACCAGCCGCCTTCATTTGATTACCAATAAACTTAAACCCAGGGTGTGACTCTAGACCCGGGTAATAAACCGTATTCACTTGTGGGTGTTGCTCTAAGAACTCGGCAATTATTTGCGCACTTTCACAATGGCGCTGTATTCTGATCGCCAACGTTTTTAAGCCACGATTAATCAACCAAGCGTCATGGGGGCTGATGGTCGCCCCAATATCTTTGAGCACCGTCATCTTAATTAATGTAATGTGCTCTTGACTACCACACACAAGCCCTGCCACAACATCACCATGACCATTTAAGTATTTAGTCGCGCTGTGAACAATTAAATCTATGCCATAATCAATGGGCTTTTGCAGTAACGGTGTGAGAAAGGTGTTATCGATCACACTGATTAAACTATGTCGTTTTGCAACTTGCCCTATTAGCGCTAAATCAATTATTGCCATGGTTGGGTTTACAGGTGTTTCAGCAAAAATCATTTTTGAATTAGGTTTTATAGCATCACGCAATGCCTGCTCATCAGTCATATCTACAAATGTGACGTCAATTCCCCAGCGCGGCAACATGTGAGCAAAAAAGGCAAACGTACAGCCATATAATGCACTTGATGCCACTAAATGATCACCTTGCGATAAGAAGCTTAATACCGACGCCGAAACAGCCCCCATACCGGTCGCTGTTGCAGCTGCCGCTTCGCAGCTTTCTAACTGCGCCACTTTTTGTTCCAGTTCGGTTGTTGTTGGGTTGCCTAATCGAGTATAAATATACCCCGGCTCTTCACCTGCAAAGCGTGCAGCTCCTTGTGCGGCGCTGCTAAAATGAAACGTTGAAGTTTGATATAAAGGTGATGTGAGTGCACCATGAGGATCGTTGGCTTTTTCAGGACCATGGATGCACTGGCTGTCGATGTGGAGTGTATTCATTGTTATTGCTCATTTTAATTATTATCAATAGGTCATAATTAAACGTATCGCGCTCTAAAGCACAAGCATGCCGGATGCTCAGATGGCTAGAGTATGTACAGGATCTTAGGGAGACTGTACATATATGTTGTCAGTCCCCCTTTTTTGTTACTCCTCTTTTGATACTGACGGCTTTCGGCCCATGATTTTACTGGCAATTAATTGCGCTGTTCCTTTAAGCAAACTGCGCTTATGCTCAAGTCGCGGTAACGGACGACTTAGCTCCATAGCTTTATAACCGATCCGTGCGGTAAATATCCCAGCACTTAAGCCCTGTGCTGCACGCCCTGATAATTTGCCTAAAAGCTCAGCACTCAGCGCCGTTGCAGCTAAATCAGATACTAACTCTGCACTACCAACAAACATCACTTGTTTGATCAACATACGATAAAGTTTAATACGACTGGCGTAACCAAAACCGATACCGTAGATTTTGCCTATTTGCTCAATCAATTTAGTGCCACGCCACAACACTGCCATCATATCCACCAACGCCAGAGGGCTCAATGCCACTAACAAACCCGACTCAGTAGCAAAGCGGTTAATGAGCTTTTTAGCTTGCGTATCTTGCTTCACTAGTAAACTATCGGCGTACAAAGTCATAATTTCTTTATCACTATGATGACTATCAATACTTGCTTTAAATTCATCAAATCCTGTTAACTGCTGATGCTTATTAAGCTTTTCAAGCCAAGGCAATGCCCCGCCTACTTGCTCACTATTGAGTAAACGGTCTGCTTCATGGCGATGTAATTGATTGCGTTTTAAGCTACGTAACATTCTATACTCACGCCACAGTAAACGCCCTAATAACAATACACCGCTGAGCACAGCTATTAAATATACGCAACCAAAGATGATTGATTGCTGGAAGGTAATAACCATTGAAAATATAAACTCAAGGAGCACCAAGCCAATAAAGCTCACAGCAAATACCCCTTTGAGGGTTTGCCATTTTGACTTTTTATACACTGGGGTTAAATCAATATCAGCTTCAGGTAGATCATCAACACTGTGCTCATACTCACCTTGATCAATCACTTTTGCAGTGGTTAATTCGGACTCTTTTTCTAATGGCTCTGGCGCAGTATCAATACGTCGGCCAGCTTGAAAACGTGAAGCTGTCTCGCTCATGTTAGTTTATCTCCTAAAAGGTACTGCATGACATGATCTAAACGTATATGTTTTAGCTGCTTGTCAGGGCTTGGCATCGGCGAGAATGATAAAAACTCAAAACCATGGCTTGGCCATTCATCTTTATTAAGCATTCGCATTGGTGGTTGTGGCGGTAAATAAGTTAACCATTGCGACTCTAATAACGGCAAGCCATAAATACAATTAAGTGTTTTGCCTTGTTCCGTCACTTGTTTTGGCATGGTGGCAGTGATTGATGACATTGCCATTGTTTCAATTTTTACACCATCAAACTTTAAGTGGTTACTTTGCTCATGAACTAATGAATCCAGCAGTAGAGCCAAATCTTTATGATGAACACCACTTATATGGTCTGATTTATTGGCCGCAAAAAGTAACTTATCTATATTCGGTTTAAATAAACGTTTTAAAAAGCCTGTTTCACCATAATTAAAATGTGCGAGTAATTGCTTTATTACATCGCCCTGCTCTTGCAGTGTTTCAGGTCCTTCATTCAGCGCGCTCAGCACATCTACTAATACAATCTGCCTATCAAAATGTCGAAAATGTTGGCTATAAAAAGGCTTTACCACCTCTTTTACATACGCATCAAAACGTTTTTGTAAATGCGCTAAATTAGAACCCGCAATCGCTTCCTCTGTATAGCCTGCAACTGGAAAAAACAGTAACAGTGGTGCGCCTTGAAGTTCTCCAGGCATTAACATCCGCCCAGGTTGCAACATGGCAAGTTTAGTGTCTTTTTTAAGGCCAACAAGCAAAGCTTGATATTGTGTGGCAATGCCACTTAACGCGCTCTCATCTACTGGCGCATGTAAATCAAGGGCTGCAAGTGCAGTTAAAAATGCCTGTGACTTTTCCACTCGTGGAGGCTGTTGTAATAACGTGTATTGTTGCTCACTCCATTGTCGATAACTTTGCTGTAGCATAGGTAAATCCAGCAACCACTCACCGGGGTAATCAATGATATCTAGATACAAAGTTGACTGCGGTGAAAAGTGTCCTCGTAAACCGCTATCGCTACGATACTTGATTGCAAGGCGCAGGGTATTAATACGCTCAGTAGATGACGGCCACCTTGGTTGCCCTTCTGTAGGCAGTAATGCACTCAAAGCTTTAGGATAATCAAAAGTAGGAATTGTCAGGGCTTCTTGTGGAACTATTCTTGTAGCGATATGACGCTGCTGTTGCATAACATCAAAAAACGGTAAGTTTTTTTCATTCGCCTGGCTAGTCAAATGTTTCACCAAAGCTGTAATGAACGCAGTTTTACCACTGCCACTTAAGCCTGTAACTGCTAATTTTACATGCTGATCTAAACTGCGATGTACGGCTTTTTGCGCTCCGCCCTTTATTTTTTTTAATGTGCTTTTTGCAAATGAAGTGTTAATCATAATGATTGAGCACCTCAGCGGCATAAGTATTAGGCAGCTAAAGTGCTATTGAATCCTTTAAAGCTTATTAATTTCACGGCTAACCGTAAACTCGGTTGAAGTAACGTAGCGTTCCATATCTTGTAAACGTATATCAACACGATTTAAACGATCTTTCAAATCTTGTAAAGCGCGACGAGGCGGCTCACCTTTTTGCCATACTTTAAATTTTACTTCTAACGGATCGTCATGCTTACTTGACTGATCTTTAAACTGTGTCGACGAGTCTTTTTTGTCTAAAATAAACCAGGCTGCAATATACGCCACTACAAATAATGGACCGCCAGTCAATAAGACTGCACTGACAAATATAATGCGAACTAACCATAACTCCATATTGAAGTAATCACTTAGCCCTGCACATACACCCGCTATTTTTCCACGTTGTGGGTCTCTTAATAATTCGCGTTTGGTACTCATACTTTACGCCTCCACTGTGGTGCCTCTTGATCAAGCAATGCTTCTAATGTTTCAACTCTGTCGGCCATTTTTTCAGCTTTTTGTGCAAGTTCCAGCAGCTGGCGATGTTCGTGTTCGCTCAAGCCTTGGCTTACTTGTTTTTTACTACGATAATGTAAAATCAACCACAGTGGCGCGACAAAAATCGTAAACATAACAAATGGTACAATTATTACCTCTGAATCAAACATAACCCTCTCCTGACAATCCGTATTTGATAGTTTAAGCAGGGGCACACGGGCCCCATATATTTTTATTTATCAGCTAACTTCTTTTTGAGTGCTGCTAACTCGTCATCAATTTGCTCATTTTGTTGCAAGTCTGCAATCTCATCAGCCAATGACTTTTTACCTAAATCGTACGATTCTACTTGTGATTCTAGACCATCAATCTTCGTTTCGTAACGTTCAAAGCGATTAAGGGCATCTTCAACTTTAGAGCTATCCAATGCTTTTTTCACTTCAAGGCGTGACTCTGCAGAGCGTTGACGTAAGATAATCGCTTTTTGACGCGCTTTTGCATCTGCAAGCTTATCTTGTAACGTACTCACTTCTTGCTGTAATTTGTCAATGTGTGTTTCGACATGACTTAATTCACTTTCAACGGCTGCTACCGCTTCAGCAGATTTTTGCTTCTCAAGTAATGCTGCACGAGCTAAATCATCACGATCTTTACTCAATGCGAGTTCAGCTTTATCTTGCCACTGAGCTACTTGCGCTTTTAATGTATCTACACGACGCACTAATTCTTTTTTCTCTGCTAACGTTTTAGCTGAGGTTGAACGAACTTCAACTAACGTGTCTTCCATTTCTTGAATGATAAGACGTACCATTTTTTCAGGATCTTCTGCTTTATCTAAAATGGCATTGATATTAGAATTAACGATATCTGCAAAACGCGAAAAAATTCCCATAATATTTACCTCTGTGATGTTTAACTTAATTGGTCTACAGTTACTGTTACAATATGCTTGCCAACTTTATAAAATATAAAATACATTAATACTTTCAAAAAGTTAAACTAAAAATACAAATTCCTTTAGTTCTCTGCAATTATGAAATACACTAACAGTTAGTAAAAATGACTAAGAGTTAGGGAATATGAGCCAATTTCGCCAACAAGACAATTTACTCGGCCAATCAGACAGCTTTTTAGCTGTGCTTGATCAGGTTTCGCAGCTAGCAAGTTTAGATAAGCCGGTCCTTATTATTGGTGAGCGAGGCACAGGTAAAGAACTAATAGCAGCCCGCTTGCACTTCTTGTCAAAACGTTGGGAGCAAAGCTATATTAAACTTAACTGCGCTGCATTGAACGAAAACCTACTTGAAAGTGAGCTGTTTGGTCATGAAACAGGTGCATTTACAGGGGCGAGCAAACGCCATGAAGGACGATTTGAACGCGCAAACGCCGGTACACTTTTTTTAGACGAACTCGCAAACACTTCTGCGATGGTTCAGGAAAAGCTGCTGCGTGTCATTGAATATGGTGAGTTTGAGCGAGTCGGTGGTAAACAAACTATAAAAGTCGACACCCGATTAGTATGCGCTACCAATGAAGATTTACCTTACCTAGCTGAACAAGGCGAATTTAGAAGCGATTTACTCGATCGCCTAGCATTTGATGTTATTACACTGCCACCGCTGCGAGAACGCCAAGAAGATATTATGCTGTTAGCTGAGCAGTTTGCAATCAACATGGCGCGTGATCTTGAATGGCAATTATTCAGTGGTTTTACTCGTAGTGCTGTTGATATTTTACAGTCATATGAGTGGCCCGGTAATATTCGTGAGCTTAAAAATGTAGTGGAGCGAAGTCTGTATCGCCACGGCAATGAACATATCCCCGTTCACCAGATTATTTTAGACCCTTTTGAAAGCAAGTTCAGACCAAAACATCGTATTAAAGCACCTGTAAAAACACTCGAAGCCGCGCCTGTTTTAACTACGCCAAATGAGAGTGTGATCACACATAGCGCTGCCCCCATTCAATTTCCGTGTAGTTTAAAAGATCTTTCCAATGAATTCGAAATCGATTTGATCAATAAAGCGCTTGAGCACAGCCAGTTTAATCAAAAGAAAACTGCAGAAATACTCGGTTTAACGTATCATCAATTACGAGGTTATTTAAAAAAATATAACTTACTAGATCAACAGTCATAGTCAGGGGCTAAGCAAGTGTATAAATTGTTACTTGGTATTATTACGCTATGCCTTACAGGCTGCCTAGATACCAAAGAAAAAACACTCGAAGAAAAAAATCAAGGCTTAGTCTATTGCGCTGAGGCAAACCCCGTATCGTTTAATCCTCAGGTTACAACCACAGGCTCAACCATTGATATCATTGCAAATCAGTTATATGACCGTTTGATCAGTATTGACCCTATTACGGCAGAGTTTAAAAGTGAGCTGGCAACTGATTGGAAAATAAGTCCAGATGGAAAGTCGGTCACTTTTACCTTGCGTAAAGATGTAAAATTTCATACTACGTCTTACTTTACCCCCAGCAGAGATTTTAACGCTGACGATGTGATATTCACCTTTAGCCGTTTATTTGATGTCTATAATCCATACCATTTTGTTGGCGATGCCAATTACCCTTATTTTCAAAGCGTGGGGATAGATCAGCTAATTCGGCAAATTGTCCGTGTATCTGATCACCAAGTCCGGTTTGAATTATTTAATGCAGAGAGTAGCTTTTTAGCCAATATGGCAACAGACTTTGCTGTTTTGCTGTCTCGTGAATATGCCCTGCAGTTAAAAGAACGCGAGCAAACCAACTTATTTGATCAATATCCGGTTGGCACTGGCCCTTATATTTATAAAGAATACAGACGTGATCATTTGGTTCGTTACTATCGTAACCCTGACTATTGGAAGCACAAAGTTGTTCTAGAGCAATTGGTTTATGACATTACACCTAATGGCACAACCCGTATTGCAAAAATGCTCACTAAAGAATGTGATATCACCGCCCACCCAAGCAGTACACAACTGAGTATTCTTGCTCAACGTGATGACATTGTCGTACAAAAAGAGACTAACCTTAATATCGGGTACTGGGCGTTTAATACACAGCGTCCACCATTTGATGACTTAAGAGTACGTAAAGCCCTTGCTCATGCCATTGATATTGAAAAAATTATGCAAGCTGTGTATTACGGTAATGGCATTCGTGCAAAGTCTATTCTGCCGCCAACATCATGGGCATTTCAAGCACAAACTAAATTACCGGGATTTGACCCTGATTTGGCAAAAAAACTATTGGCCGATGCAGGATTACCCAACGGCTTTGATATGACTATTTGGGCAATGCCCGTGAGCCGTATTTATAATCCCAATGCACGAAAAATGGCTGAGCTTATGCAGAGTGATTTACGACAAATTGGTATAAACGTGAGCATTATAGAGTACGAATGGAACACATTTATTCAACGTATTGGTGAACACCGCCACGACAGCGTCTTACTTGGTTGGGCAGCTGACACCCCAGACCCCGATAACTTTTTTAGTCCATTGCTCAGTTGCACAGCAACCTTTAGTGGTAAAAATCCAGCAAATTGGTGCAACCCTGAGTTTGACTTATTACTCACTCAAGCCCTCGACACAACTGATTTGGCAATGCGCAAAACATATTATCAACAAGCTCAAACTATGATTGTCCAAGAGTTACCATTGCTCCCACTGGCACATGGTATGCGCTTCCAAGCACGCAGTGCTGACGTTGAAGGGGTTCAACTTGGTCCGTTTGGGGCTATTTCCTTAGCAAATGCGAGGAAAAAATAATGATACTTGATTATATAATGCGCCGCTTAGGTTTATTACTTTTTATGATGGTAACGCTCAGTGTGTTTACCTTCTCCTTGAGCTATTTATTTCCAGGTGACCCTTTAAGTAATTTAAGTGGCATTACTAATACAAGCTTTTCACAAACGAGCGAACTACAAGATAAGTATCAATTTAACGACAATTATTTAATGCAATATTTTGCTTTTTTAGGACGTATTTTGCAAGGTGACTGGGGGCTTTCATTTGCCTCTGGAGACAGTGTTTTTAGTCATATTATCGATTTATTTCCAGCCACATTAGAGTTAAGTATTTACGCCTTAGTTATTTCTGTCACCTTTGGCGTACCTGCAGGGATTATTGCTGCGGCATACCAAAAAAGCTGGCCTGATAAACTGATAAATTCAACGACTCTTATTGGTTATTCAATGCCTGTTTTTTGGCTAGCCTTACTCCTTATTATGGTGTTCTCACTGCAACTAGGGTGGTTTCCGATGTCTGGAAGAATGGGGCTGCTCTATGAAATCCCCTCGCAAACCGGCTTTATTTTACTTGATATAGCGCTGGCTGACTTTCCATATTCAGGCATGGCTATGCTAGATGCATTGCATCATTTAACACTGCCCACAATTGTATTAGCCATGTACCCAACTACCGTGTTAGTTCGTTTCACCCGAGACTCAATGCTCAATGTACTCGAACAGAGTTATATTAAAACCGCACGAGCCAAAGGCCTAAACCGTGCCCAACTCATAATGCACCATGCACTGCGTAATGCACTGCTGCCTGTAATAAAACAAATTGGTTTACAGTTTAGTACCTTGATCACCCTGGCGATGATCACTGAAGTTATATTCTCGTGGCCAGGCGTTGGTCGCTGGCTAATAGATAGCATTTACCAACGAGACTACCCTGCTATACAGGGTGGCTTATTGGCCGTATCAATGTTTGTGATCCTTGCAACCATTGTTGCCGAACTCACCTATACCTTATTCGACCCGCTGTCACGGAACCAAGCGCATGGCAAAGTTTAATTTATTTTCAGAAGAGTCGAATAAGTCGCCATTAGCGCGGTTTTGGCGCAAATTCAAATCCAATCACCCGGCAGTTGTTGGGCTATGGCTTTTTAGTGCTTTTGCAGTTCTCGCTGCTGCCGCTCCATTGATTGCCCCCTATGGCGTGAATCAGCAGCACAGTGAAGCACTGCTGATCCCTCCTTCATGGCATGAAATGGGCGATGTGCGTTTTATACTTGGTACAGATGACCTAGGCCGAGATGTGTTATCAAGGTTAATGAATGGCGCAACCTATACATTTGGACTCTCAATTGTCGCAGCATTACTAACAACGGTCATTGGTGTGGTAGTTGGCACGTTTGCAGGGATAAGCCGTGGCATTCGCTCTAGCTTTTTAAATCACCTTCTTGATATTACATTATCAATCCCATCTCTGTTATTAGCTATTATCATTATCGCAATTTTAGGCCCTGGGTTAATGAACACAGTGTGGGCGATTATTCTCGCGCTGCTACCACAGTTTATTCATTCTGTGCGCAATCTTATAGTGACTGAGCTAAATAAAGATTACATCACTGCATTTAAACTTGATGGCGCCTCTAATTGGCATATTCTCTCGCGTGGGATTTTTCCAAATATTTATGAACACATTGTGGTTATTTTTACTATGGCTTTATCAACCGCTATTTTAGATATTGCCGCATTAGGATTTTTAAAGCTAGGTGCTCAACCCCCCACCACTGAGTGGGGCGCTATCTTAGCAGAAAACTTAGGTTTAATTTACCTAGCGCCATGGACTGTGGGCTTACCGGGTGTATTACTCTTTTTAGCGGTCCTATCTACTAACTTAGTTGGTGATGGGCTGCGACAAGTACTAAAAGCACGAAAGGCAGACTAAATGCAATTACTCGACATTAGAAATCTAACCATAGAGCTGCGTACATCTGATACCGTAATACGTGCCGTCGACAGAGTGAGCCTGAGCCTCAAAGAAGGTGAAGTGCATGCATTAGTTGGTGAGTCTGGATCCGGAAAAAGCTTAATAGCAAAAGCTATTGTTGGAGTTTTAAATGAACGCTGGCATATCACCGCTGACCGAATGCACTGGCGCGGTGTTGATTTAATGCGCTTATCAAGCCAACAACGTAGAAAAATTGTTGGCCAAGACATTGCTATGATCTACCAAGATCCAAGTCGTTGCCTTGATCCAACGGCAAAAATATTTGACCAAATAGCTGAAACCTTACCGGCAGTGCACAGTTCAGGCTTTTTCTTAAAGCGAAATCGAGAACGTAAAGATAGAGTCAAAGCATTAATCCATAAGGTCGGTATAAAAGATCATGAAAAAGTACTTACCAGCTACCCGCATGAACTTTCTGAAGGTGTCTGTCAAAAAGTAATGATTGCGATGGCTATTGCACGAACGCCAAAATTACTCATTGCGGATGAACCAACAACGGCACTTGAGAGTACAACTCGGGCACAGGTTTTTCGATTATTAAAAAGTTTAAACCAACTTAAGAACATGTCGATTTTAATGATTTCCCATGAGCTAGAGGAAATTGTAGACTGGTCTCACGGAATACACGTTCTATATTGTGGACAGATGGTTGAAGCTGGCCCTACACAACGTATATTCTCCCATCCTCGCCACCCTTATACACAAGCATTGTTAAAAAGCTTACCTGATTATGAGCATGGCCTTGCTCATAAAGAACCGTTTTACGCACTCAAAGGCACAATACCTACTTTGCAGCATTTACCAATTGGTTGCCGCCTTGGTCCTCGTTGTCCACAAGCACAAAAAGCCTGTGTAGTGACTCCCCCATCAACAAAGCAGCATGGTCATAGCTATGCGTGTCATTTTCCATTAATTAAGGCTATGAAATAATGCAGCCACTATTAAAGGTGCAAGCCTTATCTAAAAGCTTTAATTTACGTGCAAGCTTATTTTCACGTAAACAATTTAGTGTCCTAAAAAATATTTCGTTTTGCTTAGAAAAGGGGGAAACTCTGGCAATCATTGGCGAAACAGGCTCTGGGAAAAGTACTTTAGCAAAACTTTTAGCAGGCGCAGGCACCGCCGATAGCGGGCAAATATATTTAGACGGTAATATTATCGAAGACAATGGCGTAAGAGATACACAATGTCGCCATATTCGTATGATATTTCAAGATTCAGAAGCTTCTCTTAATCCTGGTTTAACCATTGGTGACATGCTTGATGATTGCTTACAATACAACACATCATTAGATAAAGAGACGCGGGTTGAAAAAATTAAGGTCACTCTGGCTAAGGTTGGCTTATTAAACGATCACCAACATTATTACCCTCATATGTTCAGTGGCGGTCAATTACAGCGTGTTGCATTAGCAAGGGCGTTGATTCTTGATCCAAAGGTTGTGGTGCTTGATGAAGCGTTATCATCTTTAGACCCTTCTGTACGAGCTCAAACCGTAAATTTACTACTTAAATTACAACAAGAAACTGGCTTAAGCTATATTTTAATAACACATCATTTAAGTCTAGTGCGCCACATTAGCGATCAATTAGTCGTACTTGAGCATGGTGAGATTGTTGAATATGGAAGAACGGAAGATGTTTTCCAAGCACCTAAGTCGCGCGTAACACAAAAATTATTTAACTGCTGACCCTCAATATATGCGCGAGGCGACCCGCGCATAAAAATATACCCATTAAGCAGGTTGAATTAATGATTCAACAATTTTTAACGCTTTAATTTCATTTTCATCAGTAATACCGTCAGCTTCAATAACTTGTTTAAGTAACTCTAATACAAACACCCTCATTGATTGATCTACAATATGCGTCATTCGATGCTGAATAAATGACTCAATGTCATCACTTTGTACAGCCAAAACACATTTACTTGTCATATCAATAATGTAGTTATCAAGGTTAATCGCTGAATTCCACTCAATCTTATGCGCCCATGTTTCAACAACAGTTAACTCTTCCTCTGCAATCGAACCATCAACAGCGACAAATAGTAATGCAAGATCTAACAGTGATTCTTTTTGTAACTGTTCAACACAGATACCCATATCAAAATTATTTAATAGCTGCTCGAATTTCATAACGATCCTTTGATAAAATTTGCGTTTAAGCACTGAGCTTATACCAAAGTACATTAAAAAGTAACCTAAACAAGTTTGCTAAATTTAAGTAGTTGATACCAATTTGCATAAGTATTTGAACAATTTAACAAATAAAATCACTCTGTAACGTCGCAGCAAATACTCGGTTGGAAACTAGGGCGTGCTGACCTTTATGGATTGAAATTTATTTAATCTAGGGGCGATTTAATCGCGGCGCGAGGTTTGGAATCGAGTGAGCTAAGTAAAAATTGAGCAAAGCTTCCGCGTCCTGCTCACGCCCCTAGGAAGAACCCTTTGGCAGCGCATGTTTGGCATTTATACTGCGTTATCGCCTATTTATGGGGAACACCACACACCATAGGCGCTGCCTTGCCTAAATACCAAATAGACTGCTGCAAAATCAATCACGAAAGGTCAACACGCCCTAGCATACTGTCAGTGAAAAACAAAAAAGGCGCCATTGGCGCCTTTTTATTTATTAGAATAAAACTTATTCTGCGGCTTGTGGTGCTACCGGCAAGTTTAACTCAGCGTTTGCTTTTAAGGCTTCAATGAATACCATGTAGTTTTTGTTAACTTGGGCCATTGTAATATTTTGCTTAAGCTGCGCTTCGATTTCGCCTTCAATAGCTGCATCTGTCACTGTTTTAAGAGCAACAATTGCTGCATCGCCGTTATTTAACTCAACCTTTTCAACTACTGGAGCAGTACTTGGATGAGCCATTTTAAAGGCGTGTTGAACGATTGCTGGAGAAACCGTATATGCTTGACGTGTCAGTGTAGCCTCTTGGCGTAGTTCTAAGCTTTGCTCAGTTGCTACGTTTGTTAAGCTCTTACCTGCTTTAATTTCTGCGTATAAGGTAGTTGCTTTCTCTTTAGCAAGTTCTGATGCTTTTTGGCTCACTAAACGCGCTTTTATCTGTTCAGACACATCTACAAGTGGTTTTGTCGTTGCAGGCACATACTCGCTAACTCGAACCACAATAACGTGCTCATCACCGATTTCTAGTACTTCTGAATTCATTTTATCTTCAAGCACGTCTGGCGAGAATAATGCTCTCATCACTGCGGGTGTGTTAAGTGGTGCTGGTAATGCGTTGCGTTCAACTAGCGCCGTTGTTTGTACTTCAACACCGGCAACTTCAGCTGCATCAACTAAAGTATCTGAAATCTCAAATGCAATTCCAGCCATTTCTGTTTGCTTTTCATAAAACGCATTTACTTTTTCAGTACGCTCTAGTTCTGCACGTAAATCAGCTTTAACCGCATCATACGCTTTTACTTGTTGGCTTTGGATATCTGTTAACTGAATTATATGGTAACCGAACTCCGATTGTACAACCTCTGAAAAGTCACCTTTTGCAGCAAGTGCAAACGCAGCGTCTTCAAATGCAGGATCCATCATATCGCGTTCGATCCAATCTAAATCACCGCCCATTTCAGCACTAACAATATCATCAGATGATGATTCAGCTAATTTAGCAAACTCAGCGCCTTGTTGTAATTGTGCTAATAAATCTTCAGCTTTACTTTTAGCTGCATCATCGTTTTCACTGCTATCAATTAAGATATGTGATACACGGCGTTTTTCCGGTTCTATATATTGCGCACTGCTTTGCTCA
Organism: Pseudoalteromonas sp. Ld20; assembly: GCF_045064175.1. Taxonomy (NCBI): domain Bacteria; kingdom Pseudomonadati; phylum Pseudomonadota; class Gammaproteobacteria; order Alteromonadales; family Pseudoalteromonadaceae; genus Pseudoalteromonas; species Pseudoalteromonas sp. Ld20. The sequence goes on from NZ_JBISHB010000043.1 coordinate 51,235, forward strand.
TAATACGCTTTAACGTCATCTTCAGTCACATTCGTTTCAAGGTTTAAGTTCGCAGCATTTAAGTCAATATAGCTTACTGATACCTGTTCTGGAGCTAAAAACTGTGATGTATTTAAATCGTAGTAATCTGCAATTTCTTGCTCATTAACAACGATACTGTCTTGTAGGCTTTCTTTGCTAACTACAATGTAATCAATGCTACGAGTTTGTTGTTGTAGTGCAATCGCGCTTGTTAATTCATTTTTCAAAGCAAAATCGCTGCCTGCAACAGCTGATACAAGCTGGCTACGAGTCATTTCTTCACGAAGGTATTCACGAAATGCTTCTGGTTGAAAATTCATTTGACGAATAACTTGTAAATAGCGATCGTTATTAAATTTTCCACCAATTTGAAAGTAAGGCAGTTCTAAAATTGATTTTTTAACACTATCATCACTTACACGAAGGCCTAACTCTGCAGCCAGTTGCGTTTGTAATTCTTGTTGTACTAAACGATCAACCACACCTTGGCGAATTTGCGCCATATAATTTGGATCTGCAGCAATTTGCGCGAAATATTCACCAAATTGTTGTTCCAAGCGTGAACGTTCATTTTGTAGTGCTCGGCTAAATTCGGTTTGGCTGATTTTAACTCCATTTACTTCAGCAACGGGTTGTTCTGTGGTTTGACCTAGGTAACCACCGATCCCTGCTAAGGCAAAAGATAAAATTACCGCGCCTAAAATAACTTTTGCTACTGGTCCTTGCGAACCCTCTCTTATTTTCTCAAGCATTTATTTATCTCTATTCTATTCGAGGCAGAAATCGCCTTGCTCATGTAAAAAAAGCGTATCTTACCAGATACGCTTTTTTTCTTGAAGCAGTTGGCGATAAAGATAGTTAATTGTGCTAAAAAGCGACTAACTTCTTACACTGCCAAAACTAACCTACTAAAACAGTGATTAGCTATTACATGCATCTTTTAGCGCTTTACCAGCTTTGAAAGCTGGAATAGTCGCTGCAGCGATTTGAATTGTTTCGCCAGTTTGTGGGTTGCGGCCTGAACGAGCGGCACGATCGCGTACTGAGAAAGTACCGAAACCAACTAGAGCAACTGAATCGCCATCTTTAAGAGCGCCTGAAACAGACTCGATGAATGAATCTAGTGCACGACCCGCAGCCGCTTTAGAAATGTCAGCGTCAGCTGCGATTTGATCGATTAATTGAGATTTATTCACAATATCATCCTCTTTCATTGTTATTATCAAGAGCGATTGTTTTTTAAACTAACATCACTATTTTGAAAATTTTAGAGCAAACTTTTTCATGCTCATACGATTGTATTTTTTCTTCAGCCTAGGCCACATAAGGCCTAGGCTTGAAAACCAGTGCTTAACTTATCATACCATCTAGATTTGAAAAGCCCTTTCAAGCACTTTTTTTCGCTTTTTTACTGGTTTTTTGGTGTTTCGACTGAAAAACTCTCAACTGGGTGTACTAAAGCAAGTTTTAAAACCTCATCAATCCAAGTAACAGGGTGAATATCAAGGCCTGCCAATACGTTGTCAGGGATCTCTTTTAAGTCACGTTCGTTAATTTTTGGAATAATAACGGTTTTAATACCACCTCGGTGGGCCGCTAGTAACTTCTCTTTTAAGCCACCTATTGGTAATACTTCACCACGCAACGTAATTTCACCCGTCATTGCAACATCAGCACGAACAGGATTACCCGTAAGACTTGAAACCAAACCAGTTACCATTGCAGCACCTGCACTTGGTCCATCTTTTGGTGTTGCTCCCTCAGGCACATGTACATGAATGTCACGTTTTTCATAAAAATCACTGTTAATTCGAAATTCATCTGCACGATTACGCACAACAGTCATAGCAGCTTGAATCGACTCTTGCATGACATCGCCAAGTGAACCGGTGTAACTTAGCTTCCCTTTACCTGGCATCGCAGCACATTCGATCGTCAGTAAATCACCACCTACTTCAGTCCAAGCAAGGCCTGTTACTTGACCAATACGATCGCCGTCTTCTGCTTTACCGTAATCAAAGCGTTGTACACCTAAGAAATCTTCAAGGTTCTGTGCATTGATAGTGACGGTTTTAGTGCCTTTTTCAAGCAAGATATTCTTAACGGCTTTGCGACATAACTTAGATATTTCGCGCTCTAAATTACGTACGCCAGCTTCGCGGGTATAATAGCGAATAATGCCAATTATAGCGCTGTCTTCTAAAACAAGTTCGTCGTCTTTTAAGCCATTGCGTTTAACTTGCTTAACAATTAAATGCTCTTTTGCAATATTTAGCTTTTCATCTTCGGTGTAACCCGACAAACGAATAACTTCCATCCGATCTAATAATGGGCCAGGAATGTTAAAGCTGTTAGATGTTGCAACAAACATTACATCCGACAAATCGTAATCAACTTCTAAGTAATGATCAGCAAAATGACTATTTTGCTCAGGATCGAGTACTTCTAATAAAGCCGATGCTGGATCACCACGCATATCCGAAGACATTTTGTCAATTTCATCTAATAAGAATAATGGATTTTTAACACCCACTTTACTCATATTTTGGATTAGCTTACCTGGCATTGAGCCAATATAAGTACGGCGATGACCACGAATTTCAGCTTCGTCGCGTACGCCACCCAGCGCCATACGTATGTACTTACGACCCGTAGAGCGTGCAATCGATTGGCCTAATGACGTTTTACCAACACCTGGAGGCCCTACTAAACATAAAATTGGCCCTTTTAGTTTATTAGTACGTTGCTGAACCGCAAGATATTCAATAATACGCTCTTTTACTTTATCAAGACCGTGGTGATCGCTATCAAGGATTTTTTGCGCACCAGCTAAATCTTTTTTCACTTTTGAGCGTTTTTTCCACGGTACATTAATTAATGTATCTATGTATGAACGCACGACTGTCGCTTCTGCCGACATTGGTGACATCATTTTTAGCTTGGCAAGCTCTGAATTTGCTTTTTCTTGTGCATCAGTGCTCATACCCGACTCTTCAATACGTTTTTTCAACGCTTCGAATTCATCTGGTACATCATCAAGTTCACCCAATTCTTTTTGGATGGCTTTCATTTGCTCATTGAGGTAGTACTCACGCTGCGATTTTTCCATCTGCTTTTTAACGCGGGTACGAATTTTCTTCTCAATTTGCAATAAATCGATTTCACCTTCCATCAACGCCATTAAATATTCAAGACGTTCCGTTACACTGGCAATCTCAAGTACTTTTTGCTTTTCTGGCACCTTAAGCGGCATGTGTGCTGCCATCGTATCAGCAAGGCGTGGCGCTTCATCAATCCCACTGACTGATGTTAATACCTCTGGTGGGATTTTTTTATTGAGCTTTACATAGCCTTCAAACTGACTTATTGCGCTGCTGATGAAAATATCTTGCTCTTGCTCATCGATTTCCTCAGAGCTAATAAACTGCGCGTTAGCAACAAAGAAGTCTTCATTTTCAATGAAGCTTTCAAGCTTTGCTCGTTGCGTACCTTCTACCAATACCTTTACTGTACCATCTGGTAATTTTAGTAATTGAAGTACGGTGGCAATAGTACCAACACGATAAATATCATCTTGTTCTGGTTCATCGACTGTTGCGTCTTTTTGCGCAACAAGGAAAATTTGTTTGTCTTTATCCATTGCCGCTTCAAGGCATTTTATTGATTTTTCACGGCCTACAAAAAGCGGGATCACCATGTGCGGATATACCACGACATCGCGCAGTGCTAACACTGGGATTTCGACTCGATCTGTTCTCTCAAGCGTCATTATTTTTCTCTTCGCTCTTCATTTATTTTAAAGATTACTCAAGTATATGGGGATAACCTAAGTAAAGTTCAACAATTTTACGTAATTGGATTAAATAAATTATAAAAAAAGGAGCCTAAGGCTCCTTTTTTATCAAAGTGAGTATATATTACTCTGCGGCCACTTTATCTTGAGTCGCGCTTTGATAGATCAAAATAGGATCTGATTCACCTTTAATAACGGTTTCATCAATCACTACTTTGCTAACATCTTCCATTGATGGGAGTTCGTACATGGTATCAAGTAATACAGCCTCAACAATTGAGCGAAGACCACGTGCACCCGTTTTACGCTCCATTGCTTTGTGGGCAATAGCGCGAAGCGCATCATCACGAAACTCAAGTTCAACGTCTTCCATACCAAATAATGCGCCGTACTGTTTAGTTAAGGCGTTTTTAGGCTCATTTAGAATTTGTACTAAAGCCGACTCATCTAATTCAGTTAACGTTGCAACCACTGGTAAACGGCCAATAAACTCTGGAATTAAACCATACTTTACTAAATCTTCAGGTTCAACATCTTTAAATGTTTCACTTAAAGAACGACTTGCCGCTGATTCTTTGACTTGTACGCCAAAACCGATACCAGTATTTTTCTGGCTTCGCTGCTCAATTACTTTATCAAGGCCAGAGAATGCACCACCACAGATAAATAAGATTTTAGAGGTATCGACCTGTAAAAATTCTTGCTGTGGGTGTTTGCGCCCGCCTTGTGGTGGAACCGATGCAACTGTACCTTCAATTAATTTAAGCAATGCTTGTTGCACGCCTTCACCCGATACATCGCGTGTAATCGAAGGATTATCCGATTTACGTGAAATCTTATCAATTTCATCAATGTAAACAATACCGCGCTGGGCTTTTTCTACATCGTAATCGCACTTTTGTAATAGCTTTTGGATGATGTTTTCAACATCTTCACCTACATAACCGGCTTCAGTTAGTGTTGTTGCATCTGCCATCGTAAATGGCACATCTAATAAGCGTGCAAGTGTTTCGGCTAATAATGTTTTACCACTACCCGTTGGGCCAATTAGTAGAATATTACTTTTGCCTAACTCAATATCAGATTTACCATTTTGATTACGCAAGCGTTTGTAATGATTATAAACCGCTACAGAAAGTACTTTTTTAGCGTGATCTTGACCAATTACATAATCATCTAAGTGATTACGAATTTCTTTTGGTGCAGGTAGTTTATCAGACGTGTTGTGCTTAGGCGCAATGTCTTTGATTTCTTCCCTGATGATATCGTTACACAGCTCTACACATTCATCACAAATGTATACTGAAGGACCTGCAATTAGCTTACGAACTTCGTGTTGGCTTTTGCCACAAAAAGAGCAGTATAACAATTTATTACTTTTGTCGCCGTCTGTAGGAGTGTCAGACATTCAGCTACCTCATCTTATACGTTGGCTGCCAAACTACTTAGCAGCTATTTCAATACGCTCAACTATACCAAATTATATTGGTTTTCACATAGTAAAGGACAAAGCTAGTAACAATTAACTACTAGCTTGTGTAATTACTTGCTCTCGCGATTAGTAAATACGGCGTCAACTAAACCATAATCAACAGCTTGGGCTGCACTCATAAAGTTATCACGGTCGGTATCTTTTGAAATCACATCTAATGGTTGGCCAGTATGCTCTGCCATTAAACGGTTTAATTTGTCTTTAATAGACAGGATTTCTTTGGCGTGTATTTCAAAGTCTGATGCTTGACCTTGGAAACCGCCTAATGGTTGGTGGATCATTACCCGTGAATTAGGTAAACAATAGCGTTTGCCTTTTGCACCAGCTGTTAATAAGAATGCACCCATGCTAGCCGCTTGGCCAACACAAATTGTACTTACATCTGGCTTAATAAAATTCATGGTGTCATAAATTGCCATGCCCGCAGTGACTGAACCGCCTGGTGAATTGATATATAAAAAGATATCTTTTTCTGGGTTTTCTGACTCTAAAAATAGCATTTGCGCTAAAATTAGGTTAGCCATGTTGTCTTCAACCGGGCCAGTTAAAAAAATGATTCGCTCTTTTAATAGTCTCGAATAAATATCATACGAGCGCTCGCCTTTCGCTGTTTGTTCAACAACCATAGGTACTAATGCATTGAGTGGATCTGTAATACCAGTGTTCATATTTATCTAATTCCTTATGCGCTTATACTTATCCTTATTATAAGGAAGCATAGTTATTTTTTGGCGAAATTGAAGGCCACAAACTAAAATGGCTCGGGCACGCTGCATAATACAGTGTAACACGAGCCATTTAATCGTTAGCGAGGGCTTAAGTCAATGACTTATTATGCACCTTGCTGTGGATTCATGATGTCATCAAATGCTTTTTCAACGTCAGTTACATTTGCTTTAGCTAAAATAGCTTCAACAGCTTGCTCTTCCATTGCTACATTACGCATTTGCTGCATAAGTTGATCATTTGCTTTGTAATATTCTACAACTTCAGTTGGATCTTCATATGCAGAAGCCACTGTTGCAATTAATGCTTCAACTTTAGCATCATCAACTTTGATCTCGTTCGCTTTAATTACTTCACCTAATAATAGGCCAGTTTTAACGCGAGTTACAGCTTGTTCGTGGAACAATTCAGCTGGAAGCTCAGGCATGTTTTTAGCGTCGCCACCAAAACGTTGTGCTGCTTGTTGACGTAGTGCATCAATTTCTTGATCTACTAACGCTTTAGGCACATCGATTTCGTTGTTAGCTAAAAGACCTTTGATTGCTTGGTCTTTCACGTTAGCTTTAACCGCTTGGTCAAGTTCACGTGTCATGTTCTTTTTCACTTCTTCTTTAAGTGCGTCAACGCCGCCTTCAGTTACACCGAATTTAGTTGCGAATTCTTCGCTTAATTCAGGTAGCTCTTGCGCTTCAACTTTCTTCACTGTGATAGTGAATTGAGCTGCTTTGCCTTTAAGATTTTCAGCATGGTAATCATCAGGGAATGTTACATCAGCAACAACTTCTTCGCCTGCTTTTTTACCTACGATATTATCTTCAAAACCTGGGATCATACGACCTTGGCCAAGTTCTAATGGGAAGTCTTCAGCTTTTCCGCCTTCAAATACTTCACCGTCGATAGTACCTACGAAGTCAACTGTTACGCGATCGTTCTCGCCAGCAGCTGTATCTACGTCAGCCCAAGCTGCGTGTTGCTTACGAAGAGTTTCTAGCATGTTAGCTAGATCTTCGTCAGTAACCGTTACAGCAGGTTTTTCAACAGCAATTTTGTCTAAACCTTGAACTTCTACTTCAGGGTAAACTTCAAATGTTGCTGAAAACTCTAAATCTTTACCCGCTTCAAGTGCTTTAGGAGCAAATGTTGGTGCGCCAGCTGGGTTAATTTTTTCAGCTACAATAGCTTCATAAAAATTACGTTGCATTACTTCGCCAGCTACTTCTTGACGAACTGCGCCACCGTAACGTTTGTTGATTACAGACGTTGGTACTTTACCAGGACGGAAACCATCAATACGCTGGGTTTTAGACAGTTGTTGTAAGCGTTTTTTTACTTCGGTCTCAACGTTCTCTGCAGGAACGGTGATGGTCAGACGGCGCTCAAGGCCTTGAGTCGTCTCAACAGAAACTTGCATGATATACCTCAATCTTCAATTTTGGCGACTGTTCGCCTTCCTTACAAACACGGTGATCACTATGCGTTTTGGCACGTTCAAAGTCATTTAATGACTTATCAACCCCATCTCCACTATAAGATACCAATGCTGCTCTGCCCTTCGGGCACTATGTTAAACAATAGACGCGGCATTATAACCTAATATTTATGATAGTCGAGTCTAGGGGGCAATTATTTGGTTAGATAGCGCATTATAGAAGGTGATAGGATAAAAAACAGGCGTTTTAGATAGCAATTTTTAAGAGCATTCGCTTTTTTGAATAAAAATGATGAAATGGTTTTATAAAATATATTATGAAGAATTTTTATTGTTCGTGTTTGTGTTTTGAAGAAATTATAAATTTAATATCACTTAACTTTAGAGGTAAAGAAAGTGGTCGGCGATGCAGGATTTGAACCTGCGACCCCTTGGACCCAAACCAAGTGCGCTACCAAACTGCGCTAATCGCCGACATATGAAGAATTAACTTCTATTTTTCTGTGAACACTTAAACTGAGAATTTAAGACCATTTCCTAAAGAAAGTGGTCGGCGATGCAGGATTTGAACCTGCGACCCCTTGGACCCAAACCAAGTGCGCTACCAAACTGCGCTAATCGCCGATATTCTTTGTGTAAATTGGGGTGACTGATGGGGCTCGAACCCACGACAACCGGAATCACAATCCGGGGCTCTACCAACTGAGCTACAATCACCACGGCATTTACTTGTTTTCAAATGGTGCACCCAGAAGGATTCGAACCTTCGACCGACGCCTTAGAAGGGCGTTGCTCTATCCAGCTGAGCTATGGGCGCATCGAAAACTTCATAGCGAACCAATAAGCTACTTTAATTAAGAGGTGGTCGCGATACAGAATTTTAATCTGCGACTGAAATGAATATACTCAAATCAATCTTGCTACACTCTAACTTTAAAAAAGTGGTCGGCGATGCAGGATTTGAACCTGCGACCCCTTGGACCCAAACCAAGTGCGCTACCAAACTGCGCTAATCGCCGATGCCTATTATTGTTAGCGAGTGACCTCGTTGACAACGGGGTGCATAATAGTGATTTGACCGGGTTAGGTCAAACCTTTTTTTAAGAAAATAAATCAATCGCTCACTTTTAGTTCATAATGGCTAAATATTGTAAAACTAAGCTAAAATTTCAGCACTTTTATATAATTCGAAGGTGAATATAAGAAAAGCAACTTGGCGCTTTAATGCTTTTCTGCGAAAATAGCTTCTAGAATAAAGACAAGACTATAATGAGATTGGTTATTACCAACTGCGTTTACCCCATTAAAAACGTTTATAGTCTTGCTAAGTATCAGTTTCAAGTTAACTAACCCCAATTAAAGGTCACCCATGACGGCAAACATCATCGATGGTAAGGCAATAGCTAAACAAGTACGAAGTGCAGTAGCACAACGAGTAAGTGAACGTGTTGCAAATGGTTTACGCGCACCAGGCCTTGCTGTTGTACTTGTAGGACAAGACCCAGCGAGCCAAGTTTACGTAGGCTCAAAGCGTAAAGCCTGTGAAGAGGTTGGTTTTGTATCAAAATCATTTGATTTACCGGCAGACACAAATGAACAAGCATTATTAGATTTAATCGATGAACTTAACAACGATGCCCAAGTCGATGGGATTTTAGTCCAACTACCTTTACCTGAAGGGCTTAATGTTGAAAAAATTCTTGAGCATATTACGCCGCTCAAAGACGTTGATGGTTTTCATCCATACAATATCGGTCGTTTAGCACAACGAATGCCAGCTCTTCGCCCTTGTACACCAAAAGGGATTATTACACTGCTTGATTCAACGGGCGTAAAATACAAAGGAATGCATGCAGTTGTTGTAGGTGCCTCGAATATTGTTGGTCGCCCTATGGCATTAGAGTTATTGCTGGCGGGTTGTACGACTACTGTATGTCATAAATTTACGCAAGATTTAGAAACTCATGTACGCCGCGCTGATTTGTTGGTTGTCGCAGTAGGTAAACCTGAGTTTATTCCAGGAGACTGGGTTAAAGAAGGCGCTATCGTAATCGATGTAGGTATCAACCGTTTAGACACTGGTAAGTTAGTGGGTGACGTTCAATATGATATCGCTGAGCAAAAAGCACATTTCATCACGCCAGTCCCTGGTGGTGTTGGTCCGATGACAGTTGCAAGCTTAATTGAAAATACATTGGAAGCGTGCGAAAAATATCACGGTTAATACTACAAATAAAATTATCGCATATTAAAAAGGGTTGCCAATTGGCAACCCTTTTTATATACCCAAGTCACCTCAAGATGTGAGTTTCAGTTGGAATTAAAAGCGATTTAGGCAAGGCATTGATTGCAGGTAATGGTTATTCCCTTATCAAAATCTATAACACAGTATAAATCGCTTTAAACCAACCCGTTGGGCGTTTCACAGGCACTTACTCTGCGTTGTTACTCCTAAAAGGGACCGCCATTATTGCGAAGTAACGCCTTGATATTAAGCCCCTGTGAAACGCTGAATCCTGCACCTTGAGGTGACCTGGGTATATACGGTTAATTGCTTATTACGCTTTACGCCACGTCGTTTTACCCGCTGAATCTTCTAGTATTACACCAAGTGCATTCAACGCATCACGCGCTTCATCCGCTGCGGCCCAATCTTTACTGGCACGTGCATCATTGCGTTTGACGATTAACGCTTCAATTTGTGCAACTTCATCATCTGCTTGAGCCCCTTGTAAAAATGCTTCTGGTGTCTGCTGTGCAACACCCAACACCTCACCTAAACTGCGCAGCACAAATGCTAACTGCCCTGCTTGCGCAGTCTCACTATCTTTTACGCGGTTAAGCTCTTTAGCAAGCTCAAACAATACTGGCAATGCCTCTGGGGTATTGAAGTCATCATCCATTGCTTTTCTAAATTTAGCCACGTATTCATTTCCGGCTAAATCACAATTGATAAGCTCAACGCCACGTAAGGCTGTATAAATGCGCTCTAGCGAGGAACGCGCTTGATCTAAATTTTCTTGCGAGTAGTTTAACTGGCTGCGGTAGTGACCCGATATTAAAAAGTAACGCACTGATTCAGGGTCATACTGTTTTAATACTTCACGTACCGTAAAAAAGTTATCGAGTGATTTTGACATCTTCTCTTTATTAACTTGTACCATCCCTGTGTGGATCCAGGTATTTACGTATTTACCGTTATTTGCACAGCATGATTGTGCTATTTCATTTTCATGATGCGGAAACTGTAAATCAGAACCACCACCATGAATATCAAAATGCTCACCTAAATGCTTAGAACTCATTGCAGAACATTCAATATGCCAACCAGGACGACCCTCACCCCAAGGTGATGTCCATGATGGCTCACCCGCTTTGGCTTTTTTCCATAATACAAAGTCAAGCGGATCGTCTTTATCTTGCGCAACTTCAACACGTGAACCCGCTTGTAGCATTGTTAGGTCTTGTTGTGACAATGCACCGTACTGCTCAAACGTTGATACATCAAACAATACATCGCCATCAGCTGCAACATAAGCATGGCCTTTGTGTACTAAGCGCTCAACCATTTCGATGATTTCATCCATATGGCCTGTTACTGTTGGTTCAACATCCGGGCGCAACATGTTTAAACTATCAAAATCTTCATGCATTGCTTTAGTCATACGTACGGTTAAATCATTAATCGCTTCGCCATTTTCATTGGCGCGCTTGATAATTTTATCATCAACATCGGTGATGTTACGTACATACTTTAAATCATAACCAATATGGCGAAGATAACGTACGATCACGTCAAAACTTACGAATGTACGTGCATGACCAATATGGCAGTAATCATAAATGGTGATACCACACACATACATGTCGATTTTACCGTCGACCATTGGTTTAAATTGCTCTTTTTGACGTGTCAGTGTGTTGTATATATTTACCATTTATTTTGAGTCCTTGACTATTTACTTGAATTACTATGTTAACACTTGAAAAGCCCCTGCTCTAGCGCTTTATCAATTGAATAAGCACTTTGTTTATCTTAGCTAACTAAGATAAAATAGTGCCAAATAAATCAGCTAATAGGAAACCTCATGGTTGTTCTACACACAAATTTTGGTGATATCACCATTAACATGCACAAAGATGACGCGCCAAACACAGTTAAAAATTTTTTACAGTATGCAAATGCTGGTTTTTATGACGGTACTATTTTTCACCGTGTAATTGATGGTTTTATGGTACAAGGCGGCGGCTTTGAGCCTGGCATGACACAAAAAGAAGTGCATGACCCGATTCAAAATGAAGCAAATAACGGCCTTTCAAATAAGGTTGGTACACTTGCAATGGCACGTACTCCTGATCCACATTCAGCAACTGCGCAGTTTTTCATTAACGTCAATAACAACGATTTTTTAAATTTCAGCAGTGAAACATCACAAGGCTGGGGTTACTGTGTGTTTGCTGAAGTTGTTGAAGGCATGGACATAGTTGAAAAGATCAAAAACGTTGCGACTGGAAGTGCTGGTCACCACCAAGATGTTCCGCTTGATGACGTTATCATCAAAAGCGTAACTGTTAGCTAAGTTACCTTTCATTTAAAGCGGATGTTTCATCCGCTTTTTATTCTCCGTTAACGTTTACGAGTCACAATGCGCCAAACTTATTTTATTGCCGACCTTCATTTAAGTGAAAACCGCCCAGATATCAGCGCTGCTTTTTATCAATTTTTAGATTCTCACATTCTTAATAAAGACATTGACGCTCTGTATATCCTCGGTGATTTTTTTGAAGTATGGGTTGGGGATGATTACGTTACAGCGCTCTCTACGGAAGTGGCTAAACGCTTAAAGGTTGTAAGTGACAACGGGACACCCGTGTATTTTGTACATGGCAACCGTGATTTTATTATGCGTGAAAAATACGCCCAGCAAGCTGGTATGACTTTATTGCCTGAACAAATTGTTATTGATTTATATGGTACACCCACCCTCATTTTGCATGGCGATGAAATGTGCACACAAGATATCGAATATCAAAAGTTTCGTAAGAAAGGTCGTGGTTGGTGGTGGCCACGTTTAATGCTCGCTATGCCACTGTGGTACCGCCGAAAGGTAGCACAAAATGCTCGAGAAAAATCAAAACAAAATCAAGCTGGTAAAGCATTAGAAATTCTAGATGTAACTGAAAAAGCTGTGCTAGAAACTTTTGATAAACACCAAGTACAACATATGATTCACGGCCATACTCATCGTCCTAATGTGCACCACTATAAAGTGGATAATCAAACTCTCACACGAACAGTGTTAGGCGATTGGTACACACAAGGATCATATTTAGTGGTCACAGCCAAAAAACAAATGTTGAAAAGTGAGCCATTCGCACAAAATTAAATAGTTAGTTAGGGCTATTATTCTCTCTTTATAAATGTGTAGTTAGCGTTGGCACACCGCTATGGAATTTAAAATCAATGTCTGGCGTGGCAATTAGTTCAGCTTCTTTATCACCAAAAAATGCTACACGCTCAGCAATATCAAAGTCTGCAATTTCTTGCGCCAACGTTAAATAATCTTGGTAATGACGCGCTTCTGAGCGTAATAAAGAGATATAAAAATCGCCTAAACGTTTATCAACATGCGGAGCAAGCTTTGCAAACCGTTCACATGATCGCGCTTCAATGTAAGCACCCACTATTAGCTTATCCACCAAAGCATCTGGTTCAAAAGTCTTAACATGACGTAACATGCCTTTTGCATAACGACATGGCGTAATACTTTGATATCCTATACCGTACTCATCCATAATTTCTAACACTTGATAAAAGTGGTGCAACTCTTCTTTAATCAACATCACCATTTTATCAATCAAATCTTGCCCGTAAGGTGAATCAGATTTGGGGATCACTGATTTAGTCAGTTTATTTTTAACAGCTAAATCGCGCCAGTTACCCTCGCGCTTATAAATAAGCGTTTCAAATGGTTTTAGCCATTCTAATAACGCATCACTGCCCTCTTTATCAACTGCATATTTACGAATTAAAAACATTGCAGATTGTGCGGCTTTTAATTCACAAATTAAATGATCAATTAAAATAACGGTTAGATTTTCTTTTTTTGTCGCTTCTATAATCCACTCTTGCGGAGTTTCACATTGAAGAAAAGATAATATTGGGGCGAGCAACTCTTGATTTGACATGGTAAAAATTCATTATCGTAAACTTTAAATGAGCCAAAATTATACCATACACATAACAATAGTATCGATAAAATACGGGTAGTAAAAATAGAAATAAATCTGAGTTTATCAAGATAAAGCCTATTTTTTAATATTAAAATCATTAGGGCCTGTTGACCTTTGTGGATTAAAATTCGTTCAATTTAGGGGCCATTTAATCGCGGCGCGAGATTTGTAATCGAGTGGGCTAAGTAAAAATCGAGTAACAAAGAGTTAATCGCTCCTAGGCAGAACCCCCTTCGGGCAGCGCATGTTTGGCATTTATGCTTCGTTATCGCCTATTTATGGAGAATAACCACACATCATAGGCTCTGCCTTGCCTAAAAACCAAACACACTGCTGCAAATTCAACCTCGAAAGATAAACAGGCCCTAAAGCTGTTCAATAAATTTAAACCAACATAAACTTATCAAAAATCAGATCCTGCCTTGAAATCCTCCTATCACACGTTATTCTTAAAAATAGTGTTGCCGTCGTTATTAATAGGATCTCAATTGATTAGAAATGGTGTTAACCAAAATAACAAACCTAGCTTAAGCGCTAATAACACACTAAAATCGCCTCCTTTAAATATGTTATCACTGTTATTTTTTACATGGATACTGGCTTTTCCTGCTTGTGCTCAAACCAAAAAACTTAAAATAGCCATTGGTGATGATCTAGCACCGTGGATCCATAACGACGGGCAATCAGGTATTTTAATTGATATGGTGAAAGACTGCTTGAAGCCAACCAATTATAAACTTGAGTTTATTTCCTTCCCCTATGCCAGACGCCTTACTGCATATAAAATGAATGAAGTTGATGCGGTAATAGATATCAATTCGATTGTTATTGCCAGTGAATCATTAAATGGTTTTTTTACAGGTAACATATATGCCTATGAAAACTTTGCTTTTGCCCTCTCTGAAAACAATTTTTTGGTAAAAAGCATCCCTGATTTAGAGCGCTACTCTTTACTGTCATGGCAAGGTGCAATTGATCGCCTGGGTAGTGAGTATGAAAAAATGGCTAAAGCAAACCCAAAATACCTTGAAACTAGTCGTCAAAATAATCAAGTGAGAATGCTCTTTAAAAAGCGTGTTGACTTTATCCAACTCGACTATCAGATTTACAATTACTACAAAGCAGAATTAATACAAGAAAATGAAATTGACGCTAAGCTCGATGTTTCTTCATTTGCGCTATTTGGTAAAAGTTCGAATGGGCTGCTGTTTAAAAATGAAACATTAAAAGATATCTGCAAAAGCCAGCTAGAAGAACCTATGATGAAACGTAAATATAAAGATGTATCACCGTGAGGCTCGCTTTGCTAATGCCTATTGATAAGGAGTACCACACCGTACTTTGCTTAAAACCCATTTAACCGTTTCTTGACAAGTATCAGTTACTGACCCATAACTTAATACAAGCTGTATAAAAATAAAACAGTGAACTAATTCAGTTTATGGGGCACACATTATGATATTAAACCATTTATGGGGCATTTATGCTCACCCACTCGAAGAGTGGCAAACTATTGATAACCGCCATGAAAGCTTAACTTATAGCTTATCGCATATACTACTAATTGCACTATTTCCATCCGCTATGGGGTATTACTCTTCCGTTTATTTAGGTTGGAGTATTGGTGCGGGTAACCCGGTATTTTTAACGCATGATAGTGCTATATTAATTGCAGGAGCTATGTATATCGCATTAATCATTGGTGTGTTTGCGCTTGCTTATTTAGCTCATTGGATGGCGGTCACTTTTGGGTCAAAACCAACATTTACCCAAACGCTAGAGCTTGCAGCATACACATCAACTCCCGTATTCATGTCTGCATTAGCCGCATTTTGGCCTGTCCTGTGGTTTGTTGTTTGTATAGGAATGATTGCATTAGCATATTCAGTTTACCTGTTGTATACGGGCGTACCTATTTTAATGCATATACCGCAAGAGCGTGGCTTTATTTACGCAAGCTCAGTTGTAACGTGTGGTTTGATTTTACTGGTAATTATTTTAGCCGTGACAGCAATATTATGGACAAATGGCATTGTTGCTCCTATGTTTACATAGAATAAGCGATGTAAAAAAGCATGTTATCTACATAAAACAGATGTAATACTAAGTAGTAGATTTATTATTTAAATTCCCTTTCCTTCGCAAAAAAGGAGCTAATTTAGCTCCTTTTTTTATGCTTGCAGATTTAACGAGTTAATTAATCTGAACCATTTTCTTCTTGATTGTGTAACTCTAAACCTGAAGACATCGCACTTTCACGCGTATTTTTTGCTGAATCATTACGCAGTTTTTCAATACGATCTAAATACGCTTGATCTATACCACCGGTAATATATTGACCATCAAATACCGAGGTTTCAAATTTAGTTATCTCTGGATTCTCTTGTGCAACTGCAGCAATCAAATCTGGTAACGATTGGAAAATCAAACCATCTGAACCAATACTTGCATTGATATCTTCAACTTCACGGCCGTGCGCAATAAGCTCTGCCGCTGATGGCATATCAATACCATATACATTAGGGAAACGAATTTCCGGCGCGGCTGAGGCAAAATACACGTTTTTAGCGCCAGACTCACGCGCCATTTCAACGATTTGCGCTGACGTAGTACCACGTACAATAGAGTCATCAACTAACAATACGTTTTTACCTTTAAACTCACGGTCAATGGCATTAAGCTTTTGACGTACTGACTTTTTACGCATTTCTTGACCAGGCATAATAAATGTACGCCCAATATAGCGGTTTTTAACAAAGCCTTGACGATAAGGTAAATTAAGTACACGGGCGATTTCTAACGCCACATCACATGATGTTTCTGGGATTGGGATAACCACATCAATGTCTTTATCAGCCCACTCTCGTGCTATTTTCTCACCCAATTTTGTGCCCATATTAACGCGCGTTGCGTAAACAGACATATTATCAATGTTTGAATCTGGACGAGCAAAATATACAAACTCAAAAATACACGGTGAGTACGATGCTTTATCGGCACATGCTTGCGAATAAAATTCGCCAGCTTCAGTTACATAAATAGCCTCACCGGGTGCTACATCACGTACAAACTCAAAACCATCTGTTTTTAGTGCAACACTTTCAGAAGCAAACATATACTCTGTGCCATTTGCAGCTTCACGCTTGCCAAATACCAATGGACGAATACCATTTGGATCGCGAAATGCAACAATACCATGGCCAATAACCATTGCGATGGTTGCATAACCACCTTGAACTTTATTATTAACTTCAGTGACACCATTAAAAATGTCTTCTGGGTCAAGTTTTAGCTTATTTGGTTTGCTGAATTCATGTGCCATAACATTAAGCAGAATTTCAGAATCCGATGTGGTATTTACGTGACGACGAGCCTCTGAGAACAATTGTTCTTTAAGCTGCTCAGCGTTCGTTAAGTTACCATTATGCGCTAAAGCAATACCGAACGGTGAGTTAACATAAAAAGGCTGTGCTTCAGATGAGCTAGACGAGCCAGCTGTAGGATAGCGCACATGACCGATACCAATTGTGCCTTGTAAACGCTTCATATGACGGGTGTGAAATACATCTTTCACTAAGCCATTTGCTTTACGTAAACTAAAGGTGTTGTTTTCAATGGTAATGATGCCCGCAGCATCTTGGCCACGGTGTTGCAAAACAGTTAAGCCATCATAAATCGCCTGATTTACAGGAGATGTTCCGACTATTCCAACGATACCACACATGAAATTTTTCCTCGCCGATTAACGGTTGACCGAATTTAAAAAGCTTGAATTGTTTTCGAGGTATGAAAAAAACCACTCAACAACAAAGCCAAATTCTGGGATCAAAATAGAGTTACCCCACCAGTGCGTATTAGGTGCACCAGTAAAAGCATCAAGAAAGAAGAGTAACGCGCTCACGACCAACACGCCACGAAGTGCACCAAAGACAATGCCAAAGACACGGTCTGTACCAGACAGACCTGTACGTTGTACAAGTTCACCTAGCAGGTAGTTTAACAGTCCGCCTAACAGTAGCGTCGCAAAGAATAATATGGCTATGGCCGCTGCATTTCTTAAAAGGGGTTCAGAAATACTGGTTAGGAAGGATGCTAAATATTGGTAAAATAAACTTGAGATGATAAATGCACCAGCCCATACAGCTAAAGACATTGCTTCTTTTATAAAGCCACGAATCAAACCGATAATAGTAGACAGTGCAATAATGCCAAAAATGGCGTAATCAACCCAGATCATATGAACCAACTAGTCGTTAATTTGGGGCGCATTCTATAAGAGGTTAGCCCTAAATGCCAGATCATTTTGTTACTTCAAACTGTGTCACTTTACCGTTTAGTTTAGTAAGCGCTTTCAATTGTGGTAATTTGCTCTCAAGCTGCGCTTTATCGAGCGACGGGCCCACAAAAACTTTAGTTAAAGTACCATTAGGGGTTTTAACTGGACGGGTAAACGTTTTAAATCCGTTTGCAGTAAGTTTGGCTTGTAGTGATTTCACATTAGCTGCATGAGAAAAACTACCCAGCTGGATAACATAAGCCATTTTTGAAAGGTTTTCATCTGCAGCACGTTTAGGTTCAGGTTGTTTTACGACAACTTGAGGTTGCTGTTTTATTTCACTGATTGTAGTTTGCTCTGTACTTGCCTCGACCATTTTCCTGTCATTGCCACTATCAATATTCTCTTGCTCGACAGTTTCGACAGCACTCGTATCATCATCCGCGATAATGTTTTCAACTTGTGGTTCTTTAGGCTGTTCAGCACTTGCAACACGTTGGTCTAGAGTATCTTGTAGATCAATGGTTTTGAACTCAGGGCGTTCAGGAATAGCTTTAAAGCCTTCTTTGTAATGTACTTTTTCACCATCGAGAATATTTGGAATAAACACGATTGCTGCAATCACCACAATGCTTGTGCCGACTAAACGATTTATAAAACCTGAGTTCATCGGATTTCTCTCTATTTTTTCCAATAATTAATGGCTGCTGCAACAGTTATAAATGAACCAAAAACAATCAATAAAGTTTGCCCATCTAAGCGAGGCAAGACACTATCAAGTGCTATATCAACACTGTCAAATCGTTCAATAGGTGCGTTTGTATTCACAGCATCCATTGATTTTGCAATATTATCTACTGTATCACCCCTAAAACAATCAAGTCCAGCTAATGACCAAGCATCAACTAAAGGGCTAACTTCTTTTAAAACAGCAACTTTGTCTTTATCCGCAAGCATAGCTGCTAACGCATGAATTTTAAAGCCTTTATCTTTGTACTGGGCTAACTTACGCGCTAAGTAACGTGCCGACTCAGGGTTATGTGCCACATCAGTATAGACCAGTGGAGATTTACTTAGCTTTTGAAAACGCCCTTCTACAACTAAATCATTTAAACAGCGACGAATAACAGCCTCACTGGGTAATAAACCCAAGACTTTTAAGGTAGTTAAAGCTGTTGCGACGTTTTGACATGGTATTGCAGGCTTATCAAACTCATAGTTAAACTCTTTACACTGCCAACTAAAACGAGTTGCATGCTCAACAAACTTAAAGTCACGCCCTGATAAATGCATCTGTGCATTAATTTTTTTCCCGTAATCAGTTACTGTGTGAGGTATTGCTAAATCACCCACTATCGCTGGTGTATTGGTTCTGAAGATACCCGCTTTGTCATACCCAACTAACTCTCGGGTGTCACCAAGGTATTCTTTATGATCTAAGTCAACCGTGGTGATAACACTAGCAAACGGGGTAACAATATTGGTGGCATCAAAGCGCCCACCTAAACCAACCTCTAGCAGCACGTAATCAACCGCATGGCGTTTAAATATTGCTAAAGCCCCTAAAGTCGCGTATTCAAAATAAGTCAGTGGTGTATCGCTACGGCCCTTTTCGAGCAAATCAAAAGCATCAACATGAAATTGATCATCAAGCTCTGCGCCATTTATACGCACACGTTCGTTATAACGAATTAAGTGAGGGGATGCATAGGTACCAACAGTATGGCCCTGTGCCAAAAGAAGTGATTCTAAACAACGGGCTGTTGTGCCTTTACCATTAGTGCCGGCAATAAGAATAATTTTACTTGAAGTACCAAGTAAACCTACATCGTCGGCAACTTGGGCAACGCGTTCTAAACCCATTGCAATATTTGCAGGGTGAACACTTTCTAAATAACAAAGCCAATCATCAAGACTTGATGATTGGCTAGGAATATTTTTTGTCATAGCGTGATCAGTAAAGCTGAAATTTACGCTACTCTATGCTCTTGTTCCGTAGAAGGCAAGTTCATAAATTTAGCTAACACGCGCGCAAGTGTGTCACGCATTTCACGACGGTCAACAATCATATCGATTGCACCGTGCTCTAGTAAGAATTCACTGCGTTGGAAGCCTTCAGGTAAAGTTTCGCGCACTGTCTGTTCTATAACACGCGGACCCGCAAAACCAATTAATGCTTTTGGCTCAGCAACGTTTATATCGCCTAGCATCGCTAATGAAGCTGATACACCACCCATTGTAGGGTCGGTCATTACGGAAATAAACGGTAGGCCTTTTTCACTCATTTTAGCAAGTGCAGCACTTGTTTTTGCCATTTGCATAAGCGACATAAGAGCTTCTTGCATACGTGCACCACCTGACGCTGAAAAACAAATAAGCGGCATGTTATGCTCTAAACATTGATCAACAGCATCAACAAAACGTGCCCCTACTACAGATGCCATTGAACCGCCCATAAATGAGAATTCGAATGCAACTGCTGCAACTGGAATACCTTTTAGACGACCTTTAATTGCGACTAACGCATCTTTCTCACCGCTTGATTTTTGCGCTGCAGTGATACGATCAGAATATTTTTTTGAGTCTTTAAACTTTAAAATATCTTTTGGCTCGTGTTGTGTCCCTAATTCTTGACGTTCACCTTCATCTAAAAAGTGTTCAAGACGTTTACGGCCACTAATACGCATGTGATGATCACACTTAGGACATACATGGAGTGATTTCTCTAATTCAGCTTTATATAGAATTGAATCACAGTCTGTACATTTTGCCCAAACACCTTCAGGGATCTCTTTACGACCTGAAGATTTTGTTGTTTTAGGTAAGATTTTTTCTAGCCAACTCATTTGCAACTCTCTTAATACTATTCGGTGCTTTGCTGCGTTCCTGCCAAGTTATGATGACAGACAAATTTTATCAATTAAAACATGAATTCCACACAGGCGGTATAAAAAACTGGTCTTAGTAGTGAAACCCCTGCAATTAATCGTTTAAATTAACGACAACTAACCGTGTGTCTCAGGCAAAAATAAAGGGCCTAACGGCGTTGACGGTATTTCAAACTCGACTGGATAATCTACATCGACTAAATATAAACCAGCAGCTTTTGCTGTTGCACTTGCTTTAGCGCGTTCTTTTAAATCAAGAAGCTCTTTAAGCCATATCGGCTCTTGCTTGTGAATACCTATATCAGTTAAACAACCCGTAATATTACGAACCATGTGATGTAAGAATGCATTTGCTTTTATATCAATGATGACATAACTGCCTTGACGCTCAACAGATAAATGATGAATAGTGCGAATAGCCGTATTTGCTTGGCAATGTATCGCGCGAAATGAAGTGAAATCATGCTTACCTATTAAGTACTGACATGCCTCTTGCATTTTTGTCTCATCAAGTGCGTGATGGTAATGGGTAACACCTTCATTAAGGACCGCACCACGAAGTGGATTATTATAAATAATATAGCGATAACGACGTGCAGTAGCACTAAAACGAGCATGAAAATCATCATTGACAGGCTTTGCGAAACGAATAGCGATGTCTTTTGGCAGTAAAGTGTTCATACCTAGGGTAAATGCAACCATATCGCGATCTGCATCAGTGTTAAAATGTATTACTTGCCCTGTCCCGTGCACCCCTGCATCAGTGCGTCCGGCGCAGATGATTTCAACTGGATGATTACAAATGCGCGATAACGCAGTTTCTACTTCTTGTTGTACACTATTTACATGAGATTGACGTTGCCAACCACTGTAACGGGCGCCATTGTATTCAACTCCAAGTGCTACTCGCATAATAACTGCTTTACCTACTGTGCTAATGAACGGGGCATTTTATGCTATCTCACGCTGCAATAAAAGCGACTCAATGCAAATAAACCTATGGCTGTAAGATGCTGAGTTTTCAATTGCAATAAAAATGGAGGGGAAACTAAGTTTGCCCTCCATTTTTTGTTATGTGGATATTTTGTTATGTGGATACTATACCCAAGTCACCTCAAGATGCAGAATTCGCGTTTCACAGGAGCTTAATATCAAGGCGTTACTTTGCAACAATGGCAATCCATTTTAAGAAGTAACAACGATGAGAGAAAGTACCTGTGAAACGCCCTCCAACGGTTTGTTTTTAAAGCGATTTATACTATGATACTTTTATAAGGGATTGATTTTAACAATAGAACCACTATTACTTGCAATCAATGCCTTCTCTAAACCGCTTTAAATTCCAACGACGCTCGCATCTCGAGGTGGCTTGGGTATATATTTATATTAATTTTGCTTTAAGACTTTGCGCCTCTTCTTGTACTTCTTCAGGGCCATTTTCAATAACATCATCGATCGCCTCAAGCGCTGCATCCATATCATCTATTTCAATATAAGCACGTGCTAAGTCTAGCTTTGCAGAGTAGCCACCACTTTCAGCATCTACGTCTGTTGGGTTATCGCCTGCAAGCAAAGCATCAAATTCACTTAAACCGACATCTATATTCACATCATTATAAGGTTCATGATCACTATTTAGATCATCACTTTGCTCAATCAATGAATCAATATCAACGAACTCTTCATCTAACGCACCATCATCAACATTTGTGCTTTTTTCTGGAAGCGATTCTTCTATTTCGGATAGCTCTTCAATTGCGTCTAAATCGTCACTTAATAACGCATTAAAATCAACATCAAATTCAGAGCTATCATCTATCTCTAAATCCTCAGGTTCTCCTAATTCACTTAAAAGTGAATCAAAGTCAGTTTGGGTGAGATCTGCCATGAAATCATCATCAAGCTCCTCATCTGAGAAAGAGCTAAGATCTGACTTCATTTGAGTGTCGTCAGAGTGATCAAATGTGTTATCAAGCTCTGCTGCAAAATCGCTATTTAAATCATCAGCACTTAATTCACTGCCAATAGATTCATCTGCCGGCTTATTTACAGATTCTTTTTCCTGTGTATCAGCTACAGTCTCTTGCTCTTGAACCTCACCACTGAGTAATTCATCTTCAATCAATAATTCATCATCAAAATCATGATCTAAGCTATTTAAATCTTCACCACCTGCCATAGCATTAGCAAGATCTTGTTCTGCTTGACTTAACAGCAGATCAGAAGAGTCATTCTCTTCAATTAAGCTATCATCTTCATCATCAAGCTCGAGATCCGGATACTCACTTAGCTCTTTGCTAGGTGTCACTATCTCATTATTTAAATCTTCATCATCTACAGCTAAATCAATTTCATCGGCAAGTGGATCATCACCTAAATCAATTTCAACTTCTTCTATATCATCATCTAGTTCATCAATGTCAGACCATTGTGGTGTTTCCACATAGTCGTCTTCCTCTTGCAACTCACTAAGGAGCTCATCAACACTTTTTAATGATGGATCGTTATATTCTTCTAATAAATCGTCTTCATCCAATAAGTCATCTGCAGAATCCTCACTTACTTCATCCAGCAAGCTATCATCTAAAAGATCTATCTCTGGCTCAACCTCAAGCTCTGGTTCAACTTCTGGCTCTGGTTCAACTTCAGGCTCTGATTCTTCTTCGAGCTCTGGTTCAGCTTCAAGCTCTGGTTCAACTTCTGGCTCTGGTTCAACTTCAGGCTCTGATTCTTCTTCGAGCTCTGATTCAACTTCAGGCTCTGATTCTTCTTCAAGCTCTGATTCAACTTCAGGCTCTGGTTCAACTTCAAGCTCTGATTCAACTTCAAGCTCTGATTCAACTTCAGGCTCTGGTTCAGCTTCTGGCTCTGGTTCAACTTCTGGCCCTGATTCAACTTCAGGCTCAGATTCTTCTTCGGGCTCTGATTCAACTTCAGGCTCTGGTTCAGCTTCAGGCTCTGGTTCAACTTCTGGTTCTGGTTCAACCTCAAGCTCTGGTTCAACTTCTGGCTCTGGTTCAACTTCTGGCTCTGGTTCAACTTCAGGCTCTGGTTCAACTTCGGGCTCTGGTTCAACTTCTGGCTCTGGTTCAACTTCTGGCTCTGGTTCAACTTCGGGCTCTGGTTCAACTTCTGGCTCTGGTTCAACTTCAGGCTCTGGTTCAACTTCGGGCTCTGGTTCAACTTCAAGCTCTGGTTCAACTTCAGGCTCTGGTTCAACTTCAAGCTCTGGTTCAACTTCAAGCTCTGGTTCAACTTCAAGCTCTGGTTCAACTTCAGGCTCTGGTTCAACTTCAGGCTCTGGTTCAACTTCAGGCTCTGGTTCAACTTCTGGCTCTGGTTCAACTTCAGGCTCTGGTTCATCTTCGGGCTCTGATTCAACTTCTGGCTCTGATTCAACTTCAGGCTCTGATTCAACTTCGGGCTCTGGTTCAACTTCTGGCTCTGGTTCAGCTTCTGGCTCTGGTTCAACTTTTATTTGAATGCAAGTCAATTCCACCATATAGTTTCATACTAAGCTCCTCGTGATACTGTTTATGTTTTGGTCAACACAACTGTATCGAAAAACTCGAGGAGCTTTCTATATGATTATCAGGTCTTGCATCTTGCCAAGACCAAACACCAATCTCACGTTTAACACCCTCCCCCGTCATCACGCCCTGAAAATAAGTAATTGATGAGTAATTCATTTCATGGATGAAATGAAAGCCATGCTTGCACATGGATGTGCTTTCATGGCGTTTACGTTCACATCAATTGTGTTTTGAAGGATTTAGCGTGATGCTCGGGTGGCGCTGGGAGGTGACGAATAACCGAAGCGCAGCTTCGCAGTATGAGGAAGTGGAGGCATGGATGCCGACAGTAACCCAGCTTCAGGGATGAATTGCTTGCAGCAGAATCAATTTGAAAATCGATCCCTCTTTGGCTGCCGTCGCCAGCGCGACAAAACCTTGAATAAGGTTTCTAATGTAGGTCGCGGATTTATCCCGACACATTCAAATAAAATACTTTAAGGCTAAAGCCTGACCTAAAAAAACATTATGCGAGAAAAAATTTTACGCCTAAATAGATTCCAGTACAGTTAACTTTTTCTCGAAAACTCTTTCATTCATTAGTTTTGGGTAGTTCTTTAACAAGAACTTAGTGATTTCTTCTTGGTTATCAATAACATTATTTTCAGCGCTGATACTCATAAACCCATAGTCTATAATAGTTTTTAAATCACCAATGTAAGTAACTGTATTTTCTTTGACTTCAAAACCTTCATTTCTATCCAGTAGGAAGTAGTGGTTACCAAATACTATTTGCCACCATTTATAATGACCAACTGGAAGTTTGAAAATATTATGATCGCCATTTTTATCAGGTGTGAATTCTACATTTTTTGAAACACCGGCATCATTACTTTCCCCTTGGTAAACCGCTATATATTTTAAATGAGGAACAAATATGTTACCAACTTCATCTGTATTTGAAATTAAGTTTGTAACAACTATTCCTTCAGAATTACTTATACTCTGTCCATCTATATGTTTTTCTTGAATCATAGAACATGCTGATAAAAGAAGCGTAGCAATAACAAATATTGTACTTTTTAGAGATCTCATCATATTTTAAAGTTTTAATTATTTTGCGTTAATAGTACCTAATTCGAAACAATAATAAAATACTAAAATTAAGAAATGCATAGCTGCCTTAGACCACAATCCGTGGGCTTGAATTCACACTTCCTAAGTCAAACACCAATCTCACGTTTAACACCCTCCCCCGTCATCACGCCCTGAAAATAAGCAATTGATGAGTAATTCATTTCATGGATGAAATGAAAGCCGTGCTTGCACACGGATGTGCTTTCATGGTGTTTACGTTCACATCAATTGTGGTTTAAAGGATTAAGCGTGATGATCGGGGTGCCGCGGGGTTCCAAGGGGTGGTCGGCAGCCGCCCCTTGGAACCCCGCCAGCAATCTAGCAAAAAACCTTGAATAAGATTTTTAATGTAGGTCGCGGATTTATCCCGACAATATATATGTAAAGTTAGAAAATTAGAAAGCCTCAGCTAGCGCAATGAACAAAGATTACACACGCGCCAGCAAGCTTAGCACCTACGCTGGTTAACTCTAACATTGGTGTAAACCATTCGTGGCTAAAGCCATCTCATACAATAAATATAAGCCTCGGTGCAGCGAAGCGCCTCTGTGATCTCTGTGGTGAATTCATTTTCTCGCTTTTTTCGCCCTAAAGAGCGACCTACAAACAATACATATTTACGTGCTTGGGAGATGGTAATGATATCGGAAAATCGTTGGGTTTCGTTGCACTCTACCCAACCTACAAATCACACGTGGCTGAAGCCGACTCCTACAACAACATTTAACCTCTGCAGCGCGAAGCGCCTATGTGATCTCGGTGGTGAAATTCACTTTTTCGCCCTAAAGAGCGACCTACAAACAATATATATTTACGTGCTTGGGAGATGGTAATGATATTGGAAAATCGTTGGGTTTCGTTGCACTCTACCCAACCTACAAATCACACGTGGCTGAAGCCGACTCCTACAACAACATTTAACCTCTGTGCAGCGCGAAGCGCCTCTGAGCTCTCTGTGGTGAAATTCTTTTTCTCGCTTTTTTCGCCCTAAAGGACGATCTACAAACAATGCATATTTACGTGCCTGGGGGCTGGTAATGATATTGGAGAATCGTTGGGTTTCGTTTCACTCAACCCAACCTACGTTCATATAATTTATGACTTATCACCATGCACAAAAAAGCCGTTGCATTGCTGCAACGGCTTTTAATATTTTATCAATTCCCAAGCTTTAATTGGGAATTTTTTAAAATTTAGTCTCTGTATGTCTCTACCGCTGGGCATGAACACACTAGATTACGGTCGCCGTATACGTCATCGATACGCGTTACTGTAGGCCAGAATTTGTTTTTTGCCACTGCTGGTACTGGGAACGCGGCGTAGAAGCGGTCATATGCTCTGTCCCACTCATTTCCAAGTACATCGCCTTGTGTATGCGGTGCGAACACAAGCGGGTTGTTTTCGATAGACCATTCGCCAGAGATTACTTTATCGATTTCGCCTTTGATTGATACCATTGCTTCAATGAAACGGTCGATCTCAACTTTAGACTCAGACTCAGTTGGCTCAATCATCAATGTGCCCGCTACTGGGAACGACATAGTTGGTGAATGGAAACCGTAATCTTGTAAGCGCTTAGCTACGTCCATTTCAGTGATGCCTGAAAGCTCTTTAAGTGGGCGTAAGTCAACAATACATTCGTGAGCAACACGGTTGTTGCGACCACGGTATAAAATTGGGAAGTGCGCGCTTAACTCGTGCGTTAAGTAGTTAGCATTCACAATGGCCATTTCAGTGGCTTGTTTAAGGCCTTCGCTACCCATCATGGTGATATAAGCCCATGAAATAGGTAAGATTGCCGCTGAGCCGTATGGCGCTGCCGATACCGCGCCGTTACCAATTTTAGTACCTGGTACGTTAATTACGCTGTGGTTAGGCATAAATTCAGCTAGGTGTGATTTAACACCAATTGGGCCAACACCTGGACCGCCGCCGCCGTGCGGAATACAGAACGTTTTATGTAGGTTTAAGTGCGATACGTCAGAGCCGATAAAGCCTGGGCTTGTAACACCTACTTGGGCGTTCATGTTTGCGCCATCCATGTAAACTTGGCCGCCGTGCTCGTGCACGATGTCGCAAATTTCACGGATTGTTTCTTCATATACACCGTGCGTAGACGGGTATGTGATCATGATGCATGATAGGTTTTCTGATACTTCTTCAGCTTTCGCTTTAAGATCAGCCATATCAACGTTACCGTTTTTATCACAATCAACAACCACGATTTTCATGCTTGCCATTTGTGCAGATGCTGGGTTTGTACCGTGCGCTGAACTTGGGATCAAACAAATATTACGGTGCGCGTCGCCACGTGACTCGTGGTATTTACGAATCGCGATTAAACCTGCGTATTCACCTTGTGCACCAGAGTTTGGCTGCAGTGATACCGCATCGTAACCTGTAATGTTAACCAACCAATCATGTAATTCGTTGATCATGATTTGGTAACCTGCTGCTTGGTCTAGCGGGCAGAATGGGTGAAGGTTAGCAAACTCAGGCCATGTAACTGGGATCATCTCAGCAGTCGCGTTTAGTTTCATGGTGCATGAACCTAACGAGATCATTGAATGGTTTAATGATAAATCTTTGCTTTCAAGACGCTTAATATAACGCATCATTTCAGTTTCGCTGTGGTACGAATTGAAGTTAGGGTGCGTTAAAATTTCGTCATCGCGTACTAAGCTTGCAGGGATTGACTCGCTGCCATTCGCTTCGATGTCGGCTGCAATTGCGTCAACACTTAAACCATGGCCTTCGCCTAGGATGATGTCGAAAAGCTCAGCAACATCTGCACGGGTTGTGGTTTCTGATACTGCAATTGAGTACTCGCCAGCGTGGTTAGTTGCAAAGTTAACGCCGTTTGCTACAGCGCGCGCTGTTACGTCGTCTTTGTTATCACTAACAACCGTTAGGGTATCAAACCATGTGCTGTGCTTAAGTGCTACGCCTTTAGCTTGTAGGCCTGCAGCTAAAATATCGGCAAAGCGATGAATACGCTGTGCGATAGTTTTTAAGCCTTGTGGGCCGTGGTACACCGCGTAAAACGCTGCCATGTTGGCAAGTAATACTTGCGCTGTACAAATGTTTGAGTTGGCTTTATCGCGGCGAATGTGTTGCTCGCGCGTTTGCATTGCCATACGTAGCGCATCGTTACCTAAACGGTCTTTTGATACACCAATAATACGACCTGGTAATGAACGTTTGTACGCGTCACGCGTTGCAAAAAATGCAGCGTGAGGACCGCCGTAGCCCATTGGTACACCAAAGCGCTGCGCTGAACCAAGTACGACGTCTGCGCCCAGTTTACCCGGTGCTTTTAGTAGTAATAAGCTCATTATGTCGGCTGCAACACAGGCAATCGCTTTTTTGCTTTGTACGCCAGCGATTAAATCTGTGATATCAACAATTTCACCTGACGTTGACGGATACTGGAATAACGCGCCAAAAATCTCGTGATTCACAGCGTCGGCTGCTTTACCTACGATGATCTCAAAACCAAACTGCTCTGCACGTGTAGTAACAACGTCGATTGTTTGTGTGTGTACGTCATCTGCGATGAAAAATGCGTTTGCTTTTTTAGCTTTAGAAACACGCTTTGCAAGGCCCATGGCCTCTGCGGCTGCCGTTGATTCATCAAGCAACGATGCACTTGCTAAATCAAGACCCGTTAGGTCTAGGGTCATAGTTTGGAAGTTTAATAATGACTCTAAACGCCCTTGAGCAATCTCTGGTTGATATGGAGTGTACGCTGTGTACCAGCCTGGGTTCTCAAGTACGTTACGTAAAATTACGTGTGGTACATGAGTTGGGTGGTAACCTTGACCAATGTAAGATTTGAACACTTTATTTTTGCTTGCTACAGACTTTAAGTAGCTTAGTGTTTCAACTTCAGTGCGGCTTTCGCCCACTGTAAGGCCCTGCTCTAAACGAATACTTGCAGGTACAGTTTGATCGATCAGCTCTTCAACACTCGATACTCCAAGAGCACTTAGCATATCGCTTACTTGTGCTGGGCTTGGCCCAATATGACGGCGAATAAAATCTTGCGTTTGCTCTAATTGTTCAAGAGATGTGGCGTTTGACATTTGTCCAGATTCCTATGATCCAAAAAATAAATGGTTACTACTAATGGGTGACCAGTAATAACTTAAAAGCTTTTGATTTAATAACTTACAATGTATGGAAGGTAAGCAGTAAAATCATAAAAGCCCCGCTAGCATTTGGTATAACGGGGCTTTTAATATCGAATAAAACTAATTATTAGTCTTCGTCGATCGAGTGTGCGTAGCCTTCTGCGTCAAGCAGGTTTTCTAGCTCAGACTCGTCAGATGCTTTAATGCGGAATAACCAACCGTCGCCGTAAGCATCACTGTTTACAGTTTCAGGTGCATCTTCTAGGTCTTCGTTGATTGCAACGATTTCGCCACTGATTGGTGCATAGATGTCTGAAGCTGCTTTTACTGATTCTGCTACTGCACAATCTTCGCCAGCGTCTACTGCATCGCCCACTTCTGGTAGTTCAACAAATACCATGTCGCCAAGAAGTTCTTGTGCATGCTCAGAAATACCTACAGTGAAAGTACCGTCGCCTTCGTTGCGAACCCACTCGTGTGAAGAGGCATACTTTAACTCGCTAGGGATATTGCTCATTTTATTCATCCTTTGGTTTTGATACCAATCAACTTAAATATTTAACCATTCTAGCTGTCTAAATAAAGCGCTAACTGCGTTATTAATTTATCAGGTAGAACAACTACATATCAAAATTAATGCCTTGTTATCACTCTATTTATCTGTCGCTATAAGTGGTTAATAACTCAACATGATTGGTATTATTGGGTGATAACACCAAATTTTAATTTATACTTAAAGTACTGACTTACCGTTACGTACAAAGCTTGGTTTTACTACTTTTACGTTAACTAATTTTTTACGCATTTCTACTTGGGCTGTCTCGCCAGTTGAACGTGGAACACGTGCAAGGGCAACACTAAAACCAAGTGTTGGTGAGAAAGTACCTGAGGTAATAACCCCTTCGCCACCATCAACAATTACTTTAGAACCGCTACGCAATACGCCTTTATCTTCAAACACTAAACCAACAAGTTTGTCAGTGCTTTTGTCTGCGCGTTGCTGAACGAGTACATCACGACCGATAAAATCACGATCTTCAGGTTCCCACGCAATGGTCCACGCCATGTTTGCCGCAAGTGGCGAAACGCTTTCGTCCATATCTAGGCCGTAAAGGTTCATACCGGCTTCTAAACGTAGTGTGTCACGTGCGCCAAGACCTGCCGGTTTAACACCTGCATCTAGCAGTTGTTGCCATAGATCAGCCGCTTGTTCGTTCGGTACTACAATTTCGTAACCGTCTTCGCCAGTA
This sequence comes from Pseudoalteromonas sp. Ld20, assembly GCF_045064175.1. NCBI lineage: Bacteria > Pseudomonadati > Pseudomonadota > Gammaproteobacteria > Alteromonadales > Pseudoalteromonadaceae > Pseudoalteromonas > Pseudoalteromonas sp. Ld20. The sequence continues at coordinate 82,126 of NZ_JBISHB010000043.1, forward strand.
TAGCCTGTTGTGGCAATAAATAAATCACCTACTTGCACACCAAAAAATGGCTTCATACCTTCAACGGCAGCTTGTTGCTCCGTGGTTAAAAGTGTGGCTGTTTTTGCTTTAGCATTTGGGCCTTGTACTGCAATCATTGCGAATTCTGGACGCTCTGTCACTTCAACGGCAAAATCTGCTGAAACTTTAGCCATGTGCGCTAAATCTTTTTCGCGAGTCGCTGAGTTAACAACTAGGCGGTAATCTGTGTCTGAGAAGAAATAAATGATTAGATCGTCAATTACGCCACCTTGCTCGTTAAGCATACCGGTGTAAAGTGCCTTACCTGGGACTGTTAACTTAGCAACATCGTTGGCAACTAGTTTACGTAAAAATGCTTGTGCTTGTTCGCCTTTGACATCAACAATCGTCATGTGTGAAACGTCAAACATGCCTGCATCGGTACGCACTGCGTTGTGCTCTTCGATTTGTGAACCATAGTTGATAGGCATTTCCCAGCCGTGAAAATCAACCATTTTTGCGTTTGATTCAAGGTGCTTTGCATGTAAAACAGTTTTAGAAGTCATAATATTCCTTCACTTTATAATAAACCCAATTTTGGGCGTGGCCTCAATTTAATGAGGGGGAATAACATGGGCGGCGATTATACATAAGTTGTACTGCACTGACACCCAAATTGCGATTTGTTCTTTCAAATAAACTACAAAAAACTGGCAAGTGAATAATACGCAAGCCAGTTTATTAATTAATGTTTAGGCAACTTCAGGGAGTGACATATCAAACCCGCGCTGCTGTAAATGCGCTTGCCATTTAGCAAGCTCTGGCGCTTTTGCCACCAGCTGAAAATACTGCTGTGATTGCTTTTCAATGGCGGTAATAAATACATCGCCACTTTGCGCACCATAGCAGCTATTAATATCTGATAAACGTAAGCCTGGTGTAAGCTTGAACGCCTCGATTAAGGTATCAAAAGCATGTTCGCCGCATAATAATAAAGTAGCTAATTCTTTGCGTATTACAAATTCAATATCGTAGCGAAGCTGCTGCTCGCTGATCAGCGCTTGTAATTGTGTTGCGCCGTCGCTATGCAACACAAATCTAAAGGCAGTTTCACTAAAATAATATAAAGCAAAGCTATACGTGCTATTTAAGTCACCGTCTAACGTACCTTTAATACCTAACCCACTAGCGGTTAGCTTATTAATATCCAACCCTAATATAGTGGTTAAAAATGGGATTGCTTCAGTGCCGCTAAAATCTATCACCATGTTGTTGGTATTAGCCTCAAGCAGGTTGCTATCTGGCACGTCAACTTGGCTATGGCGAGCAAACATTATTGGAGTAAAAGTCATTATCGACACCTATCAATCATTAGTCTCAAAAGTATATTGCGGGTGGCTGGCAACAACAAATTGTAATTATTTATCAATTGATAAATAATGCTTATGTATTTAACCCTATAAATTGAATTTTTTTATATGAAGAATATTTCAACAGACAGCCTACGTACCTTAGTAACCGTAATTGAAGTGGGCGGCTTTGCCAAAGCAGGAGAATTACTGGGTTTATCGCAACCTGCGGTAAGCTTGCAAATTAAACGCTTAGAAGATGTGCTTGGTCGTAAATTGTTCAAAAAACAAGGTCAGCGCCAAGTACTTAATCAGTATGGTGAGCTTCTACTGCCACTTGCCAAGCAGATGCTACAGCAAAATGATGCAATTCTTCAGCTGTTCACTAACGAAAATGTGACAGGAAAAATACGTTTGGGTATTCCCAGTGAATTTGCAGCCCGTATACTGCCTGCCATTATAGGCGATTTTGTGGCGCTCTACCCTGATGTATCGTTAGAGGTTAAATCACGATTAAGTAAACATTTACTCTCCGTTGCGCGCCAAGATCAGTTTGATTTGGTGCTTGCGCTTAATGAAAATTTAAACTCTGAAAAATTCCCTGTATTTATGCAAGATCAGCTGGTGTGGGTTGGCGATTTAACGCTTGCACAAAATGAGGTCGTCACGCTAGTAACTGCGCCGGAGGGTTGTATATATCGCCGTCGCGCTATTGAAGCCTTACAATTAGCGGGTATTAAATACCGTATTATTTACAGCAACGCTGATTTAACCGGCTTAACCGCCGCATTAAAAGAAGGTTTGGGGATCACAGTGCTGGCAAAAAGTACCGTGCCGAATGAGCTAAGTTATCAATTACAAACCAAGCAACTGCCAGAACTTGGCCAAATAGGTATTAGCTTAATAAAATGTGCCGATGAGCCTGAACACGCCGTAGACAAACTCGCTGAGTTTATAACATTACGCTTAAGCTAAACTCCAGATTAAACAACAAAAATAATAAGACACTGTTTAAATGATAAATATAAACGCTAAGCAGCTCATCATGATAACCTAGCACACCTTAAATGTCTGATTGTGCAAACAACTCAAAATTTACAATCTGCAAATAAGTGCTCTACTGCATTGTTAAACCCAAGTACTGCGGTGCTTAAATAATTTTTTTGACTAAGATCTTCAAATACACTGTGATTACTTGCACTACTGACATATTTTTGCAAAGCAGTAAAATAAAGACGATTGCCTGCAAAATTACCCAATGACAAATACAACGCCCTATTCGCTAAATTTTGCTTTAAGGATTGATTAATTTTGTCGTGCCACGCTGTATCAGCAAGCTCAAGTGCGGGGCTTATGATTATCGCCCCTTGATAATGCTGCGGGTAATTAGCAAATAATGCTAATGCCTTATTTGCAGCCGTAGAAAACCCTTCTATTAATGTAAAAGATGCAACATTAAAGTTTACGCGTATATACCCAAGCCACCTCAAGATGCAGAATTCAGCGCTTCACAGAGGCTTAATATCAAGGCGTTACTTTGTAGGAATGGCCGCCCCTTTTAAGAAGGAACAACGATGAGAGTAAGTCGCTGTGAAAAGCCCAACGGGTTGGTTTAAAAGCGATTTATACTGCGTTATTGATTTTAACAATAGAACCACTATTACTTGCAATCAATGCCTTGCCTAAATCGCTTTTAATTCCAACTGAAACTCGCATCTTGAGGTGGTTTGGGTATAAAGGGTAAACATCGGTGTGCAAAATTGTCGCTAGTAGCTCATCATCGCTGTAATTCGCTTTATCTGAGCGTTCAATATTAGGAATACGCACCATAATTACCTTGGGCATAGGCCCAAAATCAACATGGCTCAACCAATCAATTTGGCTTTGTAACATAGCGATACGGCTATCACCAGCGCTAGTTGCTAGTAATGGATAAGGCGTCACTCTCTTTTCATCGTAACCATTGGGGATATAAATCTCAACTTCGATTGGCTTAGATAAATGAGCTGATTTGATACTCAGTACTTTTAAACCCGACTGAATGGTACTTGCATATGTAATGTTACATAACTGGCATAAAAAAATAGCTAAAATAATTTTCATATAAACTCCTTTGAATAGAGTTTTCATCTTATCTATTAGCAGGTTATTTGATTGATAAAGGCGTGATATAAAACTGATGGTTTACTGTTTTACTTAAGTAAGCTTACTTAAACAAAACTACTTAATCGTTAAACATGTAGTTTGAACAAAGAAAAATCACGAGTGGTACTTTAGTGTCAACTTTGAAGTGTTGATTGACCTCAAACATTAATACTAAACACCTATATTCGAAAAAATGACATAATATAATATGCAATGACATTGATTCGTATTTGTTACCGTGTTTAAATTAGTAAATTATTTTTGTTTCCATTAAACATACAGGATATTCAATGAAATCTCAGTTTATTGTTTCTACTCTTGCTGCAGCAATTACCTTATCACTAAGTGCAGGTGCTATTGCTAAAGATGTAACTGAAAAAGAGCAAGCATTTGAACAAATCACCGTAATTGGCTCACAAGCAGCTATTAACGACATTCCAGGTTCAGCTACTTTTATCAGTGATGAAGAGCTACAAAAATTTGAGTACACTGATATCTCACGCGTATTGAGCTCAGTACCTGGTGTATATGTTCAAGAAGAAGACGGCTACGGTCTGCGCCCTAACATTGGTATGCGTGGTACAGGTACTGGCCGTAACGATAAAATTTCTGTAATGGAAGATGGCGTACTAGCCGCTCCAGCTCCTTATTCTGCTCCATCAGCTTACTATTTCCCTACTATGGGTCGTATGCAATCAGTTGAAGTATTAAAAGGCGCAGCATCTGTTAAATATGGCCCACGTACTACGGGCGGTGTTTTAAACTTAGTATCACGTAGCTTACCAACAGAAGGTTCTACTGGTTTAGTTAATGCAGAACTTGGTACTGATGGTTTTTATAAAGGCCATGCGTACTTCGGTAAAGAAAAAAATAATGCCGCTGCCCTAATTGAAGTTTTCAGCTATGGCGCTGATGGCTTTAAAGAATTACCAGTAGGTAGCGACAACACTGGTTTTGAAAAGAACGACGTATTACTTAAATTTGGTTACAAATTTGGCGAAAACGACGCACATAACCTAGAAATGAAAATTAAGTACTCTGATGAGCAATCTGACGAAACTTACATGGGTTTAACTGAGGCTGATTATCAAGCGTCGCCAAATCGTCGTTATGCTGCGTCGCAAAAAGACCAAATGAACACGCAACATAATGCATACCAATTAAACTATGCATACCGTTTTGGTGCTGGCTATGAATTTTTAGCAACAGCTTACTTAAATGATTTTCATCGTAACTGGTATAAAGCAAGCAAAGTAAGCGAAAGCTACTTAGCACAGTACAGTGAATTTGAAGCTGCACCAACAGCTGAAGGCATTGAAGGTATTGGCGTTAAAGCGAATAACCGTGACTACCAAGCAAAAGGTATTCAAACTGAACTACACATTCCAGCAGGCGATCACTACATCACTGTAGGCTTACGTCATCATCAAGATGAAATGGACCGTTTCCAGTGGGAAGACAAATACACGCTTAACCAAGACCTTTCAATGACACTAACAAGTGCTGGTGCGCCTGGTTCAAACAGCAACCGCTTTGATAGCGCTGAAGCAACGACATTATTCATTCAAGATGAATGGACAATCGATGCGTTAGTTATTAATGCAGGCCTTCGTTATGAAGACATCACTATTACTCGTGAAGAGTGGTCTAAATCTGACCCTAAACGTGAAAATGGTTTAACTAAAAATATCTCTAACGATACACAGATCTTAGTACCTTCACTTGGTGCAACTTATACTGTGAGCGATAGCCTAACGTTACTTGCTGGTATTCAGCAAGGTTATGCACCAGCTTCACCTGGTAATGCTGACCAAGAAGAAGAAGAAAGCTTAAACATCGAGTTTGGTGGCCGTTATAACGTAGCTGGTTTTGATGGTGAAATCATTGCGTTCTTCTCTGATTACAGCAATATGCACGGTAACTGTACTGCATCTATCGGTTGTAGTGATGAGAACATTGGTGACCAATATAACTACGGTGAAGTAGAAGTATCTGGTTTTGAGTTCTCAGCAGGTCGTATTTTCGAAACTGACAGCGCAACATTCCCAGTACGTTTAACTTACACTTACACTGACTCACAGTTTAAAAATGACTTTGCATCAGATATCTGGGGTCAAGTAAATAAAGGCGATGCAATGCCTTACGTTCCAGAAAATCAACTTGCTCTTTCATTCGGCGCAGCGCTTTCAAGCTTCGTATTTGATACGCAAGTACGTTATGTATCTGACGCGCACGCTGATTTAAGTGCTGACGGCCTAAATGCAATCGACAGCCGTGTAGTGTGGGATTTAGCCGCTAAATACTTAATTGATGACAATCAAAAAGTATACCTAACGGTTGATAACTTGTTTGATAACACTTACATCTCTAACCGCGCAAACGGCGGCATCCAACCTGGTAAGCCACGTACAATCCAAATGGGTTATAGCTTCGCGTTTTAAGCGTAACAGCTAAAAATATTAAAAGCCGTGTTTGATAAATCAAACACGGCTTTTTTGTTACTATTATTTATTACGATAATGACGAACCAATCGTAGGGCGTAATTTATCACGAACATGAAAAGGTGCGTAGATTAAGCCTATTAGTAACCTCAAGCCTCAGTGCCTTTGGGCTAAAGCCCAACCTACATAGCCCCAACAACTAAACACAGATCCACTTGTAGGTCGTGATTTATCGCGAAAACAGCGCGTAGATTAAGCCTATTAGTAACTTCAAACCTCAGTGCATTTTGGGCTAAAGTCCAACCTACATCGCTCCAACAACTAAACACAGATCCAATTGTAGGTCGTGATTTATCACGAAAACAGCGCGTAGATTAAACCTATTAGTAACTTCAAACCTCAGTGCATTTTGGGCTAAAGCCCAACCTACATCGCTCCAACAACTAAACACAGATCCACTTGTAGGTCGTGATTTATCGCGAAAACAGCGCGTAGATTAAACCTATTAGTAACTTCAAACCTCGGTGCATTTTGGGCTAAAGCCCAACCTACATCGCTCCAACAACTAAACACAGATCCACTTGTAGGTCGTGATTTATCACGAAAACAGCGCGTAGATTAAACCTATTAGTAACTTCAAACCTCAGTGCATTTTGGGCTAAAGCCCAACCTACATCGCTCCAACAACTAAACACAGATCCAATTGTAGGTCATGATTTATCACGAAAACAGCGCGTAGATTAAACCTATTAGTAACTTCAAACCTCAGTGCATTTTGGGCTAAAGCCCAACCTACATCGCTCCAACAACTAAACACAGATCCACTTGCAGGTCGTGATTTATCGCGAAAACAGCGCGTAGATTAAACCTATTAGTAACTTCAAACCTCGGTGCATTTTGGGCTAAAGCCCAACCTACATCGCTCCAACAACTAAACACAGGTCCACTTGTAGGTCGTGATTTATCGCGAAAACAGCGCGTAGATTAAACCTATTAGTAACTTCAAACCTCGGTGCATTTTGGGCTAAAGTCCAACCTACATCGCTCCAACAACTAAACACAGATCCAATTATAGGGCTTGATTTATCGCGAAAACAGCGCGTAGATTAAACCTATTAGTAACTTCAAACCTCAGTGCATTTTGGGCTAAAGCCCAACCTACATCGCTCCAACAACTAAACACAGATCCACTTGTAGGTCGTGATTTATCGCAAAAACAGCGTGTAGATTAAACCTATTAGTAACTTCAAACCTCAGCGCCTTTTAGGCTAAAGCCCAACCTACATCAAGACTACACGTAAGCATCTAGCCAATTTTGATCACTACCTCAAATTCAAGGCATAAAAAAGCGCGGTATAAAACCACGCTCTTTATCACCAAACTCGCTAGCTTTATTCAAGCCTGCAGCTAGATAACTTAACTATTTCCAACTTCTCATTTTATGGCCTTTTAGGGCATAAAATAAAATGAAGATATAGCTTGGGATCATCACGATATAAGCACCTTGAGAACCAAGACCGGCTACGTTACCTAATCCTATAAGTAATGGACCTAATGCACCACCCGCAATACCCATGATTAATAAACCAGACGCAGTACCCGTTAAACGGCCAAGCCCTGCAAGTGCCAACGGCCAAATTGCAGGCCAAACCATTGCATTAGCAAAACCTAGTAATGCGATACATAACAATGGATCAGGTAACTCAGGGCCACCAAATGGTACAAGTAATAAGTTAGCAATAATAAACGAATCGTTGCTGCCCATAACTACGGCAAGCACAGTCACAATACCGGCAATACCTGACATAACAAGTGCATTTTGCTGCGACATAAAACGTGGAATAAGTGCAATACCAATAGCATAACCAATTAACATACACGCCATAGTATACGAAGTCATAACAGAGTAATCAGCAATTCCTAAGTGTAGTGCATATGAACCAATAGTATCTGCTGCGATAACTTCAACGGCTACATATAAGGCAATACCAATAACGCCTAACGCTAGGTGTGGGTGGCTTAACGCTTCTTTTACTTCACCTTTGCCGTTACCTTCAGATTCTTCGAATACTAAATCTGGTAATGGTGCAAACTTAGCAAATAATGCAAATAGAAAGATTAAACCAGCAATACCGATATAAGGTAGGATCAAGCTATTCGCCATCGCATCTTTTTGTGCTTGTGATAACTGTTCACCGTCAGCAACTACGCCGCTTACGACTACGGCTGCAAAAAGTACCGGTACAATTACACCAGCAAACTTATTTAATAAGCCCATAATACATACACGTACTGCAGCAGATTTCTCAGAGCCCATTTTAACCACATACGGGTTGATCGCGGTTTGTAAAATAGTTTGGCCAACACCTATCATTAGCTGTGCAAATAAGAATATTTCGATCATTTGCATTTTAGCGGCAGGTATATACATTAGCGCCGAAGCAGCCATTATCGCACACCCTATCGCCATACCATTTTTATAGCCAACACGCTTTATAAGCATTGCAGATGGGATACCTGCGACTGTTACAGCAATATAAAACGATGAAATAATAAACGATGCTTGCAATGGTGATAACACTAGCATTTGTTGTAAAAACGGGGTTATTGCGCCATTCAACCAGGTTATACACCCTAGAATAAAGAACATTGACCCGGCCAATGTCATTGGCAGCCAAATACTATGTTTTGTGTTTGCGTCACACTCGACGGTTGCTTCCATAATTTTATCTCAACTGTTTATTTTAATTAATTATTTTAGTATTACACTGTAAAAGCTTTAAAAAACAAGGCATACAATACTAAAACCATTTTTATTACATAAAATTAATCATACACCAACAAAAATGACAGCGCTATCATTTTAGGCCAACCAAAAAACTAAAAAGCCGCACGATTAAGACTCGCACGGCTTTTTATTCACTCATCAAACATGTTAATTATAGCTCTAATGCTCGTCCTTTACGCAAACCATTAACTGATATTGCACGTACCTGCTGTGCTGATACTGGCTTGCTATCGGCTTTATACTTAAGCCACTGCCCATCACTGTTTTGGTACTCAATTGTAAGCCCTGGATAAGGAATAAATGCATCAACGTTATTATCAATGGCGCGTGCAGCAACACTTGGAATACGATAAAAGCGCCCTGCTTGTTCCAACTTAGCTAATTCTTTAAAGCCAACTAACGCTGCAAAACGTTGCCAATCAGCCTCTTTTTGCTGCTTTAATGCTGTTTTAAAGTGCCCTGTATTTTGATCGTACTTAACTCCCTGCGTCTTATATTCAAGTTCCCATGGTGCTTTATGCCAAGCACGTTCAGCTAACGCCAGCAGTCGAGGATAAAGCATATATTCCGCCTGACGGTCACTGCGCAATAACTCTGACCACAAATGCCCTTGTAGGCCATGAAATTCTTTAGTGCGAATACTCTGGCGGTCATCAGCACTGTAGTTCTGTGATTTTACTGACTGCCAAATTTCAGCATGTGCAGGTAAATTATCAGGCATAAACCCAAATACTTTTTTGCTATCAATAGCGCGGCTTGCCCAGTGATTGCCCGGCTCCTGCGGATGTGACTGGTAAGGAAAATCAAAATAGGTCACGTCTGGGCTTGATAGCACCACATCCCAACCTTGGTTAGCATGACGGTGTGCAACTTGATGACCCTCTTCACTGAGCGTTGCCCATGCATTTGATTGCACGGTTTTGGGCATGTTCTTAAGTGCAACATCACTCATACCGTCACTCCAACCAGCTACTTTTAAGCCTTTACCAGCCACTAGGCTACTCACTTTTTCAATAAAGTAGCCATTAAATGAATGTAACTCTGGTTGTTGTTGCTTAAGTGCTTTGCAGCTTGGCGAATCAACCCATGCACCCGCGGTTTCATCAGCACCTATATGGTAGGTTTTAAAAGGTACCCCCGCTTGCACATGCAGCGCGTTTACTTCATCAAGTACTTTATCTATAAATTGATAGGTTGAGTCTAAACACACATTGAGCGTGTTATCGTTATAGTGCTGAATAGAGTTGTAGTTAGTTTTATCAGCAGGCTCCACCAAACGATACTTGAGTGCCTGTGCGCTTTTTCCTTGTGCTGTTAAACTATTAAAACGCGCTTCCATCGCGATAATTGCAGCGCGTGAATGCCCTGGCATATCAAGGGATGGGATCACTTCAATAAAATGCGCTTGGGCATATTTTAATATTTCAATGTAATCAGCTTGGTTGTAATAGCCATTCACCGCAGCCCCCTTATTAAGTCCCGCGCCTAGTTGCGGTAGTAAACACGCTTGCTCGGTTAAATCTAAACAGCGTGTTGCGCCTACTTCAGTTAACTCTGGCAAGTCTTTAATCGCTAATCGCCACCCTTCATCATCAGCTAAATGTAAGTGCAGTTTATTTAGCTTATAAGCAGCCATTTGCTCTATGGTGTTTAAAATAAATGCTTTTGAGCGAAAATTACGTGCAACATCAATATGCATGCCCCTAAACGGGTAGCGTGGTGCATCAGTAATTTTGAGCGCGGGTATGGTTAAATTCTCAAGGCTCACTAATCCAGCAATACTCTGTAGAGCATAAAACACGCCTGATAGGCTGCTTGCACTGATCGCTATTTGATCATGTTGCATACTAAGGGTATAGGCTTCGGGCACATTACCCGGTAGATCAAAATTAATTGTGGTAGCTATACCTTGGCTGTGTTGCTTGATACCAAAGCTTGTTAGTCGCGTGAGCGCCGCGCTTAACTGCGCTTGATTGGTATCATCTAATTGTAAGTTTAGACCTTGACTCAAATCGACCACGTCCCCTGTTAATACAGTTAAATCAGCCGGTTTTGGTATCACACTAAGCGGCGCTTTACTTAATGTAGGCTTTGTTTCATTTTGATATAAATACTCAGCCCCCATCCACACCGTGGCATCATCTTTACTCGTTTGTAATTGTTCAAGTGTTAAAAATGGGGCTAAATAAGGTTGCAACTCAAGCTTTGTATCAGGGTCTAAGGTGGTCTTAGTGCTATCAATAACCCGACTTTTTAAACCACTACTTGCCAACATGTAGTTAGGCATAAACTCTGAGCGGGTAATTTGCGACTCTTGAGTATAAAACTCAATACTGATTGGCGTATTTGCTTTAAAGCCAGTAAACGCTGCTGTGGGCTTTATTTGGTGTAAGTCACCATTAATATGAGTAATGCTAAATTGCGCTGAGTCAGTGCTGTAAATTGGCATTAACTGACTAAAATAAACAGACCAGCTATTACTTTTTACGTCGTAAGGAGCGCTCAATGTTAACCGTGATAAGTAACACTGCGATTGATGCGGTGCTGGGCACACATCAGGCTTTGCCGATAGTAGTTCATAGCTTACCGATAACTGCTGCGCTAACGTATCTAGCTCAATTTGTGTTGGTGCTTTAGCCATTACTGTGGCCGAGCATGCCCCAGCCATAAATAATAAAAATTTACGCATAGTTGGCTCCTAGTGGCTGAACGCTGGTAATTTCGTGCATGAACAAAGCGTGGCTGCCCAGTAATGGCGCATCATCACCCAGTTCACTGATACGAATATCTAACGACTGTAAAATAACCGGATTAACAAGCTTGGCTAGCTGGGTATGTAAACTCGGTAAAAAGAAAGCCGATGATTGAGCAACTGAGCCACCAAGTACAATAACATCAGGGTCAAACGCCAGAACTACGTGGCTTATTGCATTGGCTAAGTGCATGCCAAACTCATCGAATAACTGCAGCGCATGTGCATCACCATCAAGGGCATCTTGGTAAGTTTGTTTGCCCGTTGTACCTTGATTAATAAAAAACTGCCCTGAGGTAAAGTGCTCAATAATACCTTGCTGATAAGTAAAACTACCAAACTCGCCAGCGGCGGAATGCTTGCCAGTGTATAGCTGACCATTTAACACCAACCCTGCGCCAAGGCCCGTGCCTAAGCAAATTCCAATTAGATTCGTATCTGATTTAAAGTCACCTTGGGTAAATTCTCCCATAGCAAAACAATTGGCATCGTTATGAACAAGCACAGGTAATTTAAAGTGCGTGTTTAACAATTGCTTTAGGTGTACGTTTTTCCAATTAGGGATATTAACCGTTTCAATTACTTCGCCTGTTTTCATCACTACCATACTGGGTACGCCAATCACTATACCCATGCATGTTTGATCAATAACTTGACTGATAATACTGCATAAAAAATCGTTTGTTTGCTGCTTACTTGCAGCGCCATCCACGTCAAAATAACGTTTTTCAATTACACCATTAGCGGTTACTTTTGCTACTAGTGCTTTCGTGCCACCTAGGTCAACACATAATAAAGTTTGTGACATTACAGCCTCTTTTGTCATCAAGTTAAATTAGTTACTTTCAGCAAGTGTTGCTGTTTGTGAATTACGTTTAAACGTGTGATTAGCAATAAGAGGCTTAGCCCAGATACCCACACTTAAAATATAACCAAGTGGTATAAGTAACAGTAATAATGATAGTTGCAAGCTACCTGTCAGCTCACTCATCGCTCCGACTATAGGCGATGCAAACGCACCACCCACAATCCCCGTGCATAAAATTCCTGATACCGTGCCATGCCCTTTTGCAACCGAGTTTAATGCCAACGAAAATATCACTGACCACATAATTGATAAGAAAAATCCAACCGCAGGAAACGCCCATAAAACCAACGCAGTCCCTGCAAATAATGCCGTTAGTAGACTTATCACTGCACCAACACTAAAAGCCAGTAGGACATGTTTAGCATCAAAGAGTTTTAACAATATAATTCCCAATAAACACCCTAATGTCAGTGATAACCAAAATTGGCTCACCACTTGGGCTCCTTGTGTATTTGGATCAAGTTGGTGGTAGGTTTGTAAAAATACTGAAATTGAATTAGCCACGCCTTGCTCAAGTGCGACATAAGCCACAATAGCGAAGAAGAATTTAATTACGGTTGGATCTTTAAATAATTGCAGGCTTTGTCTAATACTGTTTTGTTGCGAACTCTGTGCTTGCGCCTTTTTTTTCATAGGAACAACACTGATAACCACCAGCATCACCACGCATAACAGTGCAAATAATACGTACATACTTAGCCACGTCATATCTGCGGGCACCAATTGCAACAACCAGTTTTGACCCTGTGCGTGTACATCAGCTTTAACAAGTGCGCTATACACCAGCGGTGATAACGTTGCCGCGCCACCAAACATCAACTGCGCCGCCACCGAAAACACAGCGAAATGTTTAGATCCACCACTTGCCCTTAGTAGCGGGTTAATGGCCACCTGCAACAGCGCCATGGCGGTGCCAATTAAAAATAACGCTAACATTGCCACTGCAAAAACAGGCATGCTAACAAATAGCACACTACCAAATAGTGCCAATGAGAATGCAATCAGCATCACCTTTTTCTCACCTAAGCTTTGCACTAATAAACCTGCTGGGATCGACATCACACCATAGGCAATAAAAAATGCAAACGAGAAAAAGCCAGCTAGGGTTAAACCAATATCGTAACTTTGGATCAAAGCCGGGAATATCGGCGCAAGTAAGTTCGTTATAAATGAAATAACAAAAAAAGTACTGAGTACCATTAATACTATCAAATAATTTTTTTTCATAATTGTGCTACCTGAAAGTCTACAAATAAAATAAAAAGAGTGGTGATTACAATCTGTTCGTGGGCATACAAACAAAATGATTCAAGGGAATAGTTAATCACCACTCTTAATTGGTTAAGTCTGCCACTTTAAAATAAACCATGCGGCACTGCTCTACTGCTTATTGGTACTTTTCAACCCACTTTAGCCGATGTGCTATATTGATTTTTCATCGTATGCAGTTGCTTTGCATGTGGTTCGCAGTGCTGATCACACAACTCATTTAAATATGCTTTTGCCGCATTATTTATTGCAGTGGATGCGGGATCAAATACCTGCTGACAACGCTCACTTTTAAAATCCATACCACCGAGCAAGCAATACCAACTTGGCCTAAAATAAACCTGTTGTTGAGCATGCTTTGATAAGTAAACGTCAAAATCATCGCCATTAAGCCATGCGATTAATAATGATTTTAATGCGTTGGAACTATGCGTTAATTGCGTTGCAGCTAGCCAATAGCTGCTGTTGGTGCGCTGACTGGTTGCATAATGCGCCACCACATAATCTTTAATCCCGTACACTAATTGATGTAATTGCTGATTAACGTGCTCGGTCAATGCTAATGGTTGCTCGTTGTTTTGCAGCTTTACTAATGCTTGGCTAAATAATTTAATACTGTGCTGAGTCACCATCAAAGACGTCGCTTCAATAGGCTCAATAAAACTGTGCGCCAAACCAATCGCCATGACATTTTTTTGCCAAGCTGACTGCATACACCCCACTTTCATTTTTAAATGCCGAAAAGCGCTATTTTGTGCATCTATATTTAATTGATCTGCAAGTTCAGACTGGGCTTGTTCGCCAGTGATGTGTTTTGAGCTATACACATAGCCGTTACCAGTGCGACTGGTGAGGGGAATTTGCCAAGACCATCCAGCACTTAACGCTGTTGATTGGGTGGCACATGAAATAACGCCATCCGTAGTTACAGGAGTCGCTACAGCGACTGCGCTATCGTTAAGTAGTTCATTCGCAAATGAGTTAAAAGGGGTTTTTAGGGTTTGCTCAATTAATAATGCATTAAAGCCGCTAGCATCAATAAAAAAGTCACCGTTAACCTGTCGACCATCAATAAGCGTAATACCGACAATATTGCCGCACTCACTTAACTGCGCTTGGCTAAATTCACCATCAATATGTTTAACAGCCTTTTCTTGCGCATAGGCTTTTAATACAGCAGCAAGTTTAGTGGCATCAAAATGATAGCCATAGGTTTGCTCTTTAAGCATTGGCGTATGCACTTTTGGGCTTAAATTGTGTTTTGCTATGTGGCCTGTTAAAAAGTAATCATCAGGTGCTTGCCAATCACCATTGCCGCGCCTTCTGGCATTGGCATTTACACAATATACCTCGGCCGTTTTTTCATCCATTTGGCTATAAAACGGGTGAAAATAGCGGCGTTCATCACCATTCCAATTGTTAAAATAAATTCCGGCTTTGTAGCTTGCATCACACTGAGGCATCCATTGCTGTTCACTAACCCCCAATGTATCCATAAACGTTTTTAAGTGTGGTGTTGAACCTTCACCAACACCGATACTGCCAATTTTACTTGATTCAACAACCGTAATATCCAGCTTTGGATGCTGTTTAGATAAATACGCAGCGCACATCCATCCTGCGCTCCCACCACCTAAGATAACTAATTTATTTATGATTGCCATAAGTTAAATATTAAAGGCCGCCAAACGGCGGCCTATCCTTATTAAAATTTATAACTTACGCCAAGGTAATAACGTGAACCAAACTCGATGGTATTTTGCGTTAAAGCAAAGTTAGTATCGTATGATTGCACTACTTCGTTAGTTAAGTTTACGCCTTCCAGACTAACATCTAAGTTTTCCATCGCATGCCAAATAATAGAAGCATCAAGTTGCTGATAATCATCATTCTTAACCGCTTGCGCTGCACCAACACCAATCCATTCACTACGCCAGTTATAAGCTAAACGGGTACTTATTATGTCGTTCTCAAAGAAAAGTGATGCATTAAAGCTATTTTCAGACACCCCAGGCACCATTTCTTTAGAGCCACTTGGTGTAGTTGTTTCGCTGTCTACATAGGTGTAGTTGGTGACTACACCAAAACCATTATCAAAACTATGCTGTAGTTGTAACTCAAGACCATTTACAGAGCCTTTGCCATTACTACGTGGGCGAGTAACGCGGCATTTATCGTACAGATCCGCACTTGCACCACACCCATCAACAAACTCAACGCCTTCAGTTGAAAAGACAACGTTGTCAATTTGTTTGGTAAAAAACCCAGCGGAGGCCATTGATGCTTCAGTAAAGTAATATTCAATCCCGATATCAGCTTGGTTTGCTTCGTATGGTTTTAGATCTGGGTTACCGCCAGTCGCACTACCAAAGTTGGCGTTAATTGCTAAGCCTGGTTTTAAATCACTGTAGTTTGCTCGCGACATAACTTGCGATGCAGCAGCACGTAAAATAATCTCATCCGATAAGTCATAGGCAAAATTTACACTTGGTAGCAGGTTACTATAATCAACGGTCTTGTTATAAACGGCACCACCTGCATAACCTCTGGAGGTTTGCTCTGTTTCTACATAACGCAGGCCAACATTACCCCGATAGTTTTCGCCGCTAAAATCGGCTTTAGCGTAAATAGCGATAATGTCTTCATCTACCGAGAACGTATTCCCTAGGTTGGCAACTTCTGTTAACTCGCCTGCCGCGTATTTACCACTAATAAAGTCCCACCACTTATTTGTATCAAGTGACGCATACGCATTTAATGTATGTCCAGCACTTTGAGAATGTAGCCCAGATAATACACCATCACTCCAATTTGCTAGATTACCATCAGGAACAAAACCGAGCACTTCATCTGGGTTACGATTAAAAGCTACACGTGAAAATTCGCTGCTATTAAATTTGATACCCGCTTTAATTGCGGTAAAGGTGTCACCATCGAGTTCAAATTTAAGGTCAGCCTGTGCGTAACTTACATTATGCTCTTGTACTGTGGTGTCAAAATTAGCCTCTTGTGCATGCTTAAACTTGCTTGCATCTGTAGCATCAAGGGATGTTAACCATACTTGATATGGGCCAGTAGCATCATAAGTAAAACCGCCATCTGTGCTGTTTTGGCCATTTGGAAATGCCGGATCGCCTATTTTACCGCCTTCATCTGAAGCTGGGATCCACCAAGATGATGCGCCAAATTGCGTGCCGCCGTCTGATGTAGATTTACCAATCACACCACTTACTTCAAAACCGTCACCTTGATACTTACCTGATAAATTAAGTACATCCGCTTTCATATTAACCGCATTGCGTACTACTGGGTTATAAATAATAGAGGCATACGCAGGTGTAATAGTTGCTCGTTCAGTACCGCCTAATCCATTATTAGTTACGTTGGTAGAGCCCGCACCACGCGCGCCAACTGTTAAAAAATTATGGTTTACATGCGGGTTATCAAATTCAAAGCGAAAATAATCAAGTACAAACTCCAGGTTATCAGTTGGCGCAAACTGTGCTGTTAATTGTGCGCTGGTACGTTCACGCTCTGATTTAAATGCCTGCGACCCTAAGCTCCATGCACCAACGGTTGAATCTTGCCCTGTTGCTTGATCTGCTGCAAAGTACTCGTAATATCCACCAATTGACTCAAGTACATGACGCCCAGAAGTTAATTGCTCATAAGAATACGCCGCTAAAATACCAAATTTTTCGTCATCATTTTTCCAGCTAGCCAGAACTGATGCGCCAGGATCTGTTTCATCATACAATGAACTTTGTGCCAGCTCAGCTGATACCATTAGCGTATTAGAATCTAAATCAAGCGGCTTACGTGTCGTTAAATTAACCGTACCACCGAGAGCGCCTTCTTCGATGTTTGCTTCAGGGGTTTTATACACTGCAACACCCGATACTTGCTCGGCTGATAACAGCTCCATATTAAAAGTACGAGTGGCTGGGCCTAAGTCGTACCATGAGGTACTTGCAACAGTTTGCCCATTTAACAGTACTCTTGATTGCTCTGGTGCAGTACCTCGAATAGTCACACCATTTACTTCACCGTATTGGCGGTCAACCGTGACACCCGAGATACGTTGCAGCGCATCACCAATGTTTTTATCCGGAAATTTACCTATATCCTCTGCGGTGATCGCATCAACTACACCATCGGCAAAACGTTTAGTGTTCATTGATGCTTCAAGTGAGCGGCGAATGCCACGCACTTCAATGGTTTCAATGTCACTTTCTGCTTGTGTTTCATTTGCTGCAAATGTCATCGGGGTGATATATAACGCTGAGATACATATCGCCAATGTTGACAATTTTAATGGTGCCTTGTTGTTTGTGCTTTTCATTCCTAGTCCCTCTATTTATTGTTTTTGATAGCGAAACTAGACTACCGTGCACAACACGTACTAAGAGGTACAATTCTCACCAGTTATGATACTTTTCGATCGGATAATTTGTAGGAATGTTGAAAAATCGAGCTAAAAAACCATAAATCACACAACATAACGATAGGTTAATACTAATTATGAATAGATAAGTATCACACCTAAGAGTATAAATTGTTCAAATAGAAGCGAGAATAATAACCCTAGGAATTAAGTCATGCGGGCAATGTGTGAAAAGGTCATCCCAAGCAACAACTCATCATGGCGATATTGTAAGTACAGCTTAGATTACATCCCTTTTAACTGGCACTACCATCCTGAATTTGAGATCTGTTTAACGCTCAATAGCCAAGGCGTTTGCCATATTGGTGATTATATTGCACCATATGATGATCTTGATTTAGTCATTTTAGGCCCTGATTTACCGCATACTTGGCAATCATCCCCCAACTCAGATAACAGTGTGCAAATTGTACATGTAGCACAAATACCAAAAAAATGGCTTAGCCAACATGTCAGTAACCACCCTGAATTAGCTGTTTTAGAAGCGCTATTGATTGCATCACAACGAGGGCTTAAATTTTCAAGGCGAACAGCGGTCATTGCTAAGCAATACTTTGAAAAAATTGAAGCCAGCGAACCTTTTGAACAATATTTAGGGTTGCTTGCATTATTAAGGGAAATGAGCAAAGAGCACAGCGCAAGAATGTTATCGAGTTCAACCTTTAGCGTGTCAACGCACACCCATCAAGCGCACGATAAATTTGATAAAGTAATAGATTATATTTACCGACATTATACTGAAACATTGTGCGCCGAGCAGTTGGCTATTATGGCGCATATGAGCACCAACCACTTTCATCGTTTTTTTAAAAAACGCATGGAACGCACATTAACAGAGTTTATTAACCAATTGAGAATTGGTCATGCGTGTAAAGAATTAATTAACACTAACAGGTCAATCACCGCCATTAGCGACCAATGTGGATTTAAAAATATTTCAAACTTTAATCGGCGTTTTTTAATGTTAAAAGGCGCAACACCGAGTGAATACAGAAAACGCCTAAGGCAAAAGTCACTCGTATAAAGCCACTAACCTTGCCCTCAAAAGCCTTACTCTCGCAAACTACCCTTACTTCCCTATCGCTTGTTTTGCAAATAGGTGCTTAATAGGGCCTAGGTTATCAACTAAGCTTAAACCCACTCCACGCACTAGTTTTTTAAGCGGGTTAGCGCCTTCAAAAAGTTCTTTTAAGCCTTGCATCATGGCTATGTGCTTTTGCGCGTCGAGTTTACGGGTACGTTCGTAATCACGCAGAGTACGTGAACTTGCAAACTCTTTATGTTGTTGGCTTAGCAGCTCAATTAAGTAAGCGGCATCTTTGAGGCCTAAATTCATACCAAGCCCAGCTAACGGGTGAATGGTGTGGGCAGCATCGCCTATTAACACTACTTTACCTTCTACCCACGTTTGCGCATAACGCATTGTTAATGGAAACGCAGCACGCTCACTTTGCACTTCACATAACCCACATTGGCTATCTAAAGCGGCCATTATCGCTTTATTAAAATCGTTGTTATCCATTGCTAATAACGTTTGGCAGTGCTCAGGACTTGTTGACCATACAATTGAATGAGTGTTGGCATCTGGCAATGGTAAAAATGCTAATGGCCCTGTTGGTAAAAATACTTGGCGTGCCATATTGTTATGTGGCTCAGCGGTTTTAACCGTCGCGACAATAGCGTTATGGTCGTAATCTTTAAAGGTAATTGGCAAGTTAAACTGTTTGCGAATTGCTGAATTTGCACCATCAGCCGCCACCAGTAATTTGGCTATCACCGGCTCCCCTGAATCTAAAGTAACAAATACGTCATTGTCACTTTGATGAATTTGTTGGTAACGAGTATCAAATAATAAAGTTGCTTGGCTATGATTTTCTAGCTCTTTGATCAATGCATAACGAATAACATCGTTTTCGACTATATGGCCTAAATGAGGTAAATCTAGCTCATCGCTGTTAAAGGCAATTTTACCAAAACTGTCTTGGTCGCGTACATCCATATGGGTATAAGCGCGCGCCCGCTTTGCTATAATTTCTGGCCATACATTGAGGGATTCAAATAACGCTTGGCTAGCAAGGCTTAATGCACTTACTCGTAAACCATATTCATCGCCAGGCAATACCTGCTTTGACGCAGCATCTATTACGACCACGCTGATATTCGCTTTGGCTAACCCTAATGCGAGCGTTAAGCCTACACAGCCACCGCCCACAACACATACTTGTGCTTGCTTCATAGTCGTTTACCTTGTTTTACTTGCCCCATTAATTGCTTTGCCAATGGGGTTTTTAATGAGGAACATAAATCCATGGAGAATAAACCGCAGCTGCGGCCAAATGCCAGTACCCGTGATGAGTTTGAAAATAACCGCACTAAAGAATCCGTTAGCGTCATTACGGTATTAATATCTTGATTACGTTGCTTGGCATATTCACGTGTAAATGCGTAGCTGCCGATTGCTGATTCACTTTTTACTAATTCACTTGTTATTAGCTCACATAACAGCTGTACATCACGCAAACCTAAATTAAATCCTTGTCCTGCAATAGGATGAATTGCATGCCCAGCATTGCCAATAAGTACTGTTCGATGACTACTAAAAGACTCTGCACGGCCATACACTAACGGGTAACTTGCACGCATACCCACTTTACTAAATAGCCCGCCACGATAGCCAAACGCACTTTGTAGAGCATTAATAAAAGCATCATCACTTAGCTTTAGGTGATCGTCAATATCCGTTTTATCCATACACCATACTAGCGAATAACGGTTATTACTCATGGGTAATAATGCCATTGGCCCATGCTCAGTAAAGCGTTCAAAGGCATGATTATGGTGGCCATCTGCCACTTCGATATTGGCAATGATTGCCCCTTGCGAATATGGCTGGGTTGCAAAGTCTATCTTCGCTAATTCGCGCGTTGGCGACTGCGCTCCATCGGCAACAACCACTAACTTGGCATTTAAACTATTGCCTGATTGTAAGGTGATCTGTGCATTGTCACTTGTGTAGTTTAAGCTCGCGATACTGTCAGGACAAAACAGTTTAATGTGTGAATTGGTGAGCTGATTATGAAGTGAGCGGCCAAATGGATTAACTTCAACCACATAACCCAGTGCAGGTTGAGCAAACTCATCACAATTAATATGAGTTTTTCCAAAATGCCCACGATCCGATACGGATACTTTTTTAATCGCAGTAGCAAAACCAATATCGGGGTCAAACACCTGCAACCCCTTTAAAAACTGTACAGATTGCTGGGCTAGCGCAATGCTACGATCATCAAAACTAGGGTGATAGTCAGCATTTATTTGATTAGCCTCAACTACGGCAATGCTGAGGTTTGGCGCATGTTTAGCCAAGCTTAACGCACAACTGGCACCCGCTAAACCGCCACCAACAATAACTACATCAAACTGCTCTGCCACGCGCTGCTCCTAGCGATTAGTTGCTTGTTTTTTCATTAAGGCTTCAATTTCGCTGATACTTTTGGGCGCACTCGCTGTCAGATTTTCATGACCTTGCTCAGTCACTAACAGATTATCTTCAATACGAATGCCAATGCCTTTATATTGCTCAGGTGCTTTAGCATCTAAACTAATATAAAGCCCAGGTTCTATAGTCAATACCATACCAGGCTCAAACGGGCGTTCTTTTTCGTCTTTTTTGTAATCACCTACATCATGTACATCTAAACCAAGCCAATGACCTAGACCATGCATATAAAATGCTTTGCATGCTTGATTGTCTAACAGCTCTTGTAAATCGCCTTGCAGAATACCTAAATCAAGTAAACCTTGCGTAAGTACTTTCATAGCCAGTTTATTTGCTTTTGAAAGCGTACCACCGGGTCTTACTTCAGTAAATGCCGCTTCTTGCGCAGCAAGTACAATAGTATAAAGCGCGGCTTGTGGTTCACTAAATTTGCCATTGATTGGGAAAGTACGAGTAATATCCGCCGCGTAACCGTGTAGTTCTGCACCAGAATCAATCAGCACTAGATCACCATTGGTTAGCACATCGCTGTTTGCGGTGTAATGCAATATGTTAGCGTTATCGCCACCACCTACAATAGTGCCGTACGCAGGATGGCGTGCACCATGCATTGCGTAATGATGATGAAGCTCCGCTTCTAATTGATACTCAGTAGCACCGGGCTTTGCAAATTGCATAGCACGCATATGACCTTGTGTACTTATTTCACAAGACTCACGCATAATGCGCACTTCAGCTGGCGATTTAAATAATCGCATTTCGTGCACTAAACCACGAATATCTTTAATAGTGTGCGGTGCTTTGTAACCTTTTTTAGGTGCGCCACGTAGGGTATTTAATAATTCCCACACTTTATCGTCAAATTGCGGGTAAGTGCCTTGTGCATAAAATAAAATCTGCTGGCCGTTCACCAAATTCAATAATTGTTCAGTTAGCTCACTCAGTGCACATGTTTGGTCGAATAAATAATCTTTTTTGGCTTTTTCAAAACCGATTCGTCGGCCGTGCCAAATTTCTGCCAACTTATCTTTGTTCAAACAAAATAACGTACTTGGTGTTTCACTGCTTGGACTCAGTACCAACACAGCATCGGGTTCATTAAAACCAGTTAAATAGAAAAAGTCACTATCTTGGCGAAACGCATACTCAGTATCTCTGCTTCGAGTTACTTCGTTTGCCGCTGGAATAATTGCTACGCTATTTGGCTCCATCATGGCCAGTAAACGCTCTCTGCGTGCTTTAAACTCTGCTTTTTCTATACTAACTGTTGGCATTGTAAACCCTGCTTTTAGTGTTTCTTAACGTTAAGGTACATTGTCACTTAATGAAGTGTTTTTTTAGTGCTTTTTGGCGCTGGCTCTTGGCCAAGTTCTGCAAAGCATAAAAGTGCAGATACACGCACATACTCAATCACTTCGTGCAATGCTTGGCTGTCCTCTTCAGTTTCGTCAAACATGGTATCTAAGCGGGTAATTTCGCTAAAATCACTGATCACTTCTTTTACGTCAGCTGATAATTTTCCATAGTCTTTTTGCTTTAAGCCAAAACCAAGCATAAATCCTGCAACCCAAGACACTAGACCATTGGCTTGATCGACTAAAGTTTCGTCATCGCTTGGTAAAAATAAATCAAATTGAAATTCTTCATCGTTAAAGCTCTCTACAACTTGCTTATAAATAACGGCAAAAAATTCTTTCAAATCATGGCTAAATGATTGACCATCATTAAACACATCGCTTAATAAGCCTAGGTACTCTTTGGCTTCAATACTCAAACCACAGGCTAATAACCCACTGATCACGCCATGCGCTTCTGAAGGAGTGACAAAAATTTCGTTTTTTTCCAATAGTAATTGGGCTTGCTGGTAATCTGGTAATTCGTTCATGCTGGCATCTTCACTTGGCTAATTAAGTTAATGCTACCACTCGATAAATAGCAACTCCAATTAATTGTATGATTGAGGTCAAAAAGCAATCCGAAAAGTAAATAGTCAGTTACCAATGCTGAAAAAACCTTCGAACAGTACAATTATTTTGAATTTGGGGTGTAAGGATTGGCTTATGTCTTATATACTCAATTTGTTCCCTAGGGTGTTGGTACTTAGTTAAGTCCCTGAGCCGATAAATTTTATGTTAGGGTTTCTGTTCGTCTGCTATTGTGCAAGCTCGGCATGTACCGAGAAGCCTACGGCAAACCGCAGATTCCCGCCCTGAGACCTTCTGGTTTCAGGACTAATACCGAGTACCGCATACTTGGGGAACACCTTACTTCTTCACTTAAGCTCTACTACGTTAATACATAAATAGTTAGTAAAAGCTATATGTCGTATTTTTCCCTTATTGCTAATCTGTTTCCGTTAAACTAATTGATAATTAAATTTAAAAATTAAAAATAGTTTCATTTATATTGAGAATAGCTTACAAACAAAACGTTACAATATAACATAACAGCAAACACAAAAGCAACTAACTTGAAATTTTTTCACCTTTAAAACCTATCCCCTTTAAGTCAATAAAATAAATTAAACAGGCTAATTTGCAGCACTCGCAGGTAAAATTAATTGTGATTTACTGAATAATATATTCCTTGCAATCTTTTTTCAAAACTTAATAATTGCCTAATAATAATTCATTTGTATAATCGCCGCCCATGGAAGCAAATAAATATTTAAAGGAACCAATATGTCCGCTTATCTAAAAAAACTACTCACTACTGTTACTCTTTCTGCCACTCTTGTTTTAACCGGTTGTATGTCAACTGAACTAAAAACAAATGATAAATACGAACTACCTATCGCGATATCAACCAATAACCCAGCGTTAATTTTCCCAGTATCACTACACGGCGTACCTGGAAATGATACTGAGGTTGGTCTAGCTATTACAGCTGGTGTAGCTGGTAAGTATGGTGCTTCTGTTATTTCTGCACAGCAACTTTATAGCGTAGTAGGCAATCTGTCATGGACACTTGGCGAAAGTATGCGTAGAGGCGCAAATAAAGGTGATTACAAAATCAATTACTATGGTGAAAGAATCGCAACCGACTTACAGTACTCAATGGATAAACTAACTAAAGCGTTAAAGAGCTCTGGTGTTATTGATGATAAAAACTTTTCTTTTGAAAATGTAATTGTTCTTCACGTAGATAGCAGCGGTGGTATTCCAGTCCCTGGCGTAAGACGCGTTACTGCATTTGGAGGAATTATTAACGTTAAAGATCTAGAGGTTGTTTCTTATATCGAGAAAGATCTTGTTCTAGCTAATGACAATGAGTCTATCTTGGCGCAAATGCCACTTGAAATGAATGCAATTGTCGAAGAGTTAATCGGCAAAAAATAAGCATTTATGGCCTTACAAGCATATGCTTGTAAGGCTGTTAGTATGTAGATTAACTCTATCCCCTCCCCTAGAATTAAGCCCAGCTCGCGATTGTTTCCATCATAAATATCTAAATAATAGATTAAGTATTTTCTATTGAATAAAATAACCAATTACCGACCATTGCTCCGCAGATTTTTTTAACATCACTGTTTCAATGGATTGTGCTTTATTTTCAAAATCAGTTTGGAACTCTAAAATCACATAATCACCATCTGGTAATTGTGGTATGGAGGTTAATACTTGACGGCTCACGCCTTCACGAGATTTAACAGCGCCAAGTGGCCTGCGAACTTGCTCTAGCTTAGATACCCAAAGTGTCTGGGGGACATTTTCTTGAAAAAACGCACCCGCCTGTTGCCAGCTAGCTGCATACTTACCACTATCAACCTCTTCTAACCAGCTTGTAGTCGGTTCAATTTCTTTTGACACATCGATAACTTTAGGTGCCTGCGCCCAAGAGAGCGTAGCTGTAATTAAACATAAAATAGCGATGAGATTTCTCATTTAAAGTTCCTTTTTATTATGTATTATAAGCGCATTAAATTAAAATATATTACTGTACAACTTTGCCGTAAATTAGTGCATTATAAAAACGATCATTTTTATATATAGCTTTATGTAAGCAGCCCTCTTTCAAAAAACCATTTTTTTCAAGCACCTTTGCTGAACGTAAGTTATTTTCAAAGACAACGGCATGCAAACGCACAACCTCAGTTGCTTGTAGTTGTGCAATTAATAACGCTAAAGCTGTTGTAACAACTCCTTGCCCCCAATATTCTTGAGCCAGCCAGTAGCCTATTTCGGCTGATTTACTATATTCAAACTCTCCTTTCATTGCTCCTATGCAACCAACACATTGCCCATCGAGTTCAATCGCCCATGCGTTACTTAATATGCAGCCTTTTTCAATCCACCAGCGCGCATCCTCTTCAGTATATGGGCTAGGTATTTTCGATGATAAAAAGTGAGTAACTTGTAAATTATTAAGATACTTAACAAGCAATAAGACATCGTTTGGTTGAAATGACCTGAGCTTGATCACGTATTATACTCCCTTACTTTCGAGTTGATTTTTATTACAATAAGTGGCCTTTTCAAAGTCACTCACATTCATCGCAATGTTATCGATATGCGGGAACATCTGAGTAAGTTTGGTCACTATCACTTTTGATAATTCAGCTTTTTGAGCCGTTGTTCGACCTTCCATTATATGGCCAAAAACATGGATAAATTCGTGCTGTTTATTGCCCACTAAATAACGATTATACGGGTTTACCCTGACTTTAATTTCATGCTCAGCAAACAACCCCGAGGCGTTTACAGTATGGTAAATTTGCTCATTAATAGTATCTTCATCATGATAGGCCAAGATACTCTGCGAGCAATCGATAATAAAATGTGGCATTAAATAACTCCTTGTTTATGAAAAATAAGTATTTAATTTAACTTATCTTTTTTATCATAAAGTACTGCATTATAGTTAATTTTATTATAGAGCTATCAAAGAAAATGTATGAGTATATAAGGAAAACGAGATGGTGTTATACCTAAGCCACCTCAAAATGCAGGATTTTACCTTTAGTAGAGTGTATTTTACCTCTTCTCACTTTAATCTAAAGCCGCATCACCCGATACGGCTTTATTATTTTATCTAGGCTAGCATATAGTCCTTTATATTTTAACTTTCAGGGGTCAATATCCCGACTGCGCTTTGTGATTCACTGGCTTTAAGCTCCCCCTTGAAAAACCAAGGTGCGAATAAAGTAATGACAAATAACGTAACCATACCGCTAATTAGCAGTGATAACCCCACTAATGTACCAAGATCAATCAGTGCTTTGTGCTGAGAAAACAACAAAGCAATAAATCCAATACTGAACACCAAGACATTAGCAATAATCGCCCTACCACTTACCCTCATTGCATTTAATAAGGCGTGGTTAATACTGTGACCATTTTGTATTTCATGTTGGATCCTCAAGATGTAATGCACTGAGTAATCAACAATGCCAAGTACTAAAAATGAAATAATGGCCGTCCCGATGTTCAGCTCAATGTTTAATACCGCCATCAATGCAAAATAAATCATCACTGTAGACAATAAAGGCAAAGTGCCTGCTAAACCTAAGCGAATCGATTTAAACCATATGATCATGACAAGCAACACTGTTATTAATGCAATAGAAGCGCTCACAGTTTGACTTTTCACTAACGCATCTAACACAGCAGTCCATATGATTGGCGAACCTGCGTGTGTAATTTTCACTCCTTCCGGTTTGTTTTTTTCAATCCATGGTAAAGTGTGATCTAAGAAAGATTGATAGTCATTTGCCACCGTTGTTCCTAGTGTGTAAAGCAACACGGTTTTAGAAAAGTCTTCGTTTAGTACATTTGTGACATCAGAACCGCCACTATTTTCAAACATTAAAATAGACTGCCTGATGATATCACTGCCGGCAATTTCAACTTCATAAGTTTGCTTTGTATCTTCATCAATTTCAGTAAAGCGCTCAACTTCATTGGGTAGACGATTGTACTGAGGATCAAAGTCATTCAATGTGTAATTAATACGCCTTACATAGCGCGCCAAAGAGTAGCTGTAATTCACTGTACTGTGCTGATGAATGTGTTGCTCTAATTGGTCAATAAAATGTGCAACTTCAAGAGTCAATGCACCACCTTTTATACCTGTATCCACTTCGATCCAACCAGGGCTGGTACCCGCAATGTGATTATTTATAAAATCGTCGGAGATCCTAAAATCACTTTGTTCTGGAAAGTAACCCGATCCCATATCATCAACACGCACTTGCGAAGCCAAAAAGCAAGAGCCAGCAAAAAGCCCAAGAAAAACCACTGAGAACACTTTTCGATTAGCCATAACAGGTGTTAACGTGCGCACAAGTAAGCGACTAATAAAATATTTTTCACTCACATCATCACTACTTTGTGTTGTTTGTGGTGTCGCTATGATGTCTTTGTTCGGGAAAAGAGAGAGTAAAGCTGGGATCAATAATAAAGAAATAATCAGCGCAACAAACATACCAAACGATATAAACAAGCCAAAGTTGCGCAAGCTTTCAATACTGGATGACGTTGACATTGTAAAGGTCAAGCAGGTTGTTATTGTGGTTAATACAACTGGGGACACCATTAAGATCATCGCTTTGCGAATAGCCACTAAGCGAGATTTATTGATTTTCTTCTGATGGTAATACTCAGCCATAACGTGTATCGCATCAGATAAGCAGATGGTTAATAAAAATACCGGCAGGATGGCAGTGATCACATCTAATGGCGCATTTACAATGGCCATCATGCCCATTGTCCACACTGTACACATGACAACGTTTATTAAGGGGATAACAACACCTAAAATGGTCTTAAAGAATACCGCTAAAATTACCGTAATTAATAAAATAACGATCGGCAGTAGAGTCGCAAAGTCGTGATCTATCACTTGCTTTTGTGCAGCAAAAAATACCGGAACTCCACTGATATAAATATCATCTTTAAGTTCAGGGTGAGCCTCTTGGTAATCACTAATAAGTTGTTTAAACGCCTCATATGCACGCACTTGGCCAATGGCATCATCTTCTAAAATACTTAACTCAACAACAATAAGTGCAACTTTTCCATCCGGTGAAATTGGACCATACTCAATGAGCTCGTTATCTTGGACTGCATTTTTAACAAACTCGATATCTTGATTGCGCTGATTCACTGTTTCTTGCGCAAACATAGTACCATGTTCATCTAAAAAGACATTTTCAGTTGATGACAAACCCGCCATTTCTCTAACGGGGTCAAGGCGTTCAGCAAAAACTCGTAAATTGCGTTGCTGCTTGTCTGTCAATTGCCAAGTAGCTGATTGACTGACAAGTTCACGCGCGAGTAAACCGTCATTTGGGGTCATGCCATCCGCCAAAATTACATCAATACTGGTTATTAGTTGACGGTTTTCTGGGTAGGCAGATTGCAGCTCTTTAAGCATTTGCGCATCGCTTTGATCAACGTAGTTCATTCTTTCAGCTGCGCGTGATAGATCAAAAATAGCGTTAATCGAAGCTTGATTGAAAACTGTATTATCATTGTGCAGAGCGATCATTACAGAGTCGTATGTGCCCGTAAACTCCTCTCTTAAGTCAAAAATTGTACTGCGAGCAGGGTGATCCTGCGGTAAAAAATAGGGGTTGTTATCTTCACTCAAATTAGCAGAAGCAACCAGAAAGTAAGCTGTAATAAGTACTAGCAAGGCTAATATTGATTTTGGGTACTTAAACACAAAATCTAGATATTTTTCTAACATGTCAATTCCTTATTCTAATTCAGAGATTTTAATTAACTCTGCAACATCGCTGTCTTTTATGCCTCGTTTAAGTTTCGACTTTCTGAAAATGGCATCTTCAATACCTTGGTTATAAAGCGTCTCATGAAACAAAAAAGTGCTTTTTTTATTTTCAATAAAATTTGTCATAGTTGATGCCGTAATCGTCCAAAACCCTTGAATTTTATCAACTTTATCAACGTCCAGTTGTTTGAATAAAATACCTTTTGCATCAAAGTATTGCTGTTTCAAAATTAACTTTCTGTCTTTATCAACCCAAGTTACCAACTTGTAGTATCCCGACTTATTTATAACATCTTGTGATTTTGGAGTACGCTCAATGACATGTGTCTCAACGTCATTTACGCTTTCGCTTTTTACAATTTTTGAGTCAAAATCAGTGACGCGCAATTTATCTAAATCGTAATACGAATATTCGCTGCCCATAAAAGCGCCACGTTTATCCGTCGCGGAAATACGTCTTACTTTTCTAAATGCCGGAAGGTACATCCACTGCTCGTCTTCCTGCGCCGTACCTTCATCAAAGCTGCGCATCAAAAAACTAATATCGCGCACATCTGCGGGGGCTTTGATAGCCAAAACCATTACTTCGTCTTGATCTATATCTTTTTGCAACATATAAAACTGTCGCTGATTAAGCAGACTATCATCGCTTAGCGTTTTCAAAGTCACCGTGGACATGTAATCTTTACCGTCATTGCGATCACGCACCTGTTGTAAAATGTTATTTGCGTCATTAACCGAAGCATCTGCAAATACACTTAACAAAATGCCAGCTGAGGCCAAAATATGTGTTAGTTTCATTTTTTCTCCTTAAAAATAATATGTTGCAGCAAGCCAAATGCGATCACGCTGCTGCTGTGCACCTAAATAATTCGCTTGCTCACCATCGATGAGATCGAGGTTTAGCTTTAGTAGCCAATATTGATTGGGCTTGTAAGTTAGTTTTAGCTGGGATAAAAGCCCACCACCTTGGTTATCGACGTAACTTAATGCCGCGCGTAAGTAAACTTGATTAGCAAAGAAACCCCGCTCTGCTGAGGCTGTGTAAATTGGTGCAGATTCTGGGATCACATACGTGGGTTGCCAACCATTGAGCAATTGATTGGTATACTGAACTGTTGTAGTCCAATCTTTGTAGCGATAATCCAAGCCCACTAATGCTTCCAACTTGTTGACGTCTTTGTGCTGTAACGCACTATCATTAACTGTGTAATTATCAAAGTAGGCAAGCTCAGTCCGAAGCACGAAGGCATCTATTGGCTTGCTCAAACTAGTTCCTAGCATTGAAAACTTTTCATAGGAATAGTCAGGCCGTTCACTAGCCGTTGCATTCAATACGGGATCATCTTGGTAACCGTGAAATGCGTACAAGCTGATATCTGTGTCATGAACAAACATGTTATAACGCAAACCTAGTTCGTACTTCCCCCACTCACTGCTTTCACTATTTGGGTAATAGTTATTGCCAAACTCTGCACCCGAGGCTGGGTATTCATTACTACGTTGTTCAATAGTGGTAATAAAGTTTAACGTATCGCCGTTATCGTACTCATAGTCCACTTTTAACATTGGCACAGCCACGCGATAATCGTCGATATCAAACAAAATAAAGCTTTTAAAATCCAATGGATTAATAACATCAACAATACGTAAATCGTCGGCTTCGCCCCACACTACCTTTTGATAACCAAATGACCAAAAGCTCAGGCCTAATTCCCCTGAAACATACGCCTCTTCGATAATTGCTCGCGATCCATATTGATCTTCGGCTGCAATGCTAAAACGCTCATTATCACTGTAGACAAAGTCATGCTCTAACCTGCCATCAAAGGTAAAACTCAACTGCTCAGTGCTGTATTCAAGTTTTGTCCCAACCGCAATTCTTTGCTCTGTAGCATAATTTTCTGCAATGTTGTAACCAAAGCTACTTGTTAGATTAGGTTGAACATACAAATTGGCGTAGCTACTGCTACTTACGCTGCATACAGCAATCAATACTAATCGGTGCATGAACTACCACCGTCAATAATCACAACGTACTTAATTCCCACTGTAATTTCCTTATAGAGAAACAAACAGTAAACACATTAGGTCAACCGACCTAACTTGTCAATCCGACGGTATAAACAAACAAAAATTTAACACTGGTGATTTTCTACTTACTCGATCTAAATAATACATTGCTTGGTGATAAACCTACTTGATGCGCTATGCTATGATTTGTCGAATGGCAACTGGGCAAACAATAAAAGATATGGAAATCAACTAAGAGAAGGGCAGTGATGAAAATTAAATCAAATAAAGAAATAATTATAAAGACCGCAACAAAAATACTCGCTCAAAGTGGCAATCACGGTGTAACGTTGAGGAAAGTAGCTGAACAAAGTGGCGTTACTTTAAGTAATGTACAGTACCACTTTGGTGATAGAGACGGCTTAATTAGTAGTGTTATTGACTCATATCTCGAAATTTGCCTCAGCCATATTCGCAGCTCACTCCAAGATAGTAATGTGGAAAATAACCCTGACGCTATAAAGAGCTATATGATTAACTTGCTTTCTTTTGACGATGTTCAAGGTTGGTGTGAAGTGTTTCGAGAAATTTGGGCTATTGCATGTCGCTCAGAAAAAATACAAGCTAGTCTTGATAATTACTATCAGCAATGCAGTAATGAACTCGTTACACTTCTAATCTCTCTCGGTTTTCACGAGCAAAGAAGCAAAGAGTTAGTATCATTGCTTATCCCTTTTATTGAGGGCTTTTCAATTACCTCTATTTCACTACCACTAGAGAAAGCAAAAGTTAGAGAGCTAATTATAAATCAGCTGTTTGAAGGTTAAAAATAGCGATTAGCTATCAAGCACTGAGATAAAGCACCTCAGCTTAAACTAAGGTGACTTTTCGACCAATATTTAGTTTAATCTTAAGTAAACTACCAACGACTTCACATCTTACTTTTTACTTTACTGGTCGCAATACTGGTTGCTGGATCATCAGGCCAAAAATGCTTTGGATAACGACCTTTCATTTCTTTTTGCACGTCGCGATAGCTACCTTGCCAAAAGTTGGCGAGATTTTGTGTCAGTTGTAATGGTCGTCTTGCTGGTGATAGTAGCTCCATCAATAATGGTAACTTACCTTGTGCTAATAACGGTGTGCTAAGCATACCGTACACCTCTTGCATACGTACACTGAGTTTAGCGGGGCCATCAAGCTGATATTCAATCCGCACATTTGAGCCACTAGGCACTGTGACTCTCAATGGTAATAAATCATTTAATGCACTTTGCTGCTGCCAATTAAAACAACTTTGCAACGCGCTAAAGTAATTAAACTTTTTGAGTTGCTCTAACGTTTTTATATCTTCAAGATAAACACTTAACCATGCTTGTGCGTTATCGATTAGATCTTGCTTAGTTAATTCAGGAAACTGCTCAGGCATTAGACGACTGGCTAAACACATACGTGTGAGTAACTGGTCGCTGTCATTTTGCTCATTAAATAATTCAAAACCCTGTTTGTGAAATAACGCTAACCACGCTTTTGCACGCTCACTTTTATCAAGTCGGTGTTTACTTGGCTGACTCGACACAGTTATTGCTCCTAGCTTCACTTCATCTTGATGAATAAAACGTCCTGCTTTTTCATCAAATTCACAGCGGGTTTGTTCACTAAATAAGTGCCCTAGATCATCCTCTATCTCTGTGGGAGTAAACACAATGCCGGAAAAAATGCGGCCGCCTTTATAGCCCCCCATATTAGCAATGGCAAGGTAATCATCGTTATGCCAGTACTCTGTATTTAACTCAGCACCTGCACCATTGGCAAGTAAATAACCATTGCCGCGCTTTTTAGCCAGGCGATCTGGGAAGGCTAATGCCACCAGCAAAGCTAAATAATTGGTTTTTAGTTCGCGTGTTTCATTTAGCTTTAAACGTTTTAACCAAAACTTAAGTTGCTGTTTAAATATTGGGTGTGGCCGCGCATGTTGATTGTGCAGCGCTAAACTTAAATCTGCAACGTGATTGACACGGCTTTCTAGCAGGGCAACTAAATACGCCGCTAAGGTATAAATACCCGGTATTTTCGACTCTAGCTGCTTTGCTTTAATTAGCATGTGCGCTAAGCGAATATCCGCACCAAAACCCAGCATTTGGGTGCCAAGTGAGGTCAACTTGTTATTGCTATCGAGCGCTTCTAACATTTGCAATAACTTAGTCGCTTGCTGAACTTGCTGCTCTGTCGGTCTATCTAACAAGCTTAAATCACTTAGCTCAGCTCCCCAACATTTAGCCTCTAATAGTAACTGGCTGATATCAGCACTTAAAATTTCAGGTGCGTCATGGCTATTACGCCGCTCAAAAGTTTGTTTTGATCCTAACCGGTAGACAATTCCGGGCTCAATTCGCCCAGCACGCCCTGCCCGCTGCACTGCCGATGAACGTGAAATACTTTGTGTGGTGAGCTCTGTCACACCCGTTTTTAGATTAAAACTGGCAACGCGACGTTTGCCGCTATCAACCACTATTCGAATACCTTCAATGGTTAAGCTGGTTTCAGCGACATTGGTTGTCAGGACGATTTTACGCGTGCCTTTTTGTGCAGGAGCAATCGCAGCTTGTTGCGCGCTTTTATCTTGCTCACCAAATAAAGTAAATACATGGCAATCAGCGGGCAAATCAGCGAGCGCTTGCTGTACGCGGTTTATTTCTCGCTGACCGGGTAAAAACACTAATGCACTCCCCGCTTGTTCATCTAATGCGTGTTTGATAACAGCAGGAATAGCATCAAGCCAGCGACTTTCATCTTTAACCGGTATATAGGCTTCGTCAATGGGGAAACTACGTCCGCTAGAGCGAATAATTGGGCAATCAAAAAAATGCTGATAGCGTTCACTATCAAGGGTTGCCGACATCAGTAAAATAGTTAAATCATCACGAAGCGCAGCTTGCGATTCGAGTGCAAATGCTAATGCCGTATCTGCGGCTATCGAGCGCTCATGGAACTCATCAAAGATCAATAAATCAACATCACTGAGCTCAGGGTCGTTTTGTAGCATGCGGGTAAGCATACCCTCAGTGACAATTTCAAGGCATGTATTAGCACTGACTTTGGTTTCTTGCCTAATACGTAAGCCAATACTTTGACCCACATTTTCGTTTTGGCATTGCGCTAAGTAATTAGCAATATTTCGCGCTGCTAAGCGTCGTGGCTCTAGCATTACAATGCGCTTAAAGTGCCCGTCGCGCATTAATTGTAATGGCAGCCACGTTGACTTACCTGCACCCGGTGGTGCTTGTAATAATGCGATAGGGTTATCGTGTAACGTAGTAACTAATTGTGGGTAAACTTCTTCAACAGGTAGCACAAAGAGACCGTTTTATAACTTTTTAATTCCCAGCAGTATACCCATAAACGCCTTAGGTTAATTCCATTTAGACTAATATTTTAATGTTCTTTCAATGTTAGTAGTAACATGTAGCGTGCGCTGTTCTAAATACACGCGGTAATTTTTAACGACATCTTCGCTTTGCTGATGCGAAGTTGAGTCACTTGCTTTAATGCCAACCCATGCATTACGCTGGTTTTCTTTAGCTAAATATAAACCGCCATCTGCAAGTTCAATTATTTGCTCCCAACTAAATAATTGAGGCTTAGTGGCTAGTAATGGATAACTAGCAAAACCAATAGAGCATGTTGCATACAAACTTTCACCGTTATTTAACGTAAACAAGTGATCAGCAATCTCGGCGCGTATTTTCTCAACAGTATGCGCAGC
This sequence comes from Pseudoalteromonas sp. Ld20, assembly GCF_045064175.1. NCBI lineage: Bacteria > Pseudomonadati > Pseudomonadota > Gammaproteobacteria > Alteromonadales > Pseudoalteromonadaceae > Pseudoalteromonas > Pseudoalteromonas sp. Ld20. The sequence continues at coordinate 117,192 of NZ_JBISHB010000043.1, forward strand.
TTCATCATAACTGGTGTTTTTCATTACAAGTAAAAACTCCTCACCACCCCATCGTATGAGTAAATCATCGCTTCGTACTTGTTGCTTTAATAAGTGAGAAAATTGTTCCAAAACTTGATCCCCAACACTGTGCCCAAAGCTATCATTAATGTTTTTAAATTTATCAATATCAATTAATGCGAACACTAAACGTTGAAGCTCAGTATTATCAGGCAATGAATTAAAATCTACTAGTAACTCATTAATAAAACTAAAAAAATAATGGCGATTATGTAAGTCCGTCAAACTATCAGTAAAGCTCATTGCCTTTAAACGCTCATTACTTTTGGCCAACTCTTGCGTTCGTTCGGCTACCCGTTGTTTTAATACCACTAGATAGCGTTGGTTCTGCCATCGCCAATAAACAAAGCCAACTATACTAAACAATAGTACGGCACCTAGCACCCATCGCTGTTGTTGCAATCTATGATTAGTAAACGCTTGTTGCTGCTGATCTAAACGCTGTTCCTTTAAAATATTATCTTTACCAAGTAACTTAAGCTCCTGATTTTGTAAATCAAATTTATAATGAGATTCAAGTTGGAGTACTTTATTGTTACGACGTTGTAAACTAAGCGCATCTTTGCTTAATGCGTAACGTTTTAAATATTTATACGCTAATTTATAATCACTCTGCTGGCGATACGCGATAGCAATTAAATATTGTAACCGTGCTTGTTCTTCTAAAAAGCGAAGGTTAATAGGGTTTTCCAATTGAGCCAATGCAATTTCAATTGCTTGGTTTAAGCCACCAGTCTGTAAATGACTATTGGCTAATGCTAAATAATAATGCAATTTGATACGCGCTTTTGAGCCACCTAATTTTTTTAAGTCAACCAAACTCAATGCTAATTTTGCGGCCTCGATATTACCCAGTTTAAGTAGAATTTCAGCCTGATTAATAGCTAATTCAGAATAAATATTCATAGAGCTTGTTACGACCTTCAAGGCTTCACTATTCGCTTGTAATGCTTGGTAATAACTTCCCATTCTTAAATATATTTTACTTTGCCAAAGAAACATCAAAGCAGCATAGTTTGCATTGTTATTTTTATAAAAATCAATTGGATATTGAATATAATCGAGCGCTAACGTGAAACGTTCTAATTCAAGCTCTAAATGTGCTAAATGCAAATACGCCCACGCTGTATACTCCTCATTGCCAGCCGATTTAGCCAATTTAAGAGCGTAATGGTTTAATTTTACACCGTCTCCGTAAGCACCATAACGACGCTTAATCATCGCTTCTAAAAAGTAGCTTTCTATTTCAATCTCTTTGGCATTTTGGCTAATAGAAAGTTGACGTAGCCGCGCTAAATAGGTCATAACATGCAGCGTGTTATCAATGCTCACATCCGCTTTGAGCTTGGCATAATAAAAATCTAATTGTTCCTTATCTTCGGCATCTGTCGATCCAAACAATACGCCTGTATGAATAATAAAAATAAAGCATAAACAAAATAAACACGTTTTTCTTATCATAATCTAGGCACTATCATTTGTTGATTTATCACTTGCCAATCAATTGTTTGTTGGTTAATAAAGCCCGATTGCTGCAAGGCTTTTTTGATCACTCCTCGCTTAGTCAATACTTTCAAACCGCGCTTTAATGCCTGGGCAACCTGCTTGCCTTGAGGGTGAGCTTTACTCACAGCAAAATGCCGTGTATCAGGTAAAATTACTTTTAATTTTTTTAGTGGTGTGAATAGCTTGCCTTCAAAATTAAGATCTAAATGATCGCTAACGCTAAAGTTGATCATCATTGCATCTACAACCTGTGTTTCAACCATGGCTAACATATCTTCCCAAGGACCAATATAGCTAATTACGCTTATCGGGGTATTTACCAACGCCCGCCAATCGACATGCCAACGTGGGTTGACTACAACCGTCAATTGATTTAACTCTGAAGGCTTTAATTCCTGCGCGCGTTTATTATCTACTGATACATATAAACCAGCTTCATATTGGCCAAACTCTATAACGGCATCACTTACATAAAGAGAGCCTCGATAATCCAGTAAGTCTTCATGCCAGATGGTACGTGCGAGCATTAAACTACTGCCGTCAATTAAAGAATCAAACTCCGTCGAATTTACCCAAGTTTGCGGGCGAAATACCACTTTTTTAGTTTCCCCTCCCAAATACAGCGCTTGCTGGAGCAATATCATTTCAACAATCTCAAGATGTGAACCATCTGTACTCGGATTAAAATCTGTAACATCCATTACATCACGACCATTTAAAAAAGCCGTATAACGCTCACTAAAGTTTTCACTGCTGATAATATCGATTATAAGTGGTTGCTGCGCCTTTAACTGGCTACTGAGCAGCAGAAATAAAAATAGAAAGCACTTCATAAACAAAACCCTAGAGATAAAAAAACCGCAAAGGTAAATATCCAATGCAGCTTAATTATACAGTAACAACCAATAAAATGTTAACAAGTGTTGTATTTTGTAGCGAAAAACAACTAGAGCTATTACTTTATTTACAACTTAATACCGTATAGTCAGTTTTTAATTTGATTAGTGAAGAATACGTAACAAGCTAATTGAGCATGACGCATATAAATTTTAACTACTTTAAGGAGTGCGTAAAAATAAAAATGTACCGTAAAAAATTAAAAAATACCTAAATAATTTGACTCAGACGGGTGACCCTATATTCCTATTTTGTTTCTCCTTTCGACCTGAATCACGTTGCACCGCTACTATTGCGTTGTATTTTTCTTCTGGGTGTAGCCCGAAACTGCAGTATCTGCCCACATGGAGTAAGCTAGCTCTAGTAGTTTTCACGGGCTAGCTCATGGGGCTATTAGGCAAATATAAATTCGCGGATTTATCATTAATTACTTATTGCTGGAGATTTCTTTAACCGCGGATTGGCGAATAAAAAACATCATTAAACAGCCAAGAATATTTCCACCTATTATTAAGTTAAGCACGGCTAAAGTAGTTATATGCTTAACCTTTCTTCTAGATACAGCCCATAAATGCCAATAAGCATAGCCACAAAGACCACTTACTGCGGCAACTAGTGCTGCTGGGTGTACGCCTCCCTTTTTAATAACTATACTCACCATTACAATAGAAAGTATTAATGAAAAAGCACAAAGTGCAACCAAATAAAGTTTTATCCAGATACCCAGAGTCGAAAAGTTAAATTCATCTTTAATTGCACTTGATTGATTAGTTTTTATAGCCACAATATTCCTTATTAATTTGGCCTAAGAGCTTCTCAAATACCACTTTGATATTTTAGACACCCCAAATGACCTCCACTTCATCGTTTAATAATTCCACTAAACAACCCTATTGTAAATAATTGTTTTTCTTGGCAATAAAATCCCCTTTGTTATTTAGTCCAAAAAGGCCAGCAATAATGATATGAGGGAAAAACCAGAAAACTTTGTACTCTCGCAATTACTTTATAAAAAAACGAGCCTAATTTGACTCGCTTTTTTACTTATAATTCACTGCTTAACGTTTACAACGACCTTAGTCCGGCTCATACCCTAAGTTAGGCGATAACCACCTTTCAGCTTCTTCCAGCGTCATGTTGGTCCGCTTGGCGTAATCTTCAACCTGATCGCGTTGTACCGCCGCTACTGCGTAGTATTTAGCCTCAGGATGAGAGAAATACCAACCTGATACTGCCGCACCTGGCCACATGGCGTAGGAGCTAGTTAGCTGCATGCCAATGCGTTTTTCTGTGTCGAGTAATTGCCAGATTTTCTTTTTCTCGGTGTGCTCAGGGCATGCTGGGTAACCTGGAGCTGGGCGAATACCTTGGTAGTTTTCGCGTATTAGTTCGTCATTGGCAAGATTTTCATCTGGTGCAAAGCCCCAATATTCTTTACGTACTTGCTCATGGAGGTATTCAGCAAAGGCTTCGGCTAAGCGATCAGCCACGGCTTTGATCATAATTTTATTATAATCATCTTGCTGAGCATCAAACGCATCCGCTAATGCATCTTCTTCTAAACCGCCGGTCACTGCAAACGCACCAAAGTAATCAGGTGTCCCTTTTGGTGCAATGTAATCAGCTAGGCAGTAGTTTGCAAAGTCGGTTTTTTCAGTTTGCTGACGTAAGTGGCAAGATGTTGTGAGTATTTCTTTGCGGGTCTCGTCAGTATAGATTTCAATGTCATCGCCCACTCGGTTAGCTGGAAATAAACCAAATACACCTAATGGTTGCAACGTCCCTGCTTTTTCAAGGTCGTCTAACATGTCGTTGGCGTCTTTAAATAAGCTTTGCGCTTGCTCACCGACGACTTCATCGGTCATTATGCGTGGATATTTACCAGCAATTGACCACGTCATAAAGTACGGCGTCCAGTCAATGTATTTGCGCAATGTTGCGATTGATACATTTTTAAACTCAGTAACACCGAGTTTTTTAGGCACCGGTGGCGTGTAATTATCCCAGTCGAGTTGCGCGGCGTTATCGCGGGCACGTTGAATAGTTACCGGTTTTGAACGTGGCTTTTTACGGGCTTGTTGCTCGCGTACTTTGACATATTCAGCGCTGACTTTTTCTAAAAAGCCGGGCTTTATTTCTTTTGATAATAAGTTGGATACAACACCAACTGCGCGGCTGGCGTTATTAACGTAGACTACGCCTTTATCATACTGCGGCTCTATTTTAACTGCTGTATGCGCTTTTGAGGTCGTCGCGCCACCAATGAGTAACGGCAGTTCAAAACCTCGACGTTTCATTTCTTTGGCTACGTGTACCATTTCGTCAAGTGATGGCGTGATCAGGCCTGATAAACCGATTATATCAGCCTTTTCATCAATGGCGGTTTGCAGTATTTTATCTGCAGGTACCATTACGCCTAAGTCGATAACTTCGTAGTTATTACATTGTAGAACAACACCAACGATGTTTTTACCAATGTCGTGTACATCGCCTTTTACCGTTGCCATCACTATTTTACCATTGGTAGAGCCTTCTTCTTTTTCAAGCTCAATGTATGGATCTAAATAGGCTACCGCGCGTTTCATTACACGAGCTGATTTAACTACTTGCGGTAAAAACATTTTACCGGCACCGAACAAATCGCCCACCACGTTCATGCCGTCCATTAACGGCCCTTCTATTACGTGAATAGGTTTGTCGGCAGCCGCACGGCACTCTTCTGTATCTACATCTATATATTCTGTAATGCCTTTAACAAGGGCGTGTTCTAAGCGTTTTTCAACTGGCCATGTGCGCCATTCTAAATCTTCAACGCGTTCTGCTTGCGCCATGCCAGAGTATTTTGGTGCCAACTCAACTAAACGTTCACCTGCGCCTGGGTCGGTATTGAGTACTACGTCTTCAACCGCTTTGCGAAGTTCTGCTGGTATATCATCATACACGGCTAACTGCCCTGCATTGACGATGCCCATATCCATACCTGCTTGAATTGCATGGTATAAAAATACTGAGTGAATGGCTTCGCGGACTGGGTTATTACCACGAAATGAGAACGATACATTTGATACACCGCCTGACACTTTACAATGCGGTAATCCCTCTTTGATACGACGTGTACCTTCAATAAACTCAACAGCGTAATTGTCGTGTTCTTCAATACCTGTGGCTACGGCAAATATATTCGGGTCGAAAATAATATCTTCGGGAGCAAAGCCAATATCGTCTACTAATATTTTATAACTGCGCGCACATATCTCGAATTTTCTATCGGCGGTCTCTGCTTGACCTTGCGTATCAAACGCCATTACCACGGCGGCCGCGCCAAAGCGCTTAATTATTTTTGCTTGGCGAATAAACGGCTCTTCACCCTCTTTTAAAGAGATAGAGTTTACTATCGCCTTGCCTTGAATACATTTTAAGCCTGCTTCGATGACTTCCCATTTTGAGGAGTCGACCATGATTGGTACGCGTGATATGTCAGGCTCTGAGGCGATTAAGTTTAAAAACTTAACCATTGCCGCTTTTGAGTCCAACATGGCTTCGTCCATGTTGATATCAATTACCTGAGCGCCATTTTCTACTTGTTCACGGGCAACGGTGAGTGCAGCTTCAAAATCTTCTTCCATGATCAAACGCTTAAACATGGCAGAACCTGTAACATTGGTACGTTCGCCGACGTTTGTAAATACAGCTATTTTTTGACTCATGTCAGATATCCTAATTTAAATTACAGGCTTCAAGGCCAGATAAACGCATACGCACTTCAAGCTCTGGTAACGGACGCGGTTTAACACCTTCAAGCCCTTTGGCAAAGGCTCTTATGTGTGCAGGTGTAGTACCACAGCAACCGCCCACTATATTGATGAAGCCAGACTTACCCCAATCGATAATCTCTGCGGCCATTTCTGGCGCTTCTAAATCGTATTCACCAAACTCATTTGGCAGGCCGGCATTAGGGTGAACCGAGGTAAAGGTTTCGCATACGCGCGATAGCTCTTCTACGTATTGGCGTAATAGGTCTGGGCCAAGTGCGCAGTTTAGGCCAATTGAAATTGGCTTAATGTGGCGAATCGAATTATAAAATGCTTCGGTTGTTTGCCCTGATAAGGTACGCCCCGATGCATCGGTAATAGTCCCTGAGATCATTACTGGCAATTTACGCCCCGCTTGTTCAAACGCTTCCTCTACTGCGAACGAGGCGGCTTTTGCATTCAGTGTATCAAAAATGGTTTCGATTAGAATAAGATCTGCACCGCCTTCCATTAACGCAAGGGTTGATTCAACATATGCAGTGACCAGCTTGTCAAAGGTTACATTACGGTAACCGGGATCGTTTACATCAGGTGAAATCGAGCAGGTTTTAGATGTTGGCCCAAGCACACCCGCAACATAGCGTGGTTTTGCTGGGTTTTTAGCTGTAAATTCATCACAAATACTGCGTGCCAATTTTGCAGACTCTAAATTTACTTCACGGCTGATGCTGGCCATGTCGTAATCTTCCATTGAGATAGTGGTCGAGTTAAAAGTGTTGGTTTCGATAATATCGGCGCCCGCACTTAAAAAACCACGGTGAATATCACCAATAATTTTTGGCTGCGTAAGGCTTAATAAGTCATTATTGCCTTTAATTAATACATGCCAGTCTTTAAAGCGCTCACCACGGTAGTCTTCTTCTTCGAGTTTATGTTCTTGGATCATCGTGCCCATTGCACCATCAAGAATTAAAATACGCTGCTTTAGCGCGTCAATTAACTCGGCACTTTTGTTTTCTAAATTATTCGGCATAGTTGTTAGTCCTTACGTCTTGGCTAACTAAATTAATATCATAGGGTGTGGTTTGATACACATAATAATTTAACCAGTTCGAAAAAAGCAAAAAAGCATGACTTTGCCAGGTTTTCGACGGTTCGTTATCTGGGTTGTTATCTGGAAAATAATTTTCTGGCATCGGCGCATCAGGGCTTTTTGCTAAATCACGTTGATATTCGCCCTTTAATGTATGTGCATCATATTCAGGGTGGCCTGTTAGGTAAACTTGGCTACCTGATTTATTTTTTATTAAGTAAGCGCCTACTTGCTCTGAACCTGCCAGCACGACTAAATCATCACACGCATTTATTTTTTCAATGTCGATGTGGCCATAACGAGAATGTGGCACTACAAAGGTGTCATCAAAACCGCGCGTAAGTGCGCCATGTTCAAAAAAGCATTTATGAGTAAACACGCCACACAGTTTATTTTCTTTAAGTTCACGCTTTAAATTATGATGATGGAATAAACCCGCATGGGCCGCCCAACACGAAAATAACGTTGACGTTACATGCTGCTCTGCCCAGTCTAAAATCACTTTTAGTTCATCCCAGTAGGCTACGTCGTCGTATTCTAAATGCGCTAATGGCGCACCAGTAATTAATAATGCATCGTAGTTACTGTCTTTCACTTCAGAGAAATAACGATAAAAAGTATCTAAATGCTGCTCTGAGGTATTTTTACTACGATGGGTATCTAAGCGTAATAGCTCTACATTAACTTGCAAAGGCGAATTGGCAAGTAAACGAATAAATTGTACCTCGGTTTCAACCTTATTAGGCATTAAGTTTAAAATAGCCAAGCGCATAGGGCGAATTTCTTGTGTTTTCGCACGACTTTTTGGCATTACGAATACGTTCTCTTGGCGTAACTTCGCAATTGCGGGCAATTCATCTTTAACGGTAATAGGCATACTCATCTCCAAGGTATTTTTAACCAATGGCTAATTATGAACGGATAGCTGGAAATTTCAACCTCTAGATGTTTAGATGTCCAAATGAGTTTAATTAAACAATTTTTTGCATTCTTAAACAAGCTCGCCATAATGCCCTTCTTAATTTAACTACAAGGTGAAATTGTGTTTGATTGGCTTGGTTTAGGTGAGTTATTAGCAATACTTGCGGCACTGGTGTGGGCGCTATCAACTATTTTATATAAAGGTTTTAGTCATCACTTAACCCCAATGCAATTAAATATTAGTAAAGGTGTGCTCGCGAGTGCATTGATGCTAGTTACACTTGTCATTACTCAAGATTTTGCTATACCAACCCAAATTACCAGCTGGCTGTGGCTCATTGCGGGCGGAGTTATTGGTATTGCTATTGGTGACAGCGCTTATTTTGCAGCTCTACGTAATATAGGCCCAGCGCGTACATTAGTTATTGAGTCATTAGCCCCGGCCTTGGTTGGTATTTTTAATATTATTCTGTTAAGCCATTACTTATCAGCCTTTGCTTGGTTTGGTATTGCATTAACCAGTGTGGGTGTTGTAATTGCGATTAAGCCCGCAAAAGGACTGCCAAGTGTTGATAATAAACATTATCGCGTTGGTGTTTTGTGCGCACTTGCTGCCGCAATATGCCAAGCCCTTGGAATGGTAATGTCAAAAGGAGCGCTTAATAACGAAGAGATGAGCAGCTTATGGGCTGCATTAATTAGGCTTGCATCGGGGACACTTACTGTTGCATTAGTGGTTGCAATGTTTAAAAGCAGTGATTTTAAACAAGCACTCACATTAAAAGGGATTAGCGGTAAACACTGGTTTTTTGTTGCTGTATTTTTAGGTACTTTTTTAGGTTTGTGGCTGCAACTCGGCGCCGTAAAATACACCGATCCTGCGATAGCACAGACCATTTTTGCTACCGCCCCATTGATTGTAATGAGTATTGGTTTTTTTAAGCGTGAGCCTGTTACCAATAAAATGCTACTTGGCGGCCTACTTGCGCTTATTGGCGTAGGTGTATTGCTTGCTAATTAACGTGCTGATGCGTTGACTGTTTAGCCATTGAGACTCTACAATAGAGCATTAAAAATTTTATTCTTATTTGAAGGCTCCTTCCATGGTTTTACCTGATAAATTTATATTCTCGATGAGTCGAGTATCTAAAGTTGTGCCGCCTAAGCGCACTATTTTAAAAGATATTTCTTTGCATTTTTTCCCTGGCGCAAAAATTGGCGTACTTGGTTTAAACGGTTCTGGTAAATCAACGTTACTACGTATTATGGCAGGCCTTGACCAAGAATTTGAAGGTGAAGCATACCCTCAACCGGGCACTAAAATTGGTTACCTACCGCAAGAGCCTATTTTAGATGAAAGCAAAACAGTACGTGAAATTGTTGAAGAAGCAGTAAGCGAAGTTAAAAACGCGCTAAACCGCCTTGATGAAGTATATAACGAATATGCAATGGAAGGTGCTGACTTTGATGCTCTAGCTAAAGAGCAAGGTGAGCTTGAAGCAATCATTCAAACTCACGATGGTCATAACATTGATAACGTATTAGAGCGTGCTGCTGATGCGCTACGTTTACCTGAATGGGATGCTAAAATTGAGTTTCTATCTGGTGGTGAGCGTCGTCGTGTTGCTATTTGTCGCCTATTACTTGAAAAACCAGATATGCTTATCCTCGATGAACCAACTAACCACTTGGATGCAGAATCTGTCGCGTGGCTTGAGCGCTTCTTACATGATTACGAAGGCACAGTTGTGGCGGTAACGCATGACCGTTACTTCCTTGATAATGTAGCAGGTTGGATTTTAGAGCTTGACCGTGGTGAAGGTATTCCATGGGAAGGTAACTACTCATCGTGGCTTGAGCAAAAAGATGCCCGCTTACAACAAGAGCAGAAATCTGAAAAAGCACGTCAAAAATCAATTGCACAAGAGCTTGAGTGGGTACGTTCAAATCAAAAAGGTCGTCAAGCTAAGTCTAAAGCACGTATGGCACAGTTTACTGAAATGCAGCAATCTGATTATCAAAAACGTAATGAAACTAACGAGCTGTTTATTCCACCTGGACCACGTTTAGGCGATCAAGTAATAGAAGTTAAAAACTTGAAAAAGAGCTTTGGTGATCGCGTACTGATTGATGATTTAAGTTTCACTATGCCAAAAGGTGCCATTGTCGGCATTATCGGTGCTAATGGCGCGGGTAAATCAACTTTATTCAAAATGCTTAGTGGTGAAGAGCAACAAGACAGCGGCGAGATCAGCTTAGGTGAAACAGTTGAACTGGCAACCGTTGATCAGTTCCGTGGCAATATGGATGACAGCAATACAGTTTTCCAAGAAATTGCTGATGGTCAAGACGTGTTAAAGATTGGTAATTTTGAATTTCCAAGCCGCGCGTATGTTAGTCGCTTTAACTTCAAAGGCAACGATCAGCAAAAGTTTGTTAAAGACTTATCTGGTGGTGAGCGCAACCGCTTACACCTAGCTAAGCTTTTAAAAGCGGGCGGCAACGTAATCCTACTGGATGAGCCAACCAATGACTTGGACGTTGAAACATTACGTGCTCTTGAAAATGCGATTTTAGAATTCCCAGGTTGTGTTATGTGTATATCGCATGACCGTTGGTTTTTAGACCGCATTGCAACACACATTCTTGATTACCGTGATGAAGGCCAAATAAACTTCTTTGATGGTAACTACACTGAGTATGAAGAATGGCTTAAAAAGACGTTAGGGTCGGCAGCTACACAACCTAAGCGTATTAAGTATAAAAAGATTGGTTAAGTTCTAGGTTCTAGGTTCTAGGTTCTAGGTTCTAAACATATTTTAAGCCCTGCATTTACGCGGGGCTTTTTATTTTTGAAAGAAATAAACGCTTGCGCCTTTCTAGTTAAGTATCTTCACTTTATAAAATAATCACCATGAAATACTTATTTGCACTGATTTTAGTAAGCATGAGCTTATTAAGCTTCGCCGCCGAGACTGAGCAATCCCCCAAATTACCAATGCTGACCTTTAATATGGCAGATGGTAGCCAAATTAAAACCCAAGACCTATTAGGCAAACCGTTTATTTTACATTTTTGGGCAACATGGTGTCCGTATTGTAAAAAATTGCAGCCTGGACTGGATAAAATTCATCTAAAATATCAATCTCAGGGCCTGCAAGTAATTGCTGTGAGTTTTCGTGAAGATGAAGACGCTAACCCCGCTCAATCATTACTTTCGCGTGGTCATCATTTTCAAACCGCAATAAATGCAGATGACAGTGCAGAATTATTAGGAGTTCGTGGTACACCCACTACGCTTTTTATCAATAAATTAGGCAAGGTTGTACTTGCTACCACAACATCAGATCCCCAAGATCCTATTCTTTATAAAACAGCAGCAAAGCTAGTTAAACCCTAAGACTAACTCTGGCCTATCATAACTTTAGCGACTATGCTTAAGTTATGAGCGAACATCATTTTAGCCACAAATAAAGGTATGTTGAATTATGAAGAACCGCCGCCAATTTTCTCGTGTTTTATTTTCAACTGCTGCCCAATTAGATTTAGCCGATAATCAATACCCGTGCAAATTATTAGATATTTCGTTGCACGGTGCGCTTATTACTCGATGTGATGCGTTCACTGCAAATAAAAACGCTACAGGTCATTTATGCTTTACTTTACCGCAAAGCGATATTGAAATTAAAATGGCTGTCACTATTTGTCATATAGAGCAGCATCATATTGGCTTAAAATGTACGCATATTGATATTGACAGTATTACTCATCTAAAACGTTTAATTGAGTTAAACCTCGCAGATGACGCCTTACTCCACCGTGAACTCGCGATGCTTATTCACGAACAAGAATAGACTGTTAAAGATTTGTTGATTACCATAGCGTAAACTGATTACATAGCGCCGTTATGACTTTAAACCCAGATTTACCTTTGGTATACCATTCAAACTACTCATTTAACTTTGATCCTAAACATCGCTTTGCGATGAGTAAATTTGCGCATTTACACGACTATGTTAAACAACTCGGCTTAGTGACTAATAATTTAGTTAAACCTGAATTAGGCACACCAGAGGCACTTGAGCTGATCCATTGTCATAACTATATAAATGATCTTTGGTATAACCGATTGGATGAAAAAGCCATGCGCCGTATTGGGCTGCCTTGGTCACATGAGTTAATGGCGCGCACATTCACCGCCCCGCAAGGCACTTTAAAAACCGCACGTCTTGCTTTGCAACACGGTATTGCTTGTCATTTAGCTGGGGGCACGCATCATGCGCATACTGACTTTGGTTCAGGCTATTGTATGGTGAATGATTTAGCATTTACCGCGCAAACGCTTATACAATCTGGTGAAATTACCAACGTGCTTATTTTTGATCTTGATGTACATCAAGGTGATGGTACTGCCGCGATGTTGCAGCATCAACCTTATGCTTATACGTGCTCTATTCATTGTGAAAAGAATTTCCCGTTTCGTAAATCAGCGAGCGACCTAGATATTGGTTTAGCTAATAATATGCAAGACAACGAATACTTAGGTATTGTTGATGATACGTTGCGCTTTTTACTAAAAGAGCTTAACCCTGATTTAGTACTTTATGACGCAGGTGTGGATGTGTGGCAGCAAGATGGTTTAGGTAAACTTGATATTAGTTGGCAAGGCATAGAAAAACGCGACAATTTAGTACTAAAACGCTGTATAGAACATAATACGCCGGTGGCTACTGTCATTGGCGGCGGTTATGACAGAGATCACCTGCGCCTTGCAAAACGTCATGCTATTGTTGTAGAGCAGGCTGCGCGTTTTTAAATAAACATTCAAGACTTACAAAACACGTGACTAAAAGCAGCTTTTACAGCGATTTTTTACTACAATTTAAATTAATATATTGATTGAGACTACTATGCGACTGCCGCTTATTTTATTATTTGCCTTTATGAGTACTTTTACTACCGCCGAAGAAGAAGTTGTAAAAGAAGAACTCCCACCAATGAACCCCGCTTACAGTGCAGAGCATGCTATGGTTCTTGTGAATCATGGCTCACGTATTTTTGCTATTAGCCTACCGACGTATAAACTGCCTCATGATGTTCAAGTGGTATATCAAATTGATAATCCTGATGTTGCTTTTTTAAGCCTAGTGCGTGACGCTGATCTCATCACCATCAAACCAAAACCATTTAATATTCAACATTTAATGCGTGGTGAAGAGATAACAATTACAGCTGATGTTTATGAAGGTCATTACAAGCGTGGTGGCAATTTAGTTTATTCAGATAGAGCAATCGTTATGAGTAAACAACTTTACGCACGCGAACTCACAGACTTGGCAGAATCCTCTCAATGGCAAGAATACGATATGATCACTCTTAAAAATAGTGAACGAATTTACATCCACAAAATTACCCAAGCCCCGAGTTTTAATCACCTCATTTTTGCCGACTTAACTAATGCCTGCATGCAAAAGTTCCGCACATCTAAACGTATACCGAAAGAAAGTGAACTCACATATAAATTTGTTAACTGCGGCACTTTAAAGCCGTTGTATTTTGATAGTGAAGATTTTCAATAGCTTAATCACTTTTTAAGTAAAATATAAGCAAAAGCTTTTAAAGTAGTTATACGACTTTAAAAGCCTCTGAATTAAGACTATAAACCTATAAATCAAACACTTAAAAAAACCATTAACGTTCATTTACAATAATAATGTACAGATTGTTATAAAAAGAGGGACAGTCGTGTAAATTCACGCGATGCTCATCGATAATCGGTACAACAATGGCTATTAAAACTAAATTATTATTTTCCTTTTTGCTTTTAGGTTTGCTCCCAGCAGGCATTGTATCGATATTATCTTTATATCTGTCTGCCCAAGCATTAGAAAAACAAACGTATAACCAACTTTCATCTATAAGTCATATCAAAAGCAATCAACTTCAAGATTATTTTAAAACCACAAAATCAGATCTGAACTTATTAACAACTAATTTTGAAAGCCTATCCAAGCATAATTCCAACTTATCACTATCAGAGCTTGCTGCATTAAATCATCCGTGGTTCGATGGGTTTATAACTGATAAAGGTTATTATGATTTATTTTTAATTAGCCCCACGGGCTTTATAGATTACACAGTAACAAAGGAGGCTGATTATTTAACTAGTCTTACAACTGGGCCATATAAAACTTCAGGCCTAGCAACACTTTTCAACAAAACTTTAAGAACTCGCTCATTTGAAATAATTGATTTTTCAAAATATGCACCGAGTAACGATGAGCCTGCGGCATTTATTGGTCAACCGGTTATAATTAATGGCGAAGTCGTTGCTGTTATTGCACTGCAACTATCCATTGACGCAATTAATAATATTATGCAAACACGTGATGGAATGGGGCAAACAGGTGAGTCATACTTAGTCGGTGACGATTTATTAATGCGTTCGGACTCTTACCTAGATCCAATAGGCCACTCTGTTGTTGCTAGCTTTGCCGGTAACGTAAAAAATAATGGCGTAGATACCGTTGCAGTTCATAATGCCCTTCAAGGCCATACAAACACGAAAATGATTATGGATTATAACGGTAACCCTGTTCTGTCCGCTTTTAAACCCTTTAAATTTGAGCGATTAAATTGGGTTCTACTTGCCGAAATAGATGAAGCTGAAGCATTCGCTCCTATTTATTCTTTATATTGGATAATAAGCATCATTGCCCTACTTTCCTTTGCTGTCGTAATTATTGCCGCACTGAGTATTACTCGCTCTATTATTAAACCCCTCGGTGGTGAGCCTGCACAAATGCAGATAATCAGTAAACGCATCGCAAGCGGTGATCTAAGTCAGGTGTTTGATTTAGATACTCCTAAGATTGGTGTATACGGTGCTATGGCGAAAATGAATACCTATTTGCACCAAACAATAAGCACAATATCCCAAGCAACTGACAGACTTGCATCCACCGCAGCGCAAACGAGTACTGCAAGTACTCAATCAAATGCAAGCTTACAAGAACAACATGCAAGCATTGAACATGTTGCCAATGCTATTTCACAAACAAACGCATCTATTGAAGAAGTATCTGAAAATGCTCGCGCTGTGGCTGATTTAAGTATTAAAGCTAAAGAAACAACATACTCTGCAGATGTTCATTTACAACAAACAATTGTAAAAATGAGTTCACTTGAGCATACAATAAATAATACGGAAGTAGTGATCAAACGCGTCGAGGATAACGCACAAACGATTAATAAAGTACTTTAGGTTATCCGTTCTGTCGCAGACCAAACAAACCTTTTAGCACTTAATGCAGCCATTGAAGCAGCTAGAGCAGGAGAGCATGGTCGAGGTTTTGCCGTTGTTGCTGATGAAGTTAGACAACTAGCTAAAAAAACACAGAATTCAACAGCCGATATAGAAAACATGATTGAATTACTGCAAGCAGGTACACAACAAGCCGTTGTTGAAATACATAAATCTATAGATGCCACAGAATCAACGATTACAACAGCAAATCACAGTGCTGAGTTATTAAAACAGAGTGTTGAACAAATAGACTATATAGCTCGTCGAGCTGAAATCATTGCAACAGCAGCGCATGAGCAAAGCAGTATGTCTGAAGAGATAACCCATAACATTGACTCGATAAAACAAGCTGCTATTGATAACGCGGTAGGAGCTGATCAAGTATCCGCTGCGAGTATAGAGCTGGATCAACTCAGCAAACAATTGCAAAAAATAACGCATGATTTTAAATTATCATAGCAACAAAAAATGACAGCTGTTATGCAACCTTAGTTGTAATCAAAGAGCTGCTGTTGCCTTAATGTTGAGCATTGACTACTGCCGGGACTGTTAAAACATTTTAGCGCTTATAGGTCTGTTGTATAATAAGTGATAGGCCTAGCTGCATACTTTCATTCGATTGCCCAGCAAAGCCAAGCCGGGCATTGCTATAGTTTATGGGCTTTAAACTGCGCACTGAATTAGCAAAGTAAAACTCGACTTCGGTTTGCAAGTAAACACTTTGCTTTGCTAATTGTGCTTTTAAATGCTGGGTGTTTTTATTAAAGTTTACCCACATTGCCATGCCGCCGTCGGGTTTTATGTACTCAATAGGATAACCTTGTGCTTGAAGCTGCATTAAGTAGCTATCCATCGCTTCATAGCGTTGTTTATACAGTTTGGTCATACGCTTTAAATGGCGCTCAAACCCGCCTTCTTTCATCCAATGTGCGACAGCTAATTGCATAATTACATCGTTCTTATGATTCATCAGCTGCTTCCAGGCGGTTAATTGCGCTATCACTTCAGGGGCTGCGCAGATATAGCCAATACGCGCTGCTGAGAACATAATTTTTGAAAACGTCGATACGTAAATAATAATGCCGGCAGGGTCATCCGCAGCCATAGGTTGTAATGGCTGACAGCGATAGTGAAATTCATGGTCGTAATCATCTTCAATGATCATCACATTATGGGAATAACACAACTGATAAATCTGTAAGCGCCGTGTTGGCGATAAAGTCACTGTGGTCGGGTACTGATGCAACGGTGTTAAGTACAGCATCTTTATTGGGAATCGCATAAGCTGGGCTTTTAAATCATCGACACATAAGCCTTCATCGTCTTGCTTTATATCGACCAATTGCGCGCCACATGCAGCAAATGCCTTTCTTGCTGGTGGGTATCCTAGCGTTTCAACAGCAATATTATCGCCCTTTGCTATAAATGCTTTAGCGATTAAAAATAATGCCTCTTGTGAGCCATTACAGATCAGAATATCGTCCGTATCTAAGTTACGTGTTTTATGTAAATATTCTTTAATCTGTACTTTTAGTTCAGCGCAACCGCTTACTTCTCCATAGTGTAATTTACTAATGTCGATATGATCACACACATGGCTAATTGCACGTTTAAACTCTTTTTGAGGGAAACTTGCTAAGTCAGGTAGCCCCCCTGCAAAATTATATTTATAAGCATTTAAATCCATACCAACGCTAGGCACTTCAAGTGTGTTAGCGAATTGATAAGGTGTAGGCTGCAAGGCGGGTGCAGTTTTTACGCCAATGCTGCTTTGAATAGGTAAACTATCTGTCACCCGATACCCTGAGCGCTCATTTGATATTAGCCACCCCTCAGCAACTAATAATTGAAGTGCATTCATAATCGTATGACGATTTAACTGGTATATATCCGCCATTTTTCGGACGGAGCTAAGCTTACTTGCAGGTGCAACATCCCCGTTAATAATTGCTGTTCGCAATCCCTGTGCTAATTGCAGATACTTAGCTTTGCCTGGCAAATCCAATTTAATATCAAGTGGCTGCATACTTTATTCCTTCCGTATAACTGTTCACATAATCCTTTCACGCTAAAACTGGTCTATCAAAAAACTAAAAACTGGTTGTTTTAACATGACCAAATAAGCGTACATTATTTGTTTTAAATAGTCTGCAATAACCAATAATAAGGCGCTTTATGCTTACTCAGCAAACACATCAAACTAATAAAGTTATTTTGGAACCGCTACGCGACATTCATTTAAAAGGTTTAAGCCTTGCAGGGCAAGATCCACAAGTATGGCGCTGGGTATTAATGAATTACACTCGAACGACAGAAACTCTATATGATTGGTTTATCAATACCGCACAGTTTAACCCTACAGAACAAGTAGTCTTTGCCATTATTGATAAAGCTTCAAAGCACGTTGTAGGCACTACACGCATATTCAGATTAGATAGTCAAAATGACATTGCTGAAATTGGCCACACATTTATTAGTAAAAATTTTCAACGTAGTTACATAAACACCCACGCCAAATATTTGCTATTGCGTTACGCATTTGAAACTTTAGGGTTGGTACGTGTTGCGTTTAATACCCATGAAAAAAACATCACATCCCGTAACGCAATTGCTCGACTAGGTGCCCGCTTTGAAGGCATTAGCTATAAAGATAGGCGACTTACTGATGGCTCATACCGAAACACCGCCAAGTTCAGCATCATTGATGAGCAATGGGCCGCTATAAAATTACAACTAGAAGGTAAGTTATAATATGTACCCTGCTCCTCACTTTCAAGAACCTAATATCGAACAGTTACATGCTCTTGTTAATACTTACCCGTTAGCCAGCGTTTTAATGCCTAATAAGCAATGTAGCCTGAATGATATTTGCCACATACCATTATTATTTGATGCTCAACGCGATATATTTATTGGTCATGTTGCTAAATATAACCCTCTTTCATTGCTTGATGGTCAACCTGTGAATTTACTGTTCACAGGTGATGACTGCTATTTATCCCCCTCCTATTCAAAGAATAAAACATTACCAAGCTGGTTATATTCCTCTGTTTTAGTCACAGCCAATGTACATATCATTCAGACGTTTAGTCAAAAGGAGTCAGTAATGGAACGGCTTACAAGTCACTTTGAGCAAGAATTTACACCGAATGAAAACCCGATATGGCAGCTTAATGATGTACCACAACAACACCGTAATATTATGTATCAAGAACTTAGTTTTCTTGAGTTTGAACCGACAAGCTGGAAAGGTAATTTTAAGCTAAGTCAAAATAAGGCTACGATAATTAGAGAAGAAATAAAAAATAACCTAATATTAATCAATAAAGTAAGTATTGCTAATTTGATGAAAATATATTGATACTCGCTTTAATCAGGTTTTACAACGGTAAGTTGATGTACTCGTAGATACCCAAGTTACCTGAAGGTGCGAGTGTCATTGGACTTAAAAGCGATTTAGATATTGATTGAGGTGTGGTCGTTAAATGTGCAAGTAAAACAAAAAACGCCTTTTAAAGGCGTTTTTAAATCTGTAGTTTTATCTGCCACAGCTTATAATATTTGGTTTTCTTTCCAAACTTGCTCTTTTGCCATACGCTTTTTACGTTTGTCACATGGGTCATCGCAATCACAGGCTTTATCAATGCCTACAGAGCCAAGACCGCCACAACTACTGGCCATAGATTTCTTTTGTACTACCATACCCACAGCCATCGCAGCGACGATTAAAAGTAGTAAACCAAAAGTAAGAAGAAAAAGTGACATTGCTTAGCCCCTATTGATCAGCAATAAAATAATACCCAACAAGTTGCTGGGCTGACTGTATTATAAACTGATTTAAACCGCGCTACAAATAGGGTTTAAATGCAGGGCTAGAATAAGTGACTAAGCCATCTTCTGATTTAGCAATCAGATAAACGGGTAAATCATGCTCCTGTGCATAAGCTTTTGCTTTTTCCATCCCCATTACAGTCAATGCTGTTGCAAGGCCATCTGCGGTCATTGCTGATGGGTGTAACACGGTCACAGAAACAAGATCATGACGACTTGGCATACCCGTTACTGGATCGATTAAATGGCTGTAAGTCACTCCCTCCATTTCGTAAAAAATACGATAGTCACCCGAGGTAGCAATACCATTATTTCCTGGAGCCAAAACCTTATGTACTTTGCGAACACCGAGCTCGGTATCAGGCTGCTCAATAGCGATACGCCAATCTAGATCATTAGGCTTTTTACCTGAAACTCTAAGCTCACCGCCAATTTCAACCATGTAGTTCGTTAAGCCATGGCTCTCTAGTAACTCTGCTACCTTATCAATACCATAGCCTTTTGCTGTGGCAGAAAATGATAGCGCTAAGCCATCGATTGATTTAGCTAAACCTTGATCTGTTAATATCAACTTATCAACACCAATTTTAGCAATCATTGCTAACAGTGCTTCATTAGTTGGTCGCTTAGTGGGCTTTTTATCAGGGCCAAAACCCCATAAATCAATTAATGGTCCCATAGTCACATCAAGGGTTTTAGTTGATTTCCCTAAGCGAATTGATTCACTGACTACAGCTCTAAAGTCACTACTGATAGGCATTACTTCGCCTGCTGGTAAACGGTTAAATTGATTTATTTCAGAGTCTTTAATGTACGTAGACATGGATAAATTAATGTCTTTCAATAACTGTGTTACTTCAGGCAACAAGTTAAGCGAGGCTAGTTTTTCTTGCTCGGCAAATACTTTAATGTGATAAGTTGTGCCCATCGTTTTACCTTCAAGGTATAACTCTTGCGGCTCATTTTTACCACAACCAGATATGAGTAAAGTGAGAGTAAGAAAAAATATGGCAATTAATGCCTGCGGGTGAAAAACTCTATTCATAGCAGCCTACTCAGGTTAAATTTTAAATATAAAAAAGCCCCGTAGCATTAGTTACTACGAGGCTGATATTCTAACCAAAACTAAATTGTTTTGATATGGGTGTTAGCCACCGAAATCATCTAATAAGATATTTTCGTCTTCAACACCTAAGTCTTTCAACATAGTGATAACAGCAGCGTTCATCATTGGAGGACCACACATGTAGAACTCACAATCTTC
The DNA here is from genome assembly GCF_045064175.1 of Pseudoalteromonas sp. Ld20. Taxonomy (NCBI): domain Bacteria; kingdom Pseudomonadati; phylum Pseudomonadota; class Gammaproteobacteria; order Alteromonadales; family Pseudoalteromonadaceae; genus Pseudoalteromonas; species Pseudoalteromonas sp. Ld20. The sequence continues at coordinate 137,822 of NZ_JBISHB010000043.1, forward strand.
CGGCGCTTCATGTTCTTTAAGATAGTTCTCAAATAACACGTTATGGATAAAGCCAGTATAGCCTTCCCAGTTATCTTCTGGTTGTGGATCTGAAAGCGCTGTATGCCATACAAAGTTAGGGTTTTCAGCGGCTAAGCCGTCAAAATCTTCAACGTAGAACATTTCACGTCTAGAACGTGCACCATACCAGAAACTCATCTTACGCTTAGAGTTCAAACGTTTAAGTTGGTCAAAGATATGTGAACGCATAGGCGCCATACCAGCACCACCACCAACAAAGACCATTTCAGCGTCAGTATCTTTTGCAAAGAACTCACCAAATGGGCCAGAGATAGTTACTTTATCACCTTCTTTAAGTGACCAAATGTACGATGACATTTTACCACAAGGTAAGCTTAAGTCTCTTGGAGGCGGCGCAGCGATACGCACGTTAAGCATGATGATGCCTTCTTCTTCTGGGTAGTTAGCCATTGAGTAAGCACGAATTGTTTCTTCGTCTACTTTAGACTCCAGCTTGAAGAAACCAAAATGGTTCCAATCGCCACGGTACTCTTCAGGTACATCGAAATCAGCATATTTAACGTGATGTGCAGGGGCTTCAATTTGAATATAACCACCGGCACGAAACGGTACTGACTCGCCATCAGGTATTTGTAGTTTAAGCTCTTTAATGAACGTTGCTTTGTTATCGTTAGAGATAACTTCACAATCCCATTTTTTAACACCGAAAATTGACTCTTCAAGTTCAATTTCCATGTCGTTTTTAACATTTACCTGACACGCTAAACGACAGCCTTCACGGGCTTCACCTTTAGAGATGTGATCAAGTTCAGTTGGTAAGATATCGCCGCCACCAGAGTGAATGTGTACACGACACTGACCACAAGAGCCACCGCCACCACATGCAGATGATACGAAAATACCTGACTCAGATAGTGCACCTAATAGCTTACTACCTGCTGATGTTGTAATGGCTTTCTCTGGATCGCCATTTACGCCGATGATGATGTCACCGCTTGCAACTAACTTAGATTTAGCACCAATGATGACTAAAACTAGCAGTACAACGATAGCGATGAAAACACCAACGCCTAAGAAAATCTCATAACTCATGATTTATCCTCGCTACCTATTAAAGTGAAATACCAGAGAATGACATAAAGCCAAGACCCATTAAACCAACAGTGATAAAGGTAATACCTAAACCACGTAGGCCGTCTGGCACGTCTGAATACTTCATTTTCTCACGGATACCAGCAAGTAAAGTAATTGCCAGCGCCCAACCCACACCAGAACCGATACCATAAACCACTGATTCAGTGAAGTTATAGTTACGTTCAACCATGAAAGATACTGCACCAAAGATTGCACAGTTAACTGTGATCAATGGTAGGAAGATACCTAACGCGTTATAAAGTGCTGGGAAGAACTTATCTAATGCCATTTCAAGAATTTGTACAAGTGCTGCAATAACACCGATGAATGTCAAGAAACGTAAGAAGCTAAGATCCGCTTCTGGGTAACCAAGCCACTCAAGTGCACCAGGTGCCAGAACTGCATGATAAACCAAGTTGTTAACTGGTACTGAGATACCCAGTACCACGATAACTGCTACACCTAGGCCGATAGACGTTGTTACTTTCTTTGATACTGCAAGGAAAGTACACATACCTAGGAAGAAGGCTAAAGCTAAGTTTTCAATGAAAACTGCTTTTACGAATAAACTTATATAATGTTCCACAGTCTGCCCCTTACCCTTTCGCTTCTACTTGGTCTTTCTTATAAGTACGAAGTACCCAAATGAATAAACCAATGATGAAGAATGCACTAGGCGGTAAAATCAATAGACCCATAGGTTGATACCAACCACCATCTTGTACAAGAGGGATGATTTCAGCACCAAACAATGTACCTTTACCAAATAGCTCACGAATAAAGCCAACTGTCAGTAGCACAACTGAGTAGCCTAAACCATTACCGATACCATCAAGGAACGACATAAGTGGCGGCGACTTCATCGCGTATGCTTCAGCACGACCCATTACGATACAGTTAGTAATGATTAGGCCAACGAATACAGATAGCTCTTTTGCCGTAGCATAAGAGAACGCTTGTAGTACTTGGTCAACAACAATTACCAATGACGCAATAATAGTCATTTGCACGATGATACGTACAGATGACGGGATCTGGTTACGGATCATTGAGATAAATAAACTTGAAAAAGCCGTTACCAAGGTCAATGCAATTGACATGATTAATGCATTTTTTAAGCTAGATGTTACCGCAAGCGCAGAACAAACACCGAGAACTTGGAGCGCAATCGGGTTATTAGCAAAGACCGGACCAAACAGAACCGATTTCATTTCTTTTGTATCAGCCATTATTTCAATGCTCCTTCACGTACTCTCGCTAGGAAAGGGCCAAAGCCGTTTTCACCAGTCCAGAAGTCAATTGCATGATCAACACCGTTTGAGGTTAAAGTTGCACCTGATAGACCATCAATTTGATGTTCATTTTTAGCACCGCTTTTTACTATATCAACGGGTAATGCTTTACCTTGAAATGAAGCAGTCCATTGTGGGTTTTGAATTTCCCCACCCAGGCCAGGTGTTTCATTATGCTTATAAAAGTTAATATCTTTAACTGTTTCGCCATCGCTTTCAAGTGCAACAAAGCCATACATAACACCCCAAAGACCATAGCCTTGGATAGGTAAAATGATTGCATCAGTTGAACCGTCAGCTTTTTTAGAAATGTAAACTGGTGACTCTGTAGTCATACGCTGAATGCCTGCGATATCTTTGATACCGTTTGCTTTTAGTGCAAAACTAATTTTTTGGTCAAATTTACTTTTCTCGAAATCAAAAGTATTTGGGTCAGTGTCAACAAACTCACCAGTTTTCATATTAACAACACGCGCTTCGATTTTTGCATTGAAAGTATCAGAGATATTTTCAACAGCATCGATACCCGCTGCTGCTAAGATATTCTTTTGAATATCCTGCGTTTTGTTAGCTTGCTGCAATGGGCGAAGCTGAACTGAAGCAAACGATACGATGATTGCACACACTAAACATAGTGCTACAACAACAGATAGCGTTTTGCCGATTGATTCGTTATTACTAGACATTACGTGCCAACCTCCGCTTGATATTAGCCTGCACTACGAAGTGATCGAATAATGGTGCAAATAAGTTAGCAAATAAGATTGCTAGCATCATACCCTCTGGGAATGCAGGGTTAATTACACGGATCATTACAACCATTACGCCAATTAGTGCGCCATACGCAAATTTTGCTTTATCTGTAAATGCCGCTGACACTGGGTCTGTCGCCATAAAGAACATACCAAAAGCAAAACCACCAAGTACAAAGTGCCAATGCCAAGGCATTGCAAATACAGGGTTAGTGTCAGATCCAACTGCATTTAATAAGAATGCTGTTGCAACCATACCCAAGAATACACCTAGCACAATGCGCCAAGAAGCAATTCGAACGTAGATTAAGAACAAGCCACCAATCATCACTGCAAGGGTAGATGTTTCACCGACTGAACCTTGAATGAAACCGTAGAACGCATCCCACCAAAGAGCTATGTTGCTGTAATCAAGAGAACCAACAAACGCTTGACCTAGCATAGTTGCACCAGAGAACGAGTCTACTGCTGTCCATACTGTGTCACCTGAGATTTGTGCAGGGTATGCGAAGAATAAAAACGCACGGCCAGCTAATGCAGGATTTAAGAAGTTACGACCAGTACCACCAAAAATTTCTTTAGCGATTACTACACCGAATGTAATACCTAGTGCAACTTGCCACAAAGGAATGGTTGCAGGCAAGATAAGTGCAAATAAAACAGAGGTTACGAAGAAACCTTCGTTAACTTCATGCTTACGCACTGAAGCAAATATAACTTCCCAAAAACCACCTACAGCAAATGTTACTGCGTAAATAGGTAGGAAGAAACAGGCTCCGTAAAACATTTTAGCGCCCCAGCCGGAAGCAGCGGTTAATTCACCACCAAACATCTGGAACAGGCCAACTTGCCAAGTATTTGCTAGCTCAAAACCTTGTGCTAATGCACCAGCGGCCTGATGACCGATATTGAACATACCAAAAAACATTGCAGGGAACGTCGCCATCCACACTAAAATCATCATGCGTTTTAGGTCGATGTTGTCACGAACGTGTGTCGCGCCTTTATTTACGTAACCCGGGGTATAAAAAATAGTTGCAGCTGCTTCATACAGCGCATAGAATTTTTCATGTTTACCACCGGCTTCAAAATGCGGCTCGATATCTTCTAGAAATTTCTTTAAACCCATCTCTTAGCCTTCCTTCTCGATCGTAGTCAAGCAATCGCGTAGGATTGAACCATACTCGTATTTGCCTGGACAAACGAAGGTACATAACGCTAAATCTTCTTCATCAAGTTCAAGCGCACCCAAAGAAATTGCACCATCTAAATCACGTGCAATTAAATCACGTAATAATAGCGTAGGTAGAATATCTAAAGGCATAACTCGCTCATAGTTACCAAGTGGAACCATGGCGCGCTTTGAACCACCTGTTGACGTTGTCATTTTGAACAAACGACTCGGCGTAAGGTGTGATAAGAAAGTACGTGTCACAGAGAATTTATCACTACCTGGACGGATCCAGCCAAACAACTCTTTCTCACGACCTTCAAGTAATACAGATACTTGAACATGGTAGCGACCTAAGAATGCTTGCGGACCAGCAGAAGTAGCACCCGCTAATACCGAACCAGAAATAACACGGTTATCACCATCTTCTAATTCGCCAGCAACTAAATCATCTAATGCTGCACCCAATTGAGTTTTCACTAAACGTGGGTTTTTAACACGCGGACCAGCAAGCGAAACAACACGATCTGTGAAGATTTCACCAGTAAGGAATAAATTACCAAAGGCGATAACGTCTTGGTAACCAATATGCCAAACTTGTTTGCTAGCAGAAACAGCGTCTAAGTGATGGATATGTGTGCCAACAAGGCCAGCCGGATGTACGCCACCAAACTCATGTACTTCTACTTGAGGAATTGATGAACTAGGTACTTGGCTACCTGCTTGTTTACAAACAAATACTTTACCATCGGTCAAACGCGATACAACAGCTAAACCGGCTTCGAATGCTTGCACATGCTCAGCAATAATAACCGCAGGATCTGCAGCTAAAGGGTTAGTGTCTATTGCAGTAACAAAGATAGAGCTAGGATTTGCATCCACAGCGGCAACTTTGCTGAATGGGCGAGCACGTAGTGCTGTCCATTGACCAGACTGGATAAGTACTTCTTTGGCTTTTTCACGATCGAGGCTCGAAAGCTGCTCAGCCGAAAAAGAGTCAAAGGTGATTTGCTCACTGGCGTTTACTTCGATAACGACAGATTGCAGCACACGTTTTGCACCACGATTAATTTCTTTTACTGTACCAGAAGCTGGGGCAGTAAATAATACACCTGGGTTCTTTTTATCTTCAAAAAGTACCTGGCCTTTTTTAACTTGGTCATCCACACGAACATGCATGGTTGGACGCATACCAATAAACTCTTCACCTAGCACAGCTACACGTTTGACGGTAGAACCATCATGAATAACTTGCTGAGGTGCGCCCTCTATGGGTAAGTCCAGACCTTTTTTTATGTTGATCATACGCACTTGCACTACATTAACGGAAAGAAACTGAAAAATCGAACCAACCACGTCGCTTCTTTTAGTAATCTCAAGCTAAATTCAAGATAACAAAGAACCACCTGTCAAATTACAAGACAAGCAACGCAGTAAAAAACTTCTCACATATATTGCCCGAATTTTAACATCAATCAGGGTCACTATGCGAGTCTAAATATGAAATTTATACGACAGGAGCGCTTATTTAGCTCAATAGATGCATTTGAATAAAATTCAATATAGACCAAAGTGCTATTGCTTGCGAGGTAGGATGAAAATTAAACAGCAATTAATCAAAAATTAAAACTTAAAGACAAAAAAGTCGCCTAAGCGACTTTTCTATTCATGATTATTGATCAATCTATCATGTTTGCGATTGGTGCTACTGAATCTACATCTTGTTCGTAATCAACTGTGTCGATACCAAAACCGAATAAACGTAAAAATTCATTGTGGTACCCCACGTAATCAGTTAATTCGTCAATTGTTTCTGTTGTTACGCAATCCCATACTGTTTGAATTCGGGCTTGAACATCATCTTCCAACTCTTTGTAGTTTTGGAATAAATGACCACCGTCATCAAAACGTGGTGACTCGCCATATAAATTTTCAGTGAACAATGCGTGAATTTGTTCAATCGTGCCTTCATATGTTCCATCCGCTTTCATTACTTTAAATAAAGCAGAGATATAAAGCGGCATAATAGGAATAGCAGAACTTGCTTGCGTTACTACCGCATTTAATGATGATACGTATGCTTCGCCATTTAATGCTTTGGTTGACTCTTTAATAGCAACTGTTGCGCGATCTAGATCTTCTTTCGCTTTACCAATTGTCGCATGACCATATATTGGCCACGTTAATTCTTTACCGATGTATGTATAAGCACTGGTTTTAAAGTTATCAGCTAAAACGTCAGCTTCTTTAAGTGCTTCTATCCACATTTCCCAATCTTCGCCACCCATCACTTTAATCGTGTTGTCGATATCATCTTGATTTGCGGCCTCGACTGTAATGTCGTCAATTTCACGTTTTGATGTATTTAAGTTTTTGGTCGTAACTGCATTCCCAATTGGCTTAAGTGTTGAAGAATATACTTCACCTGTATTTGGATCTGTGCGACGAGGAGATGCAAGACTATAGATGATTAGATCAACTTTACCTAAATCAGCTTTAATTGTATCAATCGCTTTTTGTTTGATTTCGTTTGAAAACGCATCGCCATTAATATTTTTAGACCATAAGCCTTCAGCGTCAGCTGCGGCTTGAAATGCAGCGGTGTTATACCAACCAGCTGAACCTGTTTTACGCTCTGTGCCTTCTTTTTCGAAGAAGATACCTAATGTTTTAGCACCGCCACCAAATGCAGCAGTAATACGAGATGCAAGGCCATAGCCTGTTGACGCACCGATAACTAACACATTTTTAGGTGCATTTTTTAATGCGCCTTGCTGTTTTACATAGTTAATTTGTTCTTGTACGTGCTCTGCACAACCTACTGGGTGGGCGTTAGTACAGATGAAACCGCGAATTTTAGGCTTAATGACCATTGATCATCCTATATCTATCTCAATAAAAATTAGCGCTAGTTTAAAGGCTAATTGTAAAAATACAGGTCTGATCAGTAATAGTTACTCTCAGACCTGGCCGTTAATCTAATTTTGATCCACCTAAACAATTTGGCGAGTCAGCAACTTGGCCGTTATGTTCACTAAATTCTGTCGGTGTAAATGTATGAATTGCCAATGCGTGAATATGATTAGCCAACTCATCTTTTAAAATCTCATTAATTTGACGATGACGTTGCAGCAAACGCTTACCGCTAAACTCTTCACTGACTACTATAACTTTAAAATGAGAGTCAGTACCACGACTATGCATGTGGCTTTCGTTCACTACATTTAGATGCTTGCAAGCAATCGCATCTGCTAGTTTGGTTTCAATTTGCTGTTGCATTGACATAATTAGTCACTTAAAAACATGTTTATAGGTTCACTATAACAAGTAAGCCTATAAATTGGCTAGCTAGGCGTTGGTAAAATGTATCTAAAAGTCAAACTTATACGGGGGTGAGCTAAGGTTGTTTGTTTTGGTATGGCGTGTTGGTAATCACGCTGACTATCGCCATGCATTATTAAAGTACTGCCGCTGTGTAACTTTAAGTCAGTTACTTTATTTGTCGCTTTATGCTTAAGCTTTAGCACCCGCTCGGCGCCAAGTGAAACACAAACGATTGTTGGCTTTGGGCCTAGTTCAATTTCGTCATCACTGTGCCAGCCCATCGTATCGCAACCATCGCGGTAATAATTAACAAGTAATGAATTTAAAGGCTGCTTTAAATGACGCTCTAAACGTTCTCGCATAGCTAATAAAATAACAGGCCAAGGCTCGATAATTAATTTACTGTGTGAGTACCCATATTCAATCTCATTATCACTGATAAAGCATTGTAAGCGCGGTATTGGGCCTGTTCGTCCATATACTGTTGTACTAGGTTGTTGCCAAGGTAAATTTTGCTGTAAATGATAGAATAAATTGAGACTTTTTTGCGCACTCAGCGTCATTCTTTGATAAGAAAAGCCATTTGGTAACTGTTGGGGGTTGGCGTTTGGCCGTTGCATGTTAGAATTTACCTATCATTTGATTACTGATCACTAACTATTATGACCACGCAAGCACAGTTCGGCGATAAAAAATTTACTCTTGAACGTTTTCCTCTCGATCAAAAAAATCGCAGCTTACAAGCTTGGGATTCTGCTGACGAGTACCTAATTGACTATGTTACGGAGCATTATCCTGATTGTCGATCTTTGCTGATCCTAAATGATAGCTTTGGCGCGTTATCTTGTTATTTTAGCAAACAACAGTTAACAGTTTGTTCAGTAAACGACTCTTATATTAGTCACCAAGCAGCGGCATATAATTTAGCAGAAAATAAAATTCCAAGCACAACATTTAGCCAACTAGATAGTTTATCTGCTTTGCCTGAACAAGTTGACTTAGTTATTTTAAAAGTGCCGCGCACATTAGCTTTTTTACAATACCAGCTATCAGAACTCAGTGAAGTGCTTGCACCAGGAACACCGGTTATTGGTGCAGCTAAAACGAAAGATGTACATAACTCGACCATTAAAGCATTTGAACAATTTATTGGTGAAACAAAAACCAGTTTAGCTGTGAAAAAATCACGTTTGGTAATTAGCCAAGCACAAGGCGGTTATAAGCCTGCAGACTTCCCTGTGAGCTGGCCTCTTGAGGGAACTGATTTTACCATTAGTAATCATGCGAATGTGTTCTCTCGTGACTCGCTGGATATTGGTGCAAGATTCTTTTTTGATTACTTACCGCAAACCAATAAAGCTAAACGTATTATTGATTTGGGCTGTGGTAACGGTGTTGTTGGTTTAATGACTTTATCACGCTGCCCTAATGCAGAAGTCACGTTTGTTGATGAGTCATATATGGCTGTTGAATCAGCACGCTTAACCGTTGAGCTAAATATGGAAAACAAGTTTGAACAATGTGCATTCATCGAAAACGATTGCTTAACTGGTTTTGAACGTGAAAGTGTTGATATCGTGCTATGTAATCCGCCTTTTCATCAAGCGCAAGCGGTTACCGATCACATCGCATGGCAAATGTTTAAACAAGCCAAAGATACGTTAAAAAATGGCGGTGAATTACGCATTATTGGTAATCGCCATTTAGACTATCACGATAAACTAAATCGCATGTTTGGTAATTGTCAGTTGCTCGGTTCAAATAAAAAGTTTGTCGTATTAAGTGCAACCAAAAATGATGGAATGTTATAAAAGTGATGAAATACATTTTGCCTTGCTGTGCTTTATTAGCACTGTCGGCCTGTAGTAGTCAGCCTAACCAGATGATCTTAAACCCGGTCTATCAAGGGGGGAAATTAAGCTCAATAAATAATAGCGTGAGCACCAGTGTGATTGATTTACGTGGCGATCCAGCCACCTTAAAGTTAATCAAATCAGACAAAACTCAAACTATTGCCAGCCCAGGGCTGACTGCATCATTAAAAAGTGCCTTAGATAGCGCATTAAGTCGTAATGGTGCCAGCATTTCGAACCTTGCAACCACGCGTTTTGAAGTGGATATTCATACCCTGCAAGCCGTTGTGAGCGAAAAAATGGTTTCTCACACTAGCAATGCAAAAGTTGAATTAGGCGTGCGAGTTATTCGTAGCGATAGTAATTTTAGTAAAGTTTACCGCGGTACAGCCAATTTTGATGGCCCACTAAGTCACGACAGAGCTAAAGTTGAAGGTCAGCTCAATAAGTTGACTGTGCAGTTAATAACACGCATGGTATCAGATCCTGAATTACTCGCATTTTTAGAAGGTTAAGTATGAAACGTCTATTTTTATTATGTGCATTATTAGTGTTTAGTCAAAACCCCATTGCTGCGACTGAGGGACGTTTTGTGCAAAAAGATAATATGTTTCCACGCGTGGAAATCACGACCACAATGGGAAAAGTAATTATTGAAATGGATCGCTCAAAAGCGCCAATTACAGTTAATAACTTTCTCACCTATGTAATGGACGGCAGCTATAAAGGCACTGTATTCCACCGAGTAGAACGTGACGTTGAAAACGAACGTGACTTTGTAATACAAGGCGGTGGCTACGATAAAGAGTACGATGGCGTTTATGAAGGTGAGCCAATTTTTAACGAAAGCGGTAACGGTTCAAAAAACGATATGTACAGCATTGCTATGGCTTATCAAGATCGTCAGCCACACTCAGGGACTCGCCAGTTCTTTTTCAATATGGATGATAATGATCATTTAAACCCTGGTAGAGAATGGGGTTTTTCAGTATTTGGCATGGTGATGGATGGATACGAAACACTCGATAAAATTATGCAAGTTGAAACCGGTTTTAATGAAAAAATTGGTTATGATTTTGTGCCTAAAGAGCCCATTATTATTTTAAATATTGCCGTATTAGAGCCCACTCCTCTGTAATACTTAATCATGGGGCTCACAGCCCCTACAACTTTGCCAATGAAGGCGTTATGAAAAGCAACTTATCTATTTCTGAATATTTTTCTTACTTTAAAGACAAACGTCTGATCAACGTATTCATTTTTGGTATGAGTAGCGGCTTTCCATGGGTTCTCATCGGCTCTGTTATGTCAGCATGGCTCAAAGATGAGGGCCTTAGCAGAAGTATGATCGGTCTATTTGGTATAGTGTTTGGCGCATACAGTATTAACTTTTTATGGTCCCCTTTGGTCGATAGAGTCAAACTTCCTCTACTTTATAACTGGCTCGGTCAAAGACGCAGTTGGATCTTATTTTGCCAGTGTTTTATTTTACTTGGCGTCATCTTGCTCGCGGGACTCGATATTACGGCGCATTTAGGTATCGCTGCGGCTTTATGTTTACTCATTGCCATTGCTTCTGCCACTCAAGATATCGCTATTGATGCTTTTCGTATAGATACCCTCGATGAAAACGAAAGCCATAAAGCAACTGCGGCTGCGGCTATGGCAACCTCAGGATGGTGGAGTGGTTATGCACTACTCGGTGCAATTCCATTTTATATGGCTGATATGCCAAATATTGGCTGGCCACAAGTCTATTACTTTTTAGCAGGGTTAATGCTGCTACTTATGAGTTGTGTTTTTTGGGCTAAAGAGCCGAAATCGAACCGCGAAGCAGTACACGCTGAGCTTGAACGCATTTATCAAGCAAAACTGGCATCCACTCACGACAACCATATGTCAAAAATATTTGCATGGTTGGCTGTCACTGTGATCGACCCATTTAAAACCTTCTTTGCACGCAATGGCGTAAAAACAGCGCTCGCCTTACTTGCTTTTATCTTCTTATTTAAAATTGGTGAAGCATTTTTAGCGCGTATGTCGATCGTGTTTTATAAAGAAGTTGGTTTTTCTAATACACAAATAGCAAACTACTCAAAATTAGGAACAGGCATAATTACAATTGTTTTTGCGTTTTTAGGCAGTATTTTTAACCATAAATACGGGATCGTAAAAGGCTTATTTATTAGTGGTGTTGCAATGGCAGCGTCTAACCTCATGTTCTCATGGATCGCACTAGCAGGCCCACAAGAGCACTTATATGCGATGGCTATTATTGTTGATGGCTTCACTCAAGCATGGTCGCTAGTCGCTATGGTAGCGTTTATATCTATGCTATGCGATCGTGCATTTAGTGCCACTCACTATGCATTATTAGCATCATTGGGGAATTTAGGGCGCACCTTACTTTCAAGTTACAGTGGTGTAGTGATTGATGATTGGTTAGGTGGAAATTGGTCGTTATTCTTTATTCTAACGGCGTTGATGGTACTACCATCATTAATATTCTTATACCTAATAAGACATAAGCTCTATCAATTAGAAAACAGTTATCATAGTAAAAGCGGAACGATAATTTAGATGTGGTGATAATTAAAATAACATGGGGCAAGGATTAAACAAATACTGTGCATCCTTGCACTTCTATTATAAACAGCTTAACAACGCGCTAAGCTTTTATAACTGATCTTCTTTTAGTAAACCTAACCCTTCATATGGGTCAACTTCTAACGCATCACAATAGCGCAAGAATTCAATTACATCTAAGCGACGCTCTTGATTTTCGATTTTACCAATAAATGAATGCGGAGTACCTAGTACTTGTGCCAGGCTACGCATAGTGTGACCTTTCTCATGGCGTTTGCTTTTTAGCCACTTAGTCAATCTTGAGTTTTCTTCTGAAGAAACTGTTTTACCCATCATAAAAAACATCTCCTACTAGATGATTTAAAATTAATTTAGTCTAAAAGTGAAATTTTGCCCGTCTCACTCTTGGATACATTATATACTATTCAGACTCATGTGAAATAACTAATTTCAAAAAAGAACCTTTTACAGGAACGAGTTATTACAAGAAATACATGAGTTGCAAAATGAGCAACAATAGACCTATTTAATGATTCGTTCCTCTTTAATGTAACAAATTATTTATATAATGAAACTATTTTTAGGATAATAAATTTAAACACTAAAAATCAACAACTTAAAATCAAACAAAAATACATATTTAACTCGGAGAACAAGAAATGTTTCGTTTACTGTTTTTATTACCTATTATCCTATGCGTTATTTGGTACTTTTTTCTTAACAAAAATGGTGTCCCAATCAAGCAGGGAAAAAAAGGGTTTATATACATATTAGTATTTTCGACCCTTGTATTAAGTTTCTTTATTTTAATGATACAAGTCACTCACCATAAATAGTGAGTGACTTAGTCAATTTCCACTTAACTACACTCGCGTAACATTAAAAAGAAATGAGTAAAATAAGGGTTAAAACGGTGGCAAAGGTTAAACCCTGCACAGCCACTGCACTGGCTCGTTGTATTGACTATTATGTTGAAGGAGTGCCAAAATCGATTGTTCTATTAAATAAATCAATATTGATCTGTAATACCTTTAGAGCGTGCTGACCTTTGTGGATTGAAATTTGCTCAATCTAGGGGCGATTTAATCGCGGCGCGTGGTTTATAACCTAGCGGGCTCGATAACTGCTCCTGCGTTATTCTACTGGCTCACATCCATGTGAGAATAAGTAAAAATCGAGCAAAGCTTCCGCGCCTGCGTAAGACATTATAAGTGACTATTAGTATCATATTGTTATTCACAACAATCTTCGCTAGTGTAATCACCTAAATCATTCAAAATGCTGCTGCACAATTTATCGAGTTCTGATTTGCCGTAAAATAACAGTGTTTTTATATTTTGAGCCACTAAGCTTTATAATTTACAACTTTATCAGCCTACGCAGACTATTTACTTTTGCCTGTGAGTCTTGCTACTGAGTAAATATTTTCAGCCCAGCGCTTCCTTTTAGGTGTAATAAAAAATCTAAGGCTTTACGATAATAACCTTTGCGTTTACCACTTTTTATAGATTTTAAGCAATAAAAAAGCCGCTATTAAGCGGCTTTCGTATACAAATAACGATTTAAACGCTGAAACTAGCGCCACACCCGCAGGTGGTTGTTGCATTTGGGTTAGAAACAAAAAAGCGTGCGCCTTCAAGTCCTTCAGTGTAATCAACTACACCATCAACCAAATACTGTATACTCATTGGATCAACCACTAAGGTGACGCCATTTTTTACGATCTCTAAATCGCCTGGGTTTGCTTTTTCATCAAAAGTAAAACCATACTGGAAACCAGAACAACCACCGCCGGTTACATAAACACGCAGTTTTAGTTCAGGGTTTTCTTCTTCATCAATTAACTGTTTAACACGAACCGCAGCTGCATCGCTAAACTTAATCGGTAATTCTTCTGACATACCAAGACCCTCAATTCCTACATTGATCGGATTATCTAATACCCGAGTGTTTTAATCAAGTATAGCGTTTATTTACTAAGCGCGAATACCTATAAATGATTAGGGCGTGTTAACCTTTGTGGATTGAAATTTCCAAACACACTGCTGTAAAATAAATCACGAAAGGTTAACACGCCCTAAAGTAACCGCCCATCGTTTTAAGTCAAAAATAGCACTGCTTGTGGTTTACTCTTTAAACACTGCTCATTATTAAAATGAATAACTGTAAATGGCATATCCCCACACCGCTGAGAATAAACCTAACGCGATAAAAACAGCAGCTGATCCCATGTCTTTGGCTCGACCAATCAATATATTGTGATCTAATGTTACTGCATCAGCCAGCGCCTCAAGAGCTGAGTTAATTATTTCGGCAAATAAAATAAATACCAAACTACTGATCAATAAAAATAAATGGCTAATAGATGATGACAACACAACAGCAAAAGGCAGCAATATTATACTCATAATAAGCTCCTGTCTAAATGCTGATTCGTGCTGCCATGCGGCTATCACGCCTTTATATGAGCAATGTGTCGCTTTGATGATTCGAGTAAACCCTTTGCCGTTTGGTTTGTTCACACTATGTATCGTATTGACGTTTTTCATCACTTTTCCTTCTGTTAACTGAAATAAATTTAAAGGCTCTGCTTTACTTGCACGCGCCATTGCCAACTATCCACATTACGACCTGTTGTAAGTGGTTTTATAATATCCATATGGATCACGTTGCCTTCACTTGAATGTGATGAAAATAATCTTGCACCAATGCCAATGCTCTGCAGTGTTTCATCAGTACTGTTAGTCGCAAATGATTCACCCCATGCTTTACCGCTATCAGCAAATGCCGCCCAAGCAACATTGACTAATTGATACAACTCCCAATGAGGGTTGTAACGTAGCTCTGCGGTTGCTGACCATAGATTGTCACCATGTTGATATTGCTGTGCATATCCACGAACTCCAGTGTCTCCACCTAAAGTAAGCGGTTCATCGTAATATTGATTTTTTTCTGCTCGCCACTGCGCTTTAAAATAACCAGCCCAACGAGGGGTTAGATATTGATACACCTCTAATTCAGTAGCTAACGCCTGATGATTGGGTTGATCTTTGCGCCAATAAACTTTATTACTAGTAGAGAGCAGGATGAGCGTATTTTGCCATTGCACACCTTTTGACAGAATATTTTCAACGTGAATACCTTTGCTGTCGTCTGAATTTAATGAGCTAATATCCACTCCTATTTTGCTCATCAATTGCCAGCCCAAATTAATATCTTCGCGATGATCAATAAAACGAATATTAGAAAATGTCTGATAGTCTGCTTGGCTATACTCCATGCCTATCCAAGGAAAGGTAAAGCCTCTATCTGATGGTAGCTCAGTGAGTATTGTGCTGTTTAAATTTTCAAAATGATGTCGCTCTTTATTCATTCCAAAATGCATACGTGCGGCGCTTAATTTATGCTGGGTAATTAAATGCCCATATGCCAGAGCAAACTGGTCAACATCATGAGAAAATTGCCATGCTAAAGTCCCGTTTTGATAAATGCTGTCGCGGCGATTCTCCTTGAATATCGATGCAGAATGTTGCTGCTTTGATGATTGCTGATAAAAAGGCTTTGAATAAGCTAAATAGGTCTTTTGTCCATCATCGTTATCAGCAAACTCAAATTCTAGAGTTGATTGCTTAGGAAAGTTAAGCGGCATGCTGAAAGTAACTTGATAGCCTGAACGCAAATGGTCTTTTTTATATTGTACGCCAGCATGAATACCTAGACCGAGAAAGTTATCTTCTTTAAAACCAAAGGCATATTTATTATTGCCTGCTCGTCGGCCAAAACTGATATACGGTACGAGTGACCAGGTATCCCATGTTTCAACTTTAAGTTCATTTTCTAGCGAGTCCTCACAACCTGCGACTAAGCTGACTCGGCTTTTACGTAAGAATGAATATTGGTTTAGAATACGTTCAGCCTCAACAAACTGCGCGCGAGAAATGACTTCAGCTTGTACAAAAGGAAGTAGTTTTTTCACAACGTGCTGCTGGGTATTAATATGTAACCAATTCGCTAAGCTATGTATATAAAAGCTATTGGATTGTGTTTCATCAAACAAAGGGTGACTAACAAAAGTAAGCTTATCAAGCGTAAATGGCTCTTCACTAGCGGCAACTGCTGTACACTCAACCTCCTGACTACTTATCGTAATACTATTAATAAACAATATGATAAAGCTTAGTTTAATGCTTTTCTTAGTTAGTTTTTTTAAACAATTATTCAGCTCGCCCCCTAAATAAAATACACATACCTGTAGCCGCAAAAACAAGCTTATAGTTTTCATTTATTGCCCCCTTCTGGCTTTAGATAAAAAAGAGGCGGGGTAACTTTAAACTCGTCAGCTATATTGACCTTTACTTCAAACAGCGAGAGGAGTGTATTGGCAATTGCATCATGTGAATGAGCGTGATCTTGGTGCAATTTTGTTTTTTCAATATCAATATAAGGCGCAGAAGACCAAGAAATTATTGGCACATGGGTTTGTGCATCCGGTGCAAATGCATAAGGCATACCATGCAAATAAAGCCCATTTTCACCAAGAGACTCGCCATGATCACTGACATACAACATCACGGTATTATATTGCGCAGCATTGGCTTGCAAAAGTTTGATTACTTCTGCCAAAAAATGGTCCGTATAACGAATGGCATTGTCATATGCATTAACTATTTCGTGTTTGCTACACTCTGATAGCTCTGCCGATTCGCAAGCAGGTGTGAAAAATTCAAAATCAGCTGGATAACGCTTAAAATAAGCAGGTCCGTGATTACCCATTTGATGTAAAACAATCAGTGTGTCTTGGGTTTGTTGGTCAATGTATTGCTGTAAATTGACCAACATGCCAACATCGCGGCATTCCACATCACATAGTGTATTAACCTCTGAACGGCGATAGCTTTGATACGCCAACCTATCAGCAACCCCCTTTGAGCTAGAATTATTGTCGCGCCAACTTACTCGTACTGAGCTTGCAGCGAGTACATCAAGGATATTTTGAGTGCTCTTAGCCTCACTCACAGTAAAATCATCGCGACCGAAGAATGAAAACATACAAGGCACAGACACAGCGGTTGATGTACCGCAAGAGCTCACTTGGCTAAAATTAATTAACCCCACTTGCTTTGACATATTTGGCGTTGTGTCACGAGGATAGCCATTTAAAGTAAGGTGATCAGCTCGGACCGCCTCACCGACCACTAAAATCATTAATTTAGGCTTTAATGTACTGCTACTTTTGCTTATTTTCGTCGTGAGAGTTCTAAACTCTTTGGTGTTTACCGATACGATTTGTTCGGCTAAATAATCTAGTGCTGAATAAATTGGATATAAAGGATTAGTATAATAACGCAGCTCCTTATGTAGGCGAAAAAAGCTAGTATATTGAGCACTAAAAGGCGCGATAAGTATGGGGATCAACATCATAATCGCCGTAATACTCAAAACTTGCTGACGTAACCGCTGTTGCCAAGTAGTTCTTTTCACTTGAATTAACAACAATAGGGCTGCGGGTAAAATCGCCATAAAAATGATTCTACTGAACAACCCTAAATTAACTATTTCTTGTGCTTCAGCGAAATTCGTTTCAACAATATTTTGGATCATCGTTTTATCTATCAGCACCCCTAACACAACGCCATAATAATCAACCATTGCAGCAATCAATAGCATCACCAACACCACTATTTTGACTGGTAGCAAAATATTAAGAACAAACATAACGAAAATAATCAGACTAAAAAGCAGCAAGCTTAACGAGATAATAAAACTTAGATTTCCTTGCCAAGGATATAAAGCATCAAGCTTGTCAAAGAACACCGTATTCGCCATTAAAACGATAAATACACAGCTGACAAGCAATAAAATAAAAGGGGAAATAACAAGTCGTTTTTTAACCTCTTCGAGCCGTTCATTTAATAAGTAAAATTTTGATAATAAATAAGTAAATGTTTTTTTTTGCATGATTTTTATAGCCAATTCCATTGTAGGAAAATAGCTTAGCGTGATGAAAAAATGAGTGCTGTATGAAGATGTTGTAATGTGTACAGGTACACATTACAAATTTATAAAATGTAGCTTTATGTAGGAATTTGTTGTGTTCAGCTCTTTTATTGAGGGATTTAACTTGATAACAACTTTTTTATATTCAATGCTTTAAAAAGCTAATTTAAACCGCTAAACTTTTTAAAGGGAGTATTGGATATACAGTATCTGAGTAAGCACCCTAAACTCAGGTTAAGTAGTTTATAACGATGAGTTTTTCGTCTAATTAGGCTGGTGTTCGGTTAAATACCACCGTAAACTTAGCTCCCCCTAATAGCTCTGACTGGCTAATAGATACTTTACCACCATGCCACGCAGCAACTCTCACAACGATTGCCAACCCCATGCCATAACCTTGCTGTATAGCGTTGCTTTCTCCTCGAGTAAAGGGCTTAAATACTTGTTCGCGCATTTCTTTTGAAATACCAGGGCCATCATCTGCAATACACATAACCACATTATTGCGTGTTTGCTGCGTTGTTATCTTTACTTGCTTAGTAGCATATTGCTGTGCATTTGACAGTAGATTATTAATTAGCATAGATAAGTAATTTTCATCACCATCGATGACTATTTTTTCCTTGGCTAATTCGGTTATATCCATTGCAACCGAGCAAACATCGCTTGAAGTGAGACTGCACACAACTGATTTTATCAAGGTATTTAAATTAAGCGGTAAACGTTTAACTTTAATCATTTTTTGCTCTAAGCTGGCGTAATTAAGTAAAACGGCAACGAGGTTTTCCATCTCTTGAATATCTCGACTCAAATGACGGACATACTTTTCTTTATTTTTTGGATTGTTTGTTTCACCCAAGGCTTCAATACCAAAACGCAATCGCGCTAGCGGGGTTCGTAAATCATGTGACACCGCATTACTTAATAATTTATTATCTTTAATCAACGTGTTTATCTGTTCAGCCATAAAGTTAAACTCATTTTCAATATCAACTATGTAAGATGAGTTTGAAACCCTAATACGAGCAGAGAAATCCCCTTCACCAAAGCGTTTTGCCGTGCTTCTGAGTAACTGTAACCGCTTAACTAAAGGGTAAAGCCAAATGAAGGCACACAGTAGAATCCCTGCATAAAATACGGTTGTTAAAATTATTTGTAGAGCAAGATTATCTTGTTGTTTGGCTTGTTGTGGGATACCCAGTGTCAATACTTGCTGCTGAGACTGTAATAGCTTATTCACGGTGATCAACTCAGCTGATTCAAGAACCAGTGGATCCCCCTGATTAAAGCTTTTTCTTAAGCTAATTGGTAAAGGAAACTCAGTTAAAGGCGTTAACGTCAGTTGCTGTTGGTTTTGCTGTTGCCACATTGCTACAAATTGTACAACGTTGTCGGTTTTTTCAAGTGTATTCGCCAATGAGGTAATTATTTGCTTATAAGTGCTAAATTCATCCGTGTGCTTTTTATCTTGGTATTCATTAAAAAAACTATCTAAGCCCCAACCTAAAAAGATGATGGCGGTAAATATTGCGATAACCAATGAGAATGTTAATTTCTTCACATTAAGACCAAGCGTCGGCTACAAGCAAATAACCTTTACCCCACACGGTTTTGATCCTGTATGGATTATTGGCGTCATCACCAAGCTTTTTACGTAATCTAGATATAACAATATCAACACGGCGGTCAAATCCATCATAGTCAATACCATTTAACTGGTGAAACAATTCCGTGCGATTAACCACTTGCCCCGCTGATTGCGCTAAATACCAAAGTAAATCAAATTCGTTAGATGAAATAGCGACATACTGTCCGTGTAGTTTAGTTGCCCGAGAGTTAGCATTAATACTAAGCTGGCCAAGCTGTATTTGGTTTTCGCTTACATTTGCTGTGTTAGCATTGGTTTTTACGCGCCGTAGTAAAGCTTTAATTCGAGATAATAATACCCGCGGTTTCACCGGTTTGGTTACATAATCATCAGCCCCTAATTCGAGCCCTAATATTTCGTCCATTTCATCATCACGGGCTGTCATCATTAAAATGGGTCCTTGATAAAAGTTACGAGCCTCTTTGCACACATCAAAACCATCTTTTACAGGCAACATAATATCTAGCACAACAAGCTCTGGCATATCGGCCTTAATCAATTCAACCGCTACATCCCCTCGATTAACCAAAGTTACTAAGTAACCATGCTCTGTTAAATAATCACTAAACCATTCAGCCAATGACATATCATCTTCAACTAGCATGATGTGCTGGCGGGGTATTTCTTCAATCAAAATAACTTCCAACTTGATTTGGGCCGTTTAGAGGATTCGAATACCCATGACACAGTGATAATCGCGGTAGCGAGATTGCTGTCTTGCTTGCTTTTTCGCAGGGCGTAATGACGTGTTTTATCTGATTGAAAATCAAAACTAAATTCACCATTATTTATTTTCGTCCAGCACTTTAATTTATGCAATGTCGATAACTCTACTAAGCAATAATCCCCAAGTTCTACTTGATGCCATTTAAACGTGACCTGCTGGTAACACGTCTGCCCTTTTCGCAGTGCAACACAACGCTTAGGCGTCACAAGCAATTTGTTTTCATTAGGTAACGTATGGTTAGCAGCATACGCGTTATTCGTAATCAGTTGACATAGTAACAATAAGCTTAAGTATATAAACACTTTACTCTGTGGATTTTTTTGATTAGTTAGTATCATGATTTACTCACTTAAAATACATAACTAATGCTTGAACTGATGCCAGTATAAATGTCTTTTTGCTTATTAAATAATGGGCTTTCGTTGTACCCAAACTCTGACCCTACAAATATTTCAGAGCGGAATAACCAACTTTCTGAAAGTGGATAGGTTACTCCTAGTGACGAATCAAAATTAAGTGTTGATTTACCTGTAAATGGTTTGAAGTTAGTTCGGGCGGCTTCATCTTCTGACACACCATAATAATAATCATTGAGCTTAGCGTCTCTAAACGACAATCCAAATAAGCCATGAAAATTCAAGTTCCTCACTTGCCAATTACGCCCAATAAGAGCCGAGGCAATAGTACCGCTATTTTCACTCGTTAAACCCTGCTTAAGAGTGAATTGCACAACATTCTCACCAATATAACCCGTTACTCTACCACCGAGCATGGTGTTGACATCTCGATCGTCAATACCTTCAAAATTAACTTGATTCTCTTTTTTTCTTAAACCTGTTCCCGGCCCGGTAAAAACAATATCAAATGACCAATTATTTTCAGCGTAAGCTGTGTAGCCAAAGACAAGTGAGTCAGGTGCTTGGTTAGCAAAGTCGATAAAGAAGTTGTGCCAATTATAACTGCCAATGAGTGTGGTACCGAGGTCGAGATCGTCGTCATGAGGATTAATCGTTGAACGATTAAACGTGCTCAAGCTTAAACCAACTTCAAAGAAGTTCTCAGGGGCACTACCTTGATCAATATTTAGACTTATTTCTCTGGTTAAATCTGCGGCATAACTAAAAGATGAACACAAAAAAGATAAAACAACTGCAGATAGGAGATGTTTGACAGATAAACACATTACGCGCCGACTTCCTTATTGATTAATCACCCATTCATTATATTCTTTGATAATCAAAAAAACGTATCAAGATGCTGCGTTTGTAACAAAATGTAGGCTTTGTTATTTTTTATAAAACTAGTCCCGAAATAATAAACGATGCATTTAATCTAATCAATGTACAAAAACCGCATAACTATCAAAACACTCACTCTTTAACTTTCCCTGTTTCATTCATCACATCAAGCAACGCTCTATTCATTCTTTTTATAAAATCGTCTTTATATGGATAGCTAAACTCACGGCTAAATCCTATGTGCGCGGTTCTATGACTAAGCTCATCTTTTTCTATAACTGTAACCGTATTATATTGCGGGTAAGTTTTATTTATGCTGTTTAGTTCATATTGTGTGGCTTTTCTATCGTTGACGTAACAATCTATTTTATTGGTAAGTAATTTGATTACATTCGCTGCGGTGCTTTTATTTTCCCATAACTGGATTCGCCCTCGTGCAATTGCTTGTTTATAACGTTCATCCAGCAGTAAATAACCAGCATTCATTCCTAAATGAACAGGTTTATTAACCGGTAAATCTAAATTTAATGCAGCTTTTAAATCAACATTTTCACGACAATAAGTCACCACAAATTCGGTCCCTAACGCCACCGAATATGACGAAATAAAAGGCCTTGAATCATAATGTAAATACGGAGGAACCACGCCAATAACATCGCCTTTTTTAACGGTAAGTAATGCTCTTTTCCATGGTGTTGGAATTATTTTAACGTGATAATCTAGCTTTAATTGAGTACTAGCACGTCTCAATAAATCAATATAAATCCCTTTTACTTCACCATTTTCTAAATAGCTATACGGCGGATAATCATCGTCAGCTAAAATAGTAACATCTACGTTGCTATGACTTGTAAATGCACACATCAGCATGAGTAAGCCCGTAATCAGTATTAAACGCTTTTTTAAAATATGCATGTTTTTACTATTAGTAACTCCACTTTTGTGAGTAATCATAGCGAAACCCTACTGATAATGAACTAAAGTCAGCTAAATAATCAAAGTCTCGGTAAAGGTATTCAACATGTAAACGTAAGTTTTCTGCAGGCAACCATTCAAGCGTTAAATTTGCGCCATTATAGTTTTGCGTTTGATCGGCTTGGTGTCCATCATCAAAATCAAAATAACCCATTTTTACTTTATAATTTTTGCTAAGCGGATAAGCCATTGATACATCAAGTGTATGCCCGTCTCTATCCAGGCTTAAGTCTCTATTGTATTCTTTTGCTTGATATCCCAGCGCAAAATACAAACCACTATCAAAAGAGTAAGCTACTGATCCAGCAACAATATTATTATCTCCCAACGCTTGTTCATTTTCATAGATACCTTTATTTGTATACGTCAAAGCAACATGTAAATTATTTTTATCATAACTTACCCCACCATTGATAAGGTCACTTTTATTATCGCCTTGTGCGCCATTAAATTGGCTAACCAGCATCCACGTAAAATCACCTTGCGTTATCTGATAAGTAAGCAGGTTATTTACAAAAAAGAGACTTTCAGGATCATATGCAAAAGGGCTATTACCGTGGTTAAAAATATCGACGTACTCAGCAATAAACAGGTACTGAGCTGGGCGCTGTTTGCCTATACCGACCTTCCCATAAGGGCTATCCAAAGCAACATAGACTTGCCTAGCTTTACCAAAATCACCATTGTTTGATAAATCAACGCCCCACTCACCATGGAGAATCCCTTGCCATTGGTCGTTAAATTCTACCGTTGATTTAATACCAACATGAGAAAGTGCGTCTCTTACATCCCATTGAGATTCGTTGTCTTCATCAATATATCCGAGTGTTGGTCTTATTGTTGCGTAAATTTTAACATCTTTTTTAATAGCCTCAGGTGATGATACAGGTAATTGCAAATCAGTAATTGGGGGGATTATTGCGACATTTGACGCAACAGAAGAACCCTGTTTTTTATTTTCAAGCACCTCAATTCTTTTACTGATACTCTCAAACTGTAGTGTTAATGACTCTAAAGCGGCTAATTGCGCGCTGATTTTATTTAGCTGTAATTTTAAATTTTTTAGTTCTTGTTGTTCATCTTGAGCGTATACTGAAAACGAGCAAGATGTAGTTAACAAAAAGCAGATGAGCTTTATTTGCATGAATGCGCCTTACCATTTAAACTTTTCCTAAGTGTAGACTATGTTTATATATACATAACAAAAAACACTCGTTCTTATTCAGTCAAAAAGTGAAATATTATGAAAATCAGAACTAAATTCTCCATCGCTTCAGGCATAGTGGTATTTATCGTTATTTCACTACTTGCAACAACAACATACTTACTTGTACAACAAACGCTAAAAAAGTCCACCGACGCGTATGTGCAGGATAATGCATCACTGTTATCACAAAGCATTAGCAATTGGCTGGTTAGTAAATCAGCACAAGTTAATGTTTTAAAAAAGCAGATTGAATCAGACTTCTCTAAAGATAATTTTCAAGCTGGGTTAGAAAACCCAGCCTTTTCAGATGATTTTTCATTAATGTTTGGTACGCTAAGCGATGAAAAAGGGCTTCGCTCTAATGATAAACAGAGGGTTAATCCACCTGGTATCGATTTTAAAGAAAGACCATGGTACAAGTTAGTGCAAAACAACGATGCGATCTCATTTACCGCACCTTATGTTGATGCTGCTACAAACGAACTATTATTATCAGTTGTCACTGCAATTAACACTTCTAGTGGTTTTCAAGGTGTTATTGGTGGTGATTTGAGCTTAAATGCCATTGCTGATAGCGTAAATACCATTAACTTTAACGGCAATGGTTTAGCATTTGTTGTCGATGGCACTGGTAAGATTATTACTCACCCGACCACCAGCCTCAGCAATAAACAAACTCAAAATATTTACCAAAAATCCCCAACTGAAAGTAAGCAAATTTTAGAGATTGAGCACGAAGGACAAACAAAGTTACTCTACTTTTATCCCTTGAGTGATAACGCTGGCGTTGATTGGTCTTTAGCCATGCTACTTGATAAAGATAAAGTGTATGAATCCCTAACCGTCTTTACAACACGTACCTTTTTCATTGCTATTTTAAGTATTGCTTTTTGTGTGTTGGTCATCAGAACATTGGCAACAATACTATTAAGACCGCTAGATGAACTAGAGCATGCAATCAGTGAAATTGCCTCTGGTGGCGGAGATCTAACTCAACGATTAACTGTAACTACAGAAGATGAATGTGGCGTGGTAGCTAAAAGTTTTAATCGCTTTTTATCGTCATTACAGATATTAGTGACGGGCGTTATTGATAAAGCGAATAGTGTTGAAGCGCAAAGTGCAGCAGCAAAATCATTATCAACCGAATCAAGCCGCTCCCTGAACGAACAATACCAATTAATTGATAGTCTAGCCACTGCGATGCATGAAATGAGTACCACCTCATCTGAAATTGCCTCCAGCGCACAAGAAGCTGCAACATCAGTAACCTTGGTAAATGATTCAACGAGTTCAAGTAAAACCTTGTTTGAAAAAACCACATCAGATATTACTAATCTATCGGATTCAATTTCTAACTCCCAAGAACTGAGTAATCAATTAGCGGAACACAGTAATAGTATTGAGCAAATACTTTCTGTAATAAATAACGTAGCAGAGCAAACCAATTTGCTTGCACTAAATGCAGCAATTGAAGCAGCAAGAGCTGGGGAGCAAGGGCGCGGGTTTGCGGTTGTGGCCGATGAAGTAAGAACCTTAGCCTCAAGAACGCAAAGCTCAACAACAGAAATAAAAGCAATGATTGAGCAGATTCAACTGTTTTCATCAAAAGTACAGCAAGCTATGGAGCAAAGTAAGCAAAAGGCATCGCAGTGTGTTGAGCAAACTGAGGTTGCCAATCAATCTTTAAACACTATTTCTATGTCAGTTAAAGACATTATGGATAGGAACTTTCAAATAGCTGCCGCGATTGAAGAGCAAAGCACGGTTATTGAAGAAATTAATAAAAATACAATTAATATTAAAGATATTAGTGTGCAAGTGGATGAATTTGCTAAAGAGCAATTTGAAACCAATACAAATCTAGCTGAAAACGTAAATGCTCAGCAAGATTTACTGAAAAAATTTATTGTGTAATTAAACTTGCTGGTATATGCCCAAGCCACCTCAAGATGTAAGTGTCAGTTGGAATTAAAAGCGATTTAGACAAGGCATTGATTGTAAATAATGGTTGCTCCCTTGTTAAAATCAATAGCGCAGTATAAATCGCTTTTAAACCAACCCTTTGGGCATTTCACAGACGCTTACTTTCATCGTTGTAACTTCTTAAAAGGGACTGCCATTACTGCAAATAACGCCTTGATATTAAACACCTGTGAAACGCTGAATTCTGCATTTTGAGGTGGTTTGGGCATAAATATACCTGCAAGCTCACCTTCTGTATATTGAAACTGTATTAATAATACGGCGCACTAAGCCGTCTATTTGCCACTAATAAATCACCCCATCCCCCCGTACTTATGCCCTTGAAATGAGCCTGATAAAATCAGAGGTTATCCGTAGATAATTCAAAAATCAAAAGGACTTACTGCCGTACATTTGATAAACTGCCCGCCTAAATGGGTGGCGAGGAAAAATGCATGTGGCTTGAAACGCTTAGGCGTCGCTTGGCTAAGCCAAAAACATCGGTGCAACTGTGCTTACTAGGTGTATGTGCTGGTTTAATTGCTGCGTTTTTTATCATCTTATTTCGTTTAACAATTTTATTCTTTCAAGGTTTATTTCTTGAAACACCTGATGACTTTACAACACTTCCAACCCTTGAACGGGTATTAATGCCCATTGGCGCGGCCTTTTTGATTGCCTTATTTGCAGCCCTAACAGGTTTTAAACATTATCGCTTAGGCATTCCCTTTGTTATTCACCGCATAAAGCGTCACTACGGACAAATGCCGTTATATAACACAGTTAATCAATTTGTCGGTGGTGCTCTGGCGTTAATTAGTGGTTTTTCTGTTGGGCGTGAAGGGCCTTCAGTACATATGGGTGCAACGGGCGCAAGCTTGCTTGCTGATAAACTGCACTTACCTCACAATGCTATGCGCACGCTAAGCGGTTGTGGTGTGGCTGCGGGTATTGCCGCTTCGTTTAATACACCACTAGCAGCCGTCATTTTTGTGATGGAAGTGGTGCTCAGAGAGTATAAAATCCACATATTCGTCCCCATTATGCTTGCCGCCGTAACGGGGGCCCTTGCCACTCAATTTGTATTTGGTGATGTCTCTGAGCTTGCACTTATTGTTGTTAACCCCTTAAGCGGTTGGCATTACCCATTTTTAATCATTTTTGGGATGGCTTTAGGCGCGGTTGCTTTTGCGTTTAACCAAAACCTGATGATGATAATTCGCACGTTTAAACCCCTAAGTATGTTCCCGCGTTTACTATTGGCCGGCGTAATTGCAGGCGGTATAGCTTATATGGTCCCACAAGCGATGGGCTCTGGTATGAGCGCTATTACTATTGCAATTGAATCTCCTGACGATGTACAACTGTTAACAACCATTTTAATTGCTAAGTTGCTTGCCACCTTATTTGCGATTGGATTGGGTATCCCCGGTGGAATTATAGGCCCAGTTATTGGACTGGGTGTATTAATGGGCACTCTCATGGCATTTTTTGCACAATTTATTAGCCCCGGTGCTGATATAGCCGGCACTTATAGCGTATTAGGCATGGCAGGCTTACTCGCTGCCACACTGCACGCCCCGCTTGCCGCTTTAACAACCGTTATGGAACTGACCTCAAGCCCTGAGATTATTGTCCCTGCTATGCTGGTTATTTCGACAGCCTACGTCACTGCATTACAAATTTTTGGTAATCGTTCTATTTTCTTGCAGCAATTAGATTTTCAAGGTTTGTCGTATCATGTATCCCCTGCCACTGAGGCATTACAAAAAGTGGGGGTGATGGATGAAATGGATGAAAACTTTAAATTGCTCTACTCCGCGGATAAAGAACAAATTAAAACAAGCCTTGATGCTGTGAGTAGTCAAACTCCCTTGATTGTTTACGATACTGAAAATGGCTACCGTTTAGCTGAATACGATTTAAGTTTAATGTCAGAACAAAACATATCAATAAATTACATTAACTTACAAGGCGTTAGTAGCCAATCAACACTTGCTGATGTATTTGACTTACTAAAAGATAAACGCAGCGGTGCTGTGTATATTTATAACTTACTCGATAACCAACAAATTATGGGAATTATGCGCTGGGATCAGATCCGCCATATCCTTACTATACGTAATAGCTTACTGTAACAAAAAATAAGAGAACACTATGAGCGCGCTACTGGTTTATAAAGCCTTACATGTATTTTTTATGATTGCCTGGTTTGCCGGCATATTTTACTTACCACGCCTTTTTGTTTATCACGCCATGAGTGAAGAACGAGCCTGTAATTCTATGCTTAAAGTGATGGAGCGTCGCTTGCTCTATTTTGTAACCCCTTTTGCCATATTAACAGCCGTATTTGGTGTACTACTCATTGTTGAATATGGCCGGGAATGGTTTAAATACAGCATGTGGTTGCATTACAAATTAGTACTCGTCATCGCACTGTATATATACCATGCGTATTGCTTTAAATTACTCGCTGATTTTAAACATGACCGTAATACACGCAGTGATCGCTTTTATCGTATTTTTAATGAGTTGCCCGTGTTAGCGCTATTAGTCATCGTATTTTTAGCCATAACTAAACCAAGTTTATAAAAAATTTGCTATAGTACCGCGCGATTGCGTGCCCATCTTTGATGGTTAGATCGCGCCCCTTTTCAATGTGATAGGAATAACCCCATGTTAAGTTTCCAAGGTGAAAATATTCTTTCGGTCAATCAGCTTGATCGTAACTGTATTGAACGTATCTTTGCAGTTGCAAAGAAAATGGAGCCATATGCTAAAAAGCAAAAACGCACAAACGTGCTTGAAGGGGCAATATTAGCAAACTTATTCTTTGAGCCAAGTACGCGTACTCGCGTAAGTTTTGGTACTGCTTTTAATTTATTAGGCGGTTTGGTTCGCGAAACAACCGGTATGCAAAGTTCAGCTCTTGCCAAAGGCGAGTCGCTCTATGACACCGCTCGTGTTATTTCAGCTTATGCCGATGCAGTCGCCATGCGCCACCCTGATTCAGGCTCAGTTGCTGAATTTGCAACCGGTTGCTCAGTGCCTGTCATAAACGGCGGCGATGGCCCAAACGAGCACCCGACACAAGCACTACTTGATTTACTGACTATTGAACGTGAACTTCACCGCTTTGATCAAAACATTGATGGTATGCACATCGCCCTTGTTGGCGATTTAAAATATGGCCGTACGGTGCATTCGTTATCAAAACTACTGTGTCATTATAAAAACATTAAGTTTTCGATGGTCGCACCTGACGGCTTACAAATGCCAAGCTACATTTTGGATGCTGTTGATAATGCGGGTCATAAAATAGAAATTGTTGATAAAATGGAAGGCAATTTAGCCGCTGACATTGTCTATCAAACACGTATTCAAGAAGAGCGCTTCCCATCACAAGAAGAAGCAAACAAATACCGTGGTGGCTTTAGAATTAGTCAATCTATTTATAATGCCCATTGCAAACCCAACTCTATTTTAATGCACCCACTGCCGCGAGATAGTCGTATGGAAGCTAATGAGCTCGATAACGATTTAAACCTAAATGACAACTTAGCAATTTTTCGTCAAGTACAAAATGGCGTATTAATTCGCATGGCTCTGTTTGCACTTACACTTGATGTTGCCGATAAAGTAGAGCAATACGAAGTTGCAGTGCCTTGGTTTAGCCGCAAACGCGATAGTTAATTTTTAAAGTGACAACTTAATAGGATTTTTCATGACAATTAGCCAAGATTTATTTGCCCGCGCACAACAATCTATTCCGGGTGGTGTTAACTCACCAGTACGTGCCTTTAATGGCGTTGGCGGCACACCGCTATTTATTACCAGCGCACAAGGCCCATTTACTTTCGATGCCGATGGCAATCGTTATATTGATTATGTAGGTTCATGGGGTCCGATGATTATGGGCCATAATCACCCTGCAATTAAGCAAGCAGTGCTTGAAGCGGTAGAAAATGGCCTAAGTTACGGCGCACCTACCGAAGCTGAAATATTAATGGCCGAAAAAGTAAAAGAGCTAGTTCCATCAATCGAAAAAGTTCGCATGGTAAGCTCAGGAACTGAAGCCACCATGAGCGCAATTCGCTTAGCTCGTGGCTTTACTGGCCGTGACAAAATACTTAAATTTGAAGGGTGTTACCACGGTCATGCTGATTCACTACTAGTGAAAGCAGGCTCAGGTGCATTAACTATGGGCGTGCCTAATTCACCGGGTATTCCTGAAGATTTTGCTAAGCACACATTAACAGTGTCGTTTAATGACCTTGATGAAGTCAAAGCCATTTTTGCAAAATATGCAGATGAAATTGCGTGTATTATTGTAGAGCCAGTGGCCGGCAACATGAACTGTATTCCTCCTGTTCCTGGCTTCTTAGAAGGCCTGCGTGAAGTATGTGATGAATATAAATCAGTGCTTATTTTTGATGAAGTAATGACCGGCTTTCGCGTAGCACTTGGCGGCGCACAGGCTTATTACAACATCATCCCTGATTTAACCTGTTTAGGTAAAGTTATTGGCGGCGGTATGCCTGTGGGCGCGTTTGGCGGTAAAACGCAGATCATGGATTACATAGCTCCAGTTGGCCCTGTCTATCAAGCGGGTACTCTTTCAGGTAACCCTATTGCAATGGCCGCAGGTTTGAAAGCGCTAGAGCTACTTAGCGTTGAAGGCCTACACGCTAAGCTTGAAGCGAAAAGTAAAGCAATCTGTGAGGGTTTTGAAGCAGCAGCAAAAGCTGCAGGTATCGCCCTTACAACTAACTATGCCGGTGGCATGTATGGCTTTTTCTTTACTGATCAAGACAAAGTAACCACTTACGAGCAAGCTACACAATGCGATTTAGAGCGCTTTAAAAAGTTCTTCCACTTAATGCTTGAAGAAGGCGTTTACTTGGCCCCATCAGCATTTGAGGCAGGTTTTGTATGTTCTGAGCATTCAGAGCAAGAGATTACAGATACGATTGCCGCTGCACAGCGCGCTTTTGCTAAACTATAAGTATTAGGGTGTGTTGATCTTTCGTGATTAATTTTGCAGCAGACTGTTTGGTATTTAGGCAAGACAGCGCCTATGGTGTGTGGTTGTTCCCCATAAATCGACGATAACGCAGTATAAATGCCAAACATGCGCTGCCCAAAGAGTTCTTTCTAGGGGCGATTAACTCTTTGTTACCTACATGGAGGAAAGGTAAGGGGCGTGAGCAGGACGCGGAAGCTTTGCTCGATTTTTACTTATTCTCACATGGATGTGAGCCAGTAGAATAACGCAGGAGCAGTTATCGAGCCCACTCGGTGACAAACCTCGCGCCGCGATTAAATCGCCCCTGGATTGAACAAATTTCAATCCACAAAGGTCAATACTCCCTCGTTTTAATGTAATTAAAAAGCCCATAAGGGCTTTTTTTGTTTATAGGCTAATATTAATGAATGATATTGCAAGTAAGCTAGGTCTTACTAAACAGCATTCACTATTTTGCCTATAACAAGAGAGCACTATGTCAGGACTACGACGCGCAACTTCCCCTGCTATCAACTTGATGGCAAATTTAAAATACAAAACTAAAATTAGTCTAGTATTTGGTATTTTATTAGTTCCCCTAAGTGTTAGCCTATTCTTCTTACTCTCGTTATTAACCGATAGTATTCATGTTTCAACAATGAAACGTCAAGGTTTACAAAGTTACAGTGCTTTACTCGAAAACCAAATGAACTCCCAAACAAATAAAAATGCTGCTATTGCTCGCAGCTTCGGTTATCAAGTTAGTGACTCTCAAAACAAGGATGCGCTTGAATTAGTCTCTATCCAATCGCAACTCGCTGTGGATGATCATTTAGCCAGCGCTTACTTGAACCGCGCACTGGTATCTCCCATCCCAGCTTTAATAGAACAAGTTAATTTAACAAGCAATAGCGCAAATACAGTTTTAACTAATCAAGGCTTTACTCCTGACACATTTATAGCGCTGTCAAACTTATCAAAATCCTTACCTCAGTATGAAGAAAACATTGAAAAAACCTTATTAGTAGCCACAACGGCCAACAAACAAGTGAGTAAAATTTTAACTCCTTTGATAAATAAACTACAGCAAAGTACCCTTAACTTTAAGCGCGCCATCGACAGCAAACTATTAGAGCCCGATAATTTAGAAATAACACAGGCCGAGTTTTCTCAATTACATCAAGCAGTCACCAGCAATATCAAAGAACTTATAAAGCAAAGTGTGCCAACACTTGAGCAACTAATTACTGACAAGTTACAGCAGCAACAATGGATCAGAAACATTGTATTAATTGCTTCAATATTAAGTTTGTTGAGTGCATTTTATTTATTAATTGGTTTTTATTTTGCTGTAGTGGATGGTATTACCCGATTTGCTGGCGCAGCAGAACAAGCTGCTAATGGCGATCTAAGTGCTAGATTAGAATCTATCGGCAGTGATGAAATGAGCATTATTACAGCCCGTTACAATGCATTACTAAAAGCATTTAGTAATCTATTAGCAGAAGTAAAAAAAACAACCGTAGATTTAAGCAGCGCTACGGTATCACTTGAACAAGCAAGCCATCAAACAAGTCATGATGTAAGCGAGCAACAAGGGCGTGTAAATACAATTCACAACGCATTAAGTGATATGTCAGACAGTGCTCATGCTGTTGAAGAATCAGCAAATCAAGCAATGTTAATTGCGCAAAATGCAGCCCAACATGTTAAAGAAGGCTCGCGTAACACCATGGAGCTTGCTCAGTATATGCAAGACTTACAAGTGGAGTTTAGCGAAAACCAACAAGCACTCGATCGCCTAGCCGTGGATAGCCAAAATATTGGTAATGTAAGTAAAGGTATTAGTGAAATAGCTGATCAAACCAACTTATTAGCGCTAAATGCCGCTATTGAAGCAGCGCGCGCTGGAGAGCAAGGCCGTGGTTTTGCTGTTGTTGCTGATGAAGTACGAACACTTGCTTTACGTACACAGGCACAAACTCAAGAAATACACCAAATTATCAGCTCATTGCAGCAAGCATCAGATGATACACAACAAAAAATGCGTTCAAGTGTAGAGAAGATGGTGCACTCAGTGCAGTCAGCAAATGACACTAATAATGTGCTACAAAATGCAGAAAAAAGCATGCAAGAGATCAAAGTACAAGGTGAGCAAATTGCGCAGCGTGTGCAATTACAATCCCAAGCAACAACCCAAGCGTTAAACGATGCCCAACAAATTAGTCACTTAGCAGAGCAAACCCAAACATCTGCGCAGTCTAGCCTATGTGATGCGAAAAAAATTAGTCAGCTTTCAGAGCTACTATCCGACGCAATGCGATTTTTTAAATCTTAATGTATGCTATAAAAAAGCCAACTTATGTTGGCTTTTTTACTTAGAGACTTAACGCTGGCAGCTTGGCCTTGGTTCGAACTCGCTAACCCTAAGTGGTAGTTGAATAACTTTACCGCATCCCGGTGGTGCTTGTTTTCCTGTCAGTTCATTAATAAATGCCCAGCGAATCGAAGCAGGACGTGTATCGGCAATTGCTTGTGGGTTAAGCGGTTTAAGATAACGGATATACGCTTCAAGCGCCCCTACACTGCCTGTTAAGCCCGTACTTTTATTATCATCACGACCAAGCCATGCGACCGTTACTGTATTTTGATCAAACCCTGCAAACCAGCTATCACGCAAGTCATTACTCGTGCCTGTTTTACCCGCTAACTGAATTGACGGAAAATGGGCATTTAAACGTTTTGCGGTACCATCTTTTGTCACTCGCTTCATCGCATACTTGGTCATGTACATGGCGTCTTTTGCAAACCTTGGCTGTGATTTCACCTTATGTGAATACAAAACACTGCCTACAGAATCAGTCATTGCTGAAATCGATGTCAGCGCTCGGTATTCACCGTCAGCTGCAAGCGTGGTGTAAAGCTGCGCCACCTCAAAGCTCGACATTTCAAGTGCACCTAATAATAGTGAAGGATAATGATCTATTTGCTCTTTAACACCCAGTTTATTAAGTGTATCGGCGACGTTATCAACACCAACATCCAAGCCCAAATTCACTGCTGGAATATTAATACTTTGACTAAACGCTTTATAAAGCGGCAACATACCACGAAACTGACGATCAAAGTTCTCAGGCTGCCATACTTTTCCTTGCTCATTTGTCACCTGCAAAGGTGAATCATCTAACAAGGTGGCTAAGTTATAATTAGGCGAACTAAGTGCCGTTAAATATACCGCAGGCTTCACCAATGAACCAATATTTCGTTTAGTATCAAGTACACGGTTAAACCCTAAAAAGCGCGGATCACGTCCCGCAACTAAAGCCGATACACCGCCTTTTTCTACATTAACTGAGATCATCGCCGCTTCTAACTGCTCTGTCGTTGAGCGCTTCTCTAAGTACGGTAAACTATTTGCTATTGCCTCTTCCATCGCAGCTTGTTTTTGCAAATCAAAATAGGTAAACACCCTCACACCGGCATCTAGCACCTCTTGATCAGGTAATAGTTTTTTCAACTCACGATCAACTAACTCCAAATAACCCGGGTATGATTTTGTAATGCTGTCTTTCATTGGTGACACAGTAATAGGACGCTTTAGCGCTGCACGGTACTCTCTGGTATCAATTAATTGATTTTCGACCATTAAACGCAATACTAAGTCACGGCGTTCCATCGTCCGTTCACTATAACGACGCGGGTTGTAATATGACGGACCTTTAACCATTGCCACCAGTAAGGCTATTTGGTCAAACTCAAGTTCATCAACGGGCTTTGAAAAATAAAAGTCTGACGCTAACCCCATGCCATGAACACCTTGGTTATAGGATTGACCAAGGTATACCTCGTTTAAATAGGCTTCTAGGATCTGATCTTTTGAATAACGGTAGTCTAAAATTAAAGCAATGAGTGCTTCGTTGAATTTACGCACCAGCGTGCGCTCACGGGTCAAATAAATATTTTTAGCTAACTGCTGTGTTAACGTACTGCCACCTTGAACCGTACGACCGGCTTTAATATTACTATACAAAGCACGCATAATTGACCACACAGACACACCATGGTGTTTATAAAAATTTTGGTCTTCAACCACCAGCAAGGTATCTTTTAGCATTGGCGGGAATTTATCAAGTGGTACAAATTCGCGATCTTGTTTTGAGTCATTGCCAATACGTGCTATTTGCACCGGCTCCAAACGCGCTGAATTAACACGGCGCCCAAACTTATCTTTAATCGTCGCCAGTTTTTGCCCCGCGAAACGCAGCTCAATTTCACTCGCTTGCTCAAACCCGTCATAAAAATCAAACTCACGACGGTAAATTTTGATACTGTCTGGACCTTTAATATATTGGCCAGTACGGCTTATTTTATTAACGGAAGAATAACTTAAGCGTTTGAGCTCCCAAATAACTTCGTCACTAGATAAAAACTGTCCTGGATAAAATGTCATTGCTCTGGCGTATACTTGCGCAGGCAGTTGCCATTTATTACCTTCAAATTGGCGCGTTACCTTTGCATCAAGATAAATCAAATATAAACTCATAGCGACGATACCCGCTAAAGTTAACTTCCAGAAAATAGACCATAGCTTACGCCCAATACTGCGCTTTTTAACATTTTCAGACGCGTTCTTTTTAGCTTCAGTTTTTTTATTGGCAGTGGTTTTACTCACCGTTTTTTTTGCGGCTTTAGGTGTCGAGCTTGGCTCTTTTTTTGCAGGGCGTTTTGAAGACGTTTTTGTTGTTCGCGAGTCTTTTTTATCAGTCATTGACGTTGCTATTTATTTCCAGAAGTTAATTTTACAGAGGTAATGACGACAATATTAACACCTGTAAAATTAACAGTCACTGAAACTTAGCGTGTACACAACCAAAGTGAATGGATCACGGCAGGTATAAAAAAGATAAAACATAGAACGATATTAATGATGAGATCTTTACCCACACCCGCTTTTAAAAATACAGCTATCGGTGGTAAAAATAACGACAAAATGATCAGTACTAATTTGTTATCCATAAGGATCCTTATTATAGTTTGGTAATAATTTTGACCTAAGCATAGCCAGTAATCGTTATTTTTCCTATGCGAATGTTCTGATTTTTCCGTGTCTTTATTGTCTGTCGCACAAAAAAGCCCTAACCGCAGTTAGGACTTTGTTTTGAACACACAATTATTTAAATTTGCTATTACTGATTAGTTACCACGCACAGAGACAAACTCAGGATAAGCATCAATACCACAATCGTGCTGATCCATTCCATTTAACTCTTCTTCTTCTGTGACACGAATACCTATGGTTTTCTTCAAAACAGTCCATACAATGACTGACGCTATAAATACAAACCCTAAAATACACACCAAACCAATTAACTGATTAACAAAGGTTGCCTCTGCATTCGTAACAGGCACTAGCATGATACCAAGTACCCCGCATACACCATGAACTGAAATTGCACCAACGGGATCATCAATTTTAACTTTATCCAGCGCTACAATGCTAAATACCACGAGTGAGCCACCTAAAACACCCAATAAACACGCCATTACTGGCGAAGGTGATAAGGGGTCTGCCGTAATCACAACGAGTCCTGCCAATGCACCGTTAAGCACCATTGTTAAGTCTGCTTTACCCCATAGCACTTTACATACAAACAACGCTGCAATTGCGCCAGTGGCCGCAGCGGCATTGGTGTTTAGTAATATTTTGCCTACGGCAGTTGCATTTGCTGCATCTGAAATTAATAACTGAGAACCACCGTTAAAACCAAACCATCCCATCCATAAAATAAACGTACCCAATGTTGCTAACGGCAAGTTAGAACCCGGAATTGGATAAATTTCACCATTTTTACCGTATTTACCTTTACGAGCACCAAGCA
Source organism: Pseudoalteromonas sp. Ld20 (assembly GCF_045064175.1). Lineage (NCBI taxonomy): Bacteria > Pseudomonadati > Pseudomonadota > Gammaproteobacteria > Alteromonadales > Pseudoalteromonadaceae > Pseudoalteromonas > Pseudoalteromonas sp. Ld20. Next base: position 174,596 of record NZ_JBISHB010000043.1, read on the forward strand.
TTAATACACCTGCAAGCGCCGCCGCTGCACCTGTACCGTGCACAATCGCAGAACCTGCAAAGTCAACAAAACCCATTTCAGATAAGAACCCTCCACCCCAAGTCCAATAGCCCTCAATCGGGTAGATAAAACCGGTTAATACAATTGCAAATGCAAGAAAAGCCCATAACTTCATACGCTCAGCAACAGCCCCCGATACAATTGACATCGCAGTTGCTACAAATACAACTTGAAAGAAGAAGTCTGACTCCAAAGAATGATCTGCATCAGCAGCTTGCGTGCCTATTAATGCGCCAAGCGAAGGGACTAAGCCGCCTTCAGTGTTGTCTACATACATAATGTTGTAGCCAACCAGTAAAAACATGGTGCATGCGATTGCATACAACGCCACATTTTTAGTTAAAATTTCAGTGGTATTTTTTGAACGCACTAAACCGGCTTCAAGCATGGCAAAACCTGCAGCCATCCACATCACTAAAATACCTGAGATTAAAAAATAAAATGTATCTAACGAGAATTTGAGTTCTATAATCGTGTTTTCCATAAAGCCCCCTTAAATTGCTTCTTCATCTAATTCACCCGTACGAATACGGACAATTTGATCCAAGTCGTAAACGAAAATTTTGCCGTCACCTATTTTTCCTGTTGAAGCAACCTTAGTAATGGTTTCAACAACACGTTGGCAATTTTCGCTACGAGTAGCAATTTCGATCTTTATTTTTGGAATAAAATCGACTTGATATTCGGCGCCGCGATATAACTCGGTGTGCCCTCGTTGACGGCCAAACCCTTTAACGTCAACAACGGTCATTCCTTCAATGCCTAAATCAGCCAATGCTTCTCGCACATCATCCAGTTTAAATGGCTTTATTATTGCACTAATCATTTTCATAGTGGCCCCCTTCGGACGCTTATTGTTATCCTGTTTCCTTAGATAATCCAACCTTTGTGCCACTATTTAAAGCTCTTACTAAACAAGAGCTTATTAATTAAAGTTAATTTTAAGCAATAAAAAACGCACCATATAGGTGCGTTTTATTAACATTTCTACAGTGCTGGTGCAGCACACTAGCTTTGTTGTACAACACAATCTCTGTCTTGCGCTTTTGCTTGATATAACGCCTTATCTGCCAAGCGCATCGCACTCGTTAATGTTACATTTTGAAAGTTTGCTAAGCCAATGCTTACCGTAATGGTAAATGACTGACCATTTATAACAAAGTCATACGCAGCAAGACGTGATCTAAATGCATCAAGTAGCGGGTATGCTTGCTCTAAACTGATGTCAGCCAACACAATTGCAAACTCTTCACCACCTACACGCGCTACCGTAAAACCTTTGAAAGAGCTGCGTAATAAAGACGCAACTTGCTTTAATGCCTGATCGCCCGCTTCATGACCAAACTTGTCATTAATCGCTTTAAAAAAGTCAATATCCAGCAATGCTAAGCTATTTTTACGTGCTGTTTCCTTTAAAAGCGACTCTGCAAATTGATAAAAGTAACGTCGATTATATAAACCAGTTAAATCATCACGATATGCACTTTCTTTAATATCTGCGATTAACGAAAGTTGCTCCATTGTTTGCAATACCCGACAATGGAACTCTTCGTTCATAAATGGCTTTGTTAAAAAGTCATTAGCGCCATACTTTATAAAGCGTGCTGATAGGCCATGTTTGCCAGCCCCAGATAACCCTATGATGGCTAAATCATCACGCCCTCTAAAATTGCGCACCGCTTTAACTAATTCAAAACCATCCATAGTAGGCATAGCGTAATCAGTCATGAGTAGTTTAATTTCAGCGTCTTTTTTTAGAATTTTTAGCGCTTCTTCACCATCATGGGCCACTTGTACATCAAACAACTGCTTTTCTAGCATTTGTTTCATCAATGAACGACTTAGTAGCGAGTCATCAGCAACTAATGCTTTACATCCTTGATTACGTAATAATTGTGCAACCAATTTTACAGCGTAATGATACGAATCACGGTTGTCTTTAATAACATAATCAACAACCCCAATCTCGAGCATTTCTTGGCGCTTGTATTCATCAATTTTTGAGGTTAAAACAACTGTAGGAACATTTTTTTCCAGCGTGTATTTAACAACCTCACCGTTCATTGCGTCGGGAAGAGTTAAGTCAACAAGCGCCAAAGTATAGTTTTGATTGCTTATATATTCTTTAGCCTCTGCTAGTGACCAAGCAAAATCAACTGCTACATTAAGGTAGTGGGCAACTAAATGGCGCAACACTTGCTGAACAACTTTACTATCTTCAACCACTAAAACTCTTTGCATAAATCTTCTCTATACTGCAGATGGATTTTGCTTGTTTTATCCCTTCCCTAAGAAACAACAAAGCACAACGTAATAATTTAGCATGGAATATACTCCACTCTTGTAATAATCAAAATCTATTAAGGTTAATATACGCATAAAGCATACTTTCTTTGAAAAAAGCTAATATAAACTTCTGCCTCTTAACGATTAATACTGGTAGCTAGTCTCATTACCTTTGTTATTTTCTAAAAAATTATCTTTAATAGGCTAACTTTCGTTTAAAGGATCCCCCATGAAGCTTGTCAGTATCATTAGTTTATCTCTGGCCGCACTAACAGTAAGTGTAACAACCAGTAGTTATGCCACAGACAATCAACGCCGAATCGACGTTGACAGTAATGTTGTAACTCAACATAAAGCGCGTATTAATGGTGAGCGTTTTTCTTATACCGCTACCACAGGTACACAGCCGGTGTGGGACGATAAAGGCGATGCGGTTGCCACCTTGCAATACACTTACTACGAGCGAGATAAGGTCGATGATCGCACTAAGCGCCCATTACTAATTTCATTCAATGGCGGACCAGGTTCTGCATCTGTATGGATGCACTTAGCCTATACTGGACCACGCGTATTAAAAATTGATGACGAAGGTTACCCAATTCAACCTTATGGCGTTAAAGACAACCCATATTCTGTGCTTGATGTTGCTGACATAGTTTACGTAAACCCTGTAAATACAGGGTACTCGCGGGTAATTGAAAATGAAAAAGGCGAATTATTAAGCAAAGATGCACAAAAGAGTATGTTTTTTGGCGTAAATGCCGACATAAAATACTTAGCAGAATGGCTAAATACTTTTGTAAATCGTAATGAACGCTGGCGCTCACCAAAATTTTTAATCGGTGAAAGCTACGGCACTACGCGTGTATCTGGCCTTGCTCATGAACTACAAAATCGTCAATGGATGTACATCAACGGTGTTGTTTTAGTGTCCCCTACTGATATTGGGATTAAACGCGATGGCCCAGTAAAAGCCGCTAACCGCCTGCCATATTTTGCTGCCACTGCCTGGTATCACAAAGCACTAAGCCCGGAACTACAAGCTAAAGATCTAGATGAATTACTGCCTGAGGTAGAAAATTTTACTATCAACAAACTAATTCCTGCACTTGCCAAAGGTGGTTTTATTGGTGATGAAGAAAAGAACGCGATTATTAAACAAATGGCGCTTTATGCAGGGGTATCTGAAAAATTTGTTCAGCAAAACAACCTTGATATTCCAAACAACTTCTTTTGGAAAGAACTATTACGTGAACGCGGGCAAACACTGGGGCGTTTAGATTCACGTTACCTAGGAATTGATAAACGTGACGCTGGCGAATCACCTGACTATTGGCCTGAGCTAACGTCGTGGTTGCATTCATTTACACCGGCCATTAACCATTATCTTCGTGAAGAGCTTAACTATAAAACAGACATAAAATACAACTTGTTTGGTAATGTTCACCCGTGGGATCGCAGTAATAACAAAACAGGCGAGAACCTACGTTTAGCAATGGCACAAAACCCATATCTTAATGTACTTGTTCAAGCCGGCTACTTCGATGGCGCAACAAACTACTTTGATGCTAAATACACTATGTGGCAGCTCGATCCAAGCAGTAAAATGCGCGATCGTTTAAGCTTTAAAGGCTACCGTAGTGGCCACATGATGTACCTACGTCATGCCGATTTAGAAAGTTCAAATAACGATTTACGTGACTTTATGCTCAAAGCATTGCCTAAAGAAGGCCAAGCTGCAAAATACTAATCGTATTAACGTTTACAACAGCCCGCTTATTGCGGGCTTTTTTTCACCCATGATTTTGATCTACCCAAGTCGCGTATTTAGGATGTTACAAGGGCTTAGGGTCAAAGCGTTACCTTGTAATAATACCTTGGCTAAATCGCTTTTAATTCCAACGACACTCGCATCTTTAGGTGGCTTGGGTATATACTCAAACTATTGATCTCACGTTTTTGGAAAACACAAATGGCAGAAAACTTCCGTGTCATGTTTGCAGGGCTAGCGCCAGATACAGAGCAAGCACAAGCGATCACCCAATTAGCTACAAAGCTAAAAGCCCCCACAAGCAAAGTCGCTGCCTTTTTTGACAACAAACCTCTATTTGCACCATGTGAAAAAGAAAAAGCATTAAAACAAGCCAAGTTACTTGCCAGTGTTGGTATCACAAGCAAGTTACTGCCACTAAATAATTCAGCCTCGGCAACAAATAATAACGACACAGCAAGCTTACGTGACGAACGTATTTTTAATGCCCTTGATTACATTACAAGCAGCTTAATTCGTATAGAAGAAAAGCTCGACGACTTAGAACAGCGTTTACCTGCTACAGCACAACAACCTTTAGAAGATGAAACCGATGATTGGCAAGATGACGACTTACTCATCGATGACGAACTAACAACCCCGGTAAAAAAACGCAGTAATATTTTATTATATTCACTGATATCGATGGTGATCCTGCTATTAATTGTATTGGGCTTATCGTTTTTGTTTCCTGATTTTTTTAATATTTTGGATAGTTAAAAGGTAATATACGCTTAAAATGAGCCAACAAAGAGCCACAATCCGTCAAGAAACCCGAAGAAAACGCAATTCACTGTCAAATAATGAACAAAAAATTGCAGCCTCTGCGCTCAAAGTGAATTTTACTCAACATTTAAAACTACAAAAAACAACTCAAAATGCCCATATAGGTATTTATTTAAGTAATGATTCAGAATTAGATACATCATTGTTAATAAAAGACCTTTGGTCTAAAAACCACACCACCTACCTCCCTATCATTCACCCATTTAACGGCACTACTTTATACTTTCAGCGCTATGAAGAAAATTCACCCATGAGGCCAAATCGCTATGGTATCTTGGAGCCTAAGTTAAATTGTAGTCAGATATGCCCACTTGCAGAGCTTGATTATCTACTTATGCCATTAGTTGCATTTGATGACCACGGCAACCGTTTAGGGATGGGGGGTGGCTTTTATGATAAAACGTTGGCGCGCTACGAAAAAGAAAATTGGCAAAAACCACAACTAATAGGCCTTGCACATCAATGCCAACATGTGGAAAATTTACCAATTGAATCGTGGGATGTACCACTAAAGTTCATAATCACACCACAGAAAATCTATCATTGGTAAGCAATTAATTTGTATACTAACGTTTAGCAACTCCACCTATAGAGCATAAAACTATGACACAAGACGAATTAAAAAAAGCCGCTGCTTGGGCAGCCCTAGAGTTTGTAAAAGAAAACACGATAGTAGGTGTTGGCACCGGCTCAACGGTAAATCATTTTATTGACGCCCTTGGCACAATAAAAGACACCATTAAAGGTGCGGTTTCAAGCTCTGATGCATCAACTGCAAAGTTAAAAGAACTAGGCATTGAAGTATACGAATTAAACGATGTAGATGGCCTTGATGTATACGTAGATGGCGCTGATGAGATCAACACCCTAAACGAAATGATCAAAGGCGGCGGCGCAGCTCTCACCCGCGAAAAAATAATTGCAGCCGTGGCTAAACAGTTTGTATGTATTGTTGATGATACGAAACTAGTCGACACACTTGGTGAGTTTCCACTGCCAGTCGAAGTGATTCCAATGGCGCGCAGCTATGTAGCCCGTGAATTACTAAAGCTTGGCGGCGACCCTGTTTATCGCCATGGAGTGGTGACTGATAATGGCAATGTCATTTTAGACGTTCACAATTTATCAATCACTCAAGCAAAAGAATTAGAGCTAACAATTAATCAAATTGTTGGTGTAGTAACTAACGGCTTATTTGCCCATCGCGGTGCAGATAAAGTCATTATAGGCACCAAAAATGGGCCACAAATTAAATAAATAGGATGAGGATATGAGTAAGGTATCGTTAGCAAAAGACAAAATTAAAATTCTCTTGCTTGAAGGTGTGCACCAAAGTGCAGTTGAAACACTTAAACGTAATGGTTACAGCAACATTGATTACGTAAAAACATCGTTACCTGAAGATGAGCTAATTGAGCGTATTAAAGATGTGCATTTTGTCGGCCTTCGTTCTCGTACTCATATCTCAGAAGCAGTTTTAGAAGCCGCAGATAAACTCGTTGCGATAGGCTGTTTTTGTATCGGCACCAATCAGGTTGATTTAAATGCAGCCCGCCAGCGCGGTATTGCAGTATTCAACGCGCCGTTTTCTAACACTCGCTCTGTTGCTGAACTTGTACTAGGTGAAATACTCCTGTTGTTCCGTGGTATTCCTGAGCGTAACGCCATTGCACACCGTGGCGGCTGGTTAAAAACGGCCAATGGCTCATTTGAAGCAAGGGGTAAAACACTCGGTATTATTGGTTACGGCCACATCGGTACTCAACTGGGTATTATGGCTGAAAATATCGGCATGAATGTTGAGTTTTTTGACATCGAAGACAAACTAAGCCTAGGTAATGCCAAGCAAGTGCATAACTTAACGCAATTATTACAACGCGCCGATGTTATAAGCCTACACGTACCAGAAACACCGCAAACCAAAAACCTTATTGGCACAGCAGAGCTTTCAGTAATGAAGCAAGGCGCAATATTAATCAACGCCTCTCGCGGTACTGTGGTTGATATTGACGCCCTAGCCGAAGCCCTTACAGAGAAAAAGTTAAGTGGCGCAGCCATCGATGTATTCCCTGTTGAACCAAAATCTAACGCAGATGAATTTATCTCGCCACTGCGTGAATTCGACAACGTGATTTTAACACCGCACATTGGTGGTTCAACACAAGAAGCACAAGAAAATATCGGCATTGAAGTTGCTGGTAAATTAGCGAAATATTCAGATAACGGCTCAACAATTACTGCTGTTAACTTCCCAGAAGTATCGCTACCAGAGCTTGCAAATCGTAGCCGCTTATTACACGTACACCACAATCGCCCTGGTGTACTAACACAAATTAACCAAGCGTTTGCCCAGCACGGCATCAACATCGCCGCGCAATACTTACAAACAGACGAAGCCATTGGTTATGTTGTAATAGATGTGGATACCGATCACTCTGAAGTCGCACTTAAAGAATTAAGTGCAGTAGAGGGAACGATTAGAGCGAGAATTTTGCACTAAAAGCTAAGCTGTAAGCTGTAAGCATAAAAGCCGTGCCTGTTAAGTTAAGCACGGCTTTTATTTAGATTAGCAATCGTCTTTCTAAACAAGAACAGAGCATTAAACATAATGAAGAAATCCAGCTTGATTTTATTGAAATTATTCATTTAAGCGACTATCTACGACATGCAGTTTACACATTTCACTCCTGACGATTTAGCAGCTACCTACTTTATTCTTACTGCTTGCCAACATTAAGAAATTCCGCATAAACTTCTAAATCAATGTGATCCCCAACAATCGGTATATAACTGTCCATACCAAAGTCAGAACGTTTTATTTGACCTACCGCGCTAAAACCAATGGTGTATTTCCCTGTCATCCAGTTGTCTGCTCCACCGTGAAATGTGGCTTTAAACGTCACTGGTTTAGTAACGCCTCTAAGCGTTAAATCGCCTGAGAAATTAAAACTGGTATCAGATACAACCGTAACGGTGTGACTAGTAAATGATGCTTGTGGAAAGCGTTCACTGTTAAACCAAGTGTTATTTTGTAAGGTTTCTGCTAACTCAGTATTATTAATATCGATAGAGCTAATATCCACCACTGCGTTTAATGACGCGACAGCCATATTATTAGGATCAAAGTTCAGTTGTGCATCAAATTGATTAAAACGTCCTACATAGGTTGATAACCCTAAATGTTGGATTTTAAATATTAATGCAGCATGTTGATTATCTAGCTGATATTCACCAGCTTGAAGCGCTATCAACTCAGATTTAACAGTGGGTGCAATCCAACTCACACAACTTGTCAGTAACAGCGCACCGCACATGACTGAGACCGAATGTATAAATGTTCGCGTTGTATTCTTTAATGCTGAGTTCATAGTAGTTAAGCCATTAGTGATGTGTTAAGTATTGGTAAAACAACACGTTATTTTGCATAAAATCAAAATTATACCCAAGCCACCTCAAATGCGAGTTTCAGTTGGAGTTAAAAGCGATTTAGGCAAGGCATTGATTGCAAATAATAGTGGTTCTATTGTTCAAATCAATAACGCAGTATAAATCGCTTTTAAACCAACCCTCTGGGCGTTTCACAGGCGCTTACTCTCTACGTTGTTACTTCTTAAAAGGGACGACCATTATTGCAAAGTAACGCCTTGATATTAAGCGCCTGTGGAACGCTGAATTCTGCATCTTGAGGTGACTTGGGTATATAATGCCTCATATTTTCCATTTTCACCTCTCTTTTATATTCATGATGGAGTAAAATCCGCCAATTCCCCGTCTATTAATTAATAGGCTTATCATAAAGAAATGCCGCAAAACAAGACCACTGTGAACACTAAAGACGAGCTACTTACATTTTCGTTACCTTTTCTCTTTTGAATACTTAATCTTTTGAAATTGATTAAATAGCTCACATGAATCATTAACAATTTCGTAGCCATCATAAAAAGACATTGAATATTCCCTTGTAACATCCATAAACCCAATAAGTGGCCAGTGACCTTGGGCTGCTTTATTCAATGAGAGGTATTTACCTGTGAGGCCGATATGGCAATTATTAATTTTTAATACATCGAGATCAGATAAACCTCTAATACTGATTCTTTCTTTACCTCGACTAAAGCAAGAAGCCATATTTAGGCATAAAAAATTACCTTCTTCTGTTTTGAGGAAGTACCCAGCAACCTTAATTTCGACTTTATTATATTCATCTGGAGAACTTATTAAGTTGATAATACTGACATAAGGAGTGCTTATTTTCATGTCTGAAAAAACGTTGAAAGAAACAACCAATATGATAAAAAATATAACTATTTTCATTTAATAACCTTTCGCAATTGATACTTTTGAGTGATTAAAAAATGCCACTTCGCTATCAGAATGACAATTAAACCCAGTAACTTAAAAATAACGATTAGGGCTTGGCTTTTACCTAAGCATTTTATGTTCGTAGCGCTTGAAACCTCAATACTGTTTTAAGTTTTTCAGGTGCAACTTTACGAGGATCACTTCGATATATCTCCCTATGTATTTTGGATTGGCGCTAAATGCCTGCATTTTTTGCAAACTCTTCCATTTTTTAAAGCTGATTGGTTCGTCTTCAAAAATGCCTAAATGCAATATTTGAAAACCAAAGGGGTCAAACCCTGACTTCAGACATCATAATTATTAACTGTCCGCAATTTGCTCTAAACCGTCATTCAGTTTATTATTTCACTCGATGATTGTATCAAAATAGGAACTCTTCTATCGCTGATACACTAACAAAAAATAAATTCAAAACGAGTGGTTCTACAGGTTCGTTAAACGTTAAAAATGGTATTTCAATATGAGAAAATAGTTTTTATTTAAAGTTAAAGGTCACACTATTAAAGTAGTTAATTCTTGGATGCGCGGCGTAAAATTATATGTTGACGGTGATTTACGTGATCACGATTCTAGCTTGTTCGCTAATGGTAAAATAGCACTCGTTTGTGCAAAGTTAGGTGATTATGGCGTGCTAGAAATTAATCCATTATCGTCGTTATTCTCTGTAGAAATTGATGCATTTCTAATTTTAAATAATTCACAACAACATGTTTACAGCTCACATAAACGCTTGAGTTTAACTGAACAAAGAACAGCGCAATAAACTTATGGCCGAGTTAGTGAAGGAATGACCTATAACATGCACTTTGTTATTAGTGACAAGTGAAATTGGCCATATATTTACTGTAATAACTTAAAAATAACAATTAGGGCTTGGCTTTTTTCTAAGCATTTTATGTTCGTAGCGCTTGAAACCTCAATACTGTTTTAAGTTTTTCAGGTGCAACTTTACGAGGATCACTCAGATATATCTCCCGATGTATTTTGGATTGCCGCCCAATGCCTGCATTTTTTGCAAACTCTTCCATTTTTTTAAAGCTGATTAGTTCATCTTCAAAAATGCCTAAATGCAACATTTGTACGCAAAGACCTTCAGACGAACGTTCAAAATTTAGCTGCGCTAATAATGGATTTTTCTTCTTTGCTTTTGCCACTTCAAGCATTTCTTTAAAGAAGTATTCATCCACAAAATCGGGTTGGCGTATCATCAATTTATATACAAAGTCGTCTTTGTTGATCACACCGGTAAAGTTCGCTTTTGCAGCATCAGTAATGTCCCAAACGCCCTCCAGAGGATATACCGTAAAATCATAATAACCCTTTGGCGTCACATCCATTTTTTTTAGCGTCATTTTTATCGTATAGGCTAACGAATATAAAGCGCCAATTTTTTCAGTAAATATGCTTTTTGCCGGACTGCCTGTGCCTTCGATTGTTATAAACTTAAACTCAGGCACATCTATTATTTCAGGTTGATTTTTTGGAAGGTACAGCGCTTTCTCTTTTTTCCTCCATTCATATTTAGCTTGCATAAACATCCTCTTTTATACCTAAGCAGATTAAACGCTAAATATTAAGGCGTTCTAGCTAAGGGTCTCATTAAAATATCGATTAGCTTACCTATTCAGCCAATGCCAGCTCTACACCCAAAGTTGCATGTATTTGTGTTGTATCGTATAAGATAATATCTGTATCGCATTGCTGTACGAGCAAAGCTATTTCTGTGCAGCCAAGGATCACTGCTTGAGCACCTTCTCTAGCAAGGGCGTTAATAATATTTATGTATTTAACTTTAGATTGTGGGTTAATCGTTCCTTGGCACAATTCATTATAAATAACATCATGCACAATTTGTTGATCCGCTTTATTGGGCACAACCACATCAATTGCGAACTTATCGGTGATACGTCCTTTATAAAAGTCTTGCTCCATTGTAAACCGCGTACCTAACAACCCTACTTTACTAATATTATCACGCAATAAAAATTGCGCTGTTGCATCAACGATGTGCAAAATTGGAATCGATAACTCTCGCTCAATATCAGGTGCCACTTTATGCATCGTATTGGTACAAATCATTAAAAAATCAGCGCCCGCTTGCTCGATTGATTTAGCTGCACTCGTCAATATTTTAGCTGTTTCTTGCCAATTACCTTCATGTTGAAGCTTTTCAATATCATCGAAATTAACACTGTGTAGAAAAATCTTAGCGCAATGCAAGCCACCAAGCCTAGCTTTAACGCCTTGATTAATTAATGTGTAGTAGCTTGAGGTTGACTCCCAACTCATTCCACCTAAAAGTCCAATCGTTTTCATTAATTTCACCAATTTTTGTTATAAAACCTAATTAGTAGGCATTGCTCAGCTTTAAGCTAAGTATAGTCACAGGCTTTATTAAACGAAGAAGAAAGCACAAAAAATAAGGTTAACGGTCTTTATTTAAACGCCTTATCTTTTATATATGTGATAAAGCACTTACTCTTTCAAATCAATCGCATTTATAGTGCCCCTACATTTTGAACATTAAACCTAACACATATTCACTTTACCTCTAACATATCAGTACAAAAAACCAGCCAAAACCACAAGTGATTAACAAATTTATTCCCTATAAAAAACACACCTATCACAAGGCCTTCACCTAGCTATTTATGAAATCCAGGTTGTTTTAATCACGAGCCAAAATTCAATTTAAAACAATAAAATACAAAAACTTAAAGAAAACAAGGCAACATTGAAAACGTATTCACACCCGATTTTAATTAGCACATAATCAATACTAAAAAATGATGGTTCCACCCTCAAGAACCAATAAGAAGAACAAAAACCATTTACATTATGATACAAAAATGCAATAAATATAGAACTTTAATAAACAAGGAGATAAATGGATGAAAAAGTTAATTATTGCCACGGCTTTACTTTCACTAGGCTATAGCGGTTCGACTTTAGCTGCACATGTTGAATGTATGATAAACGGCACACCTACACAGCAAGAGTATTCAGTTGATCATTGTTCAAGCACAACAAATTCGCCTCGCCCAGGTGTTGCGTTTAGGTTTGTTAGTGATAGACCTATCCAGGAGGTTACTTGGAGTTACAGTGCATCTAACTCAGGAACTTGGCGATGCGGCACGTCATCATATTGTACATTTAATGAAAATGGCCGTTTTGGTGAGTTTTTAGCTGATGCTAATGCTTGTGTTACTAGGGTGTTATATACTGACGGTACTTGGGAAAATAGCAATTATTGTGCCTTCGGTATTTATAATAAGCCGTATTCTTCAATCCCATATTCTGAATAAAATAAACTTCGTTATGCGCTAATCTATTCATAGGTATGCGTGGAGTTAAAAACGAGCATTTTAATTTAGAAATTAAATAGTAAAAAAAGCGCGAGATATACTCGCGCTTACAACTTACAGCTTTTTATAACTCTGCGATCTATTCACCTTTCGCTTTTAAATTTATAAACTCTGCTAGCTCGTTTGGTTGGCCCATCAAAGTAAATATTTGCTGATTAATCTCTGTCATTGTTTGCCCTGCGGGTAAACTGGCTGACACTGTTAATAAACCTAAACCTTGTGTGAAGTCTCTAATTGCCTGTGCAAGCTCGTCACTAACAGGGGCTTGCTGTAGCTGCATTTCAACCATTTGCTGCATTTGTTCTAGCGTCATGCCTTGCTTACTTAATACTTGTTCAACAAGGGCTTTAAACTCGCCTTCGTTATTAAGTTTAATTTCAATACTACGAGGCTCAAGTTCTGAGATAGCTTGCATTAATAAAGTTTGTTGCTGTAATTGCTGCTCAAGCGAGCGATGGAGTGGTGACATCCGCAACTGGGATTTACCAGAAAAAGTGCACCTAAACCCCGAACGTGAAATCGTCAACGTGGAGAGTGCATAACGTAGTGATCGCGACAACTAGTTTGACAAACACCGCTAACAAGAATTAAAAAATAAACGAGAATATAGTGTAAAGAATAACAGGGGGCTGAAGCGTCAATATAATCGGGGCTAAAGCACCCTCCTACGGCTTTTCATTGGCACTGTGCCTCGGATTATTTTTATCTGACAGCTGGCGGCTGGCGGCTGGCGGCTGGCGGCTGGCGGCTGGCGGCTGGCGGCTGAAAGCTAACAGCTCCATACAAAAAAGCCCGCGCTGCGTAAACACAGTGCGGGCTTTTAAATTTTAGCCGTAAAAATTAAAACAATTCGTTTGCTTTGCTTACGATGTTTTCTACCGTGAAGCCAAAGTGCTCAAATAGCTCGTTAGCTGGGGCTGACTCACCAAAGGTGGTCATGCCTACTACTGCGCCATTTAGCCCTACGTACTTGTACCAGTAATCAGCAATACCCGCCTCTACTGCTACGCGGCGTGAAACTGCAGCCGGTAATACGCTTTCTTTATAAGCGGCGTCTTGTGCATCAAACACGTCAGTCGATGGCATTGATACAACGCGTACTTTTTTACCTTGCTTACGTAATTCAGCCGCTGAGTCTTGTGCTAATTGCACTTCAGAACCTGTCGCGATAAAGATAAGCTCAGGCTCGCCATCACAGCTAAGTACATAACCGCCTTTTTTCACGTCACTTAATTGCTGCGCTGAGCGTGTTTGCTGAGCAAGACCTTGACGAGTAAAAATAAGTGAGGTTGGACCGTCTTTACGTTCAATCGCTTGTTGCCATGCAATTGCAGATTCAACTTGGTCACATGGGCGCCAGTTAACTAGGTTAGGCGTTAAGCGCATACTCGCAATTTGCTCAACTGGTTGGTGAGTTGGACCATCTTCACCTAAACCGATTGAATCGTGCGTGTATACAAATATGCTTGGCACTTTCATCAGCGCGGCCATACGTACTGCGTTACGTGCGTATTCCATAAACATTAAGAAAGTAGCACCGTAAGGAATAAAACCTTTATGTAGTGCAATACCATTCATAATGGCTGACATACCAAACTCGCGTACACCGTAGTAGATGTAGTTACCGCTGGCATCATTTGCTTCAAGGCCTTTAGAGCCTTTCCAAATTGTTAGGTTAGAGCCTGCTAAATCGGCAGATCCGCCCATAAATTCAGGCAGTAACGGGCCAAATGCGTTTAATGCATCTTGCGACGCTTTACGTGATGCTGGATTTGCTGGGTTTGCATCAAGCTGCTCAATGTAGGCTTGTGACTTTTCAGCCCAATCAGCTGGCAGTTCACTACGAGTACGACGTTTAAACTCAGCAGCAAGTTCTGGGTGTGCGCTTGCATACGCTGCAAATTTTTCATCCCAGCTTGCTTCTAGTTGCTTGCCTTTTTCTTTGCCATCCCACTCGCTGTAAATATCAGCTGGGATTTCAAATGCTTCACCAGTCCAACCAAGGAACTCGCGCGCGGCTTTGATCTCGTCTTCACCTAGTGGTGCACCGTGACAATCATGGCTACCTGATTTATTAGGTGAACCGTAGCCAATCACTGTTTTACAACAAATCAGTGTTGGTTTATCAGTGATGCTACGCGCTTCTTCGATTGCTGCGCGAATAGCATCTGAGTCATGGCCATCAACGCCGCTCACTACATGCCAGCCGTAGGCTTTAAAGCGTGCTGGGGTGTCGTCGCTAAACCAACCTTCAACTTCGCCATCAATTGAAATACCGTTGTCATCCCAAAATGCTACTAACTTACCAAGGCCTAATGTACCAGCAAGTGAACATGCTTCATGAGAAATACCTTCCATTAAGCAGCCATCGCCTAGGAATGTATAGGTATGGTGATCAACAATATCGTGACCTTCACGGTTAAATTGGGCAGCGAGTGCTTTTTCTGCAATCGCCATACCTACCGCGTTTGTGATCCCTTGACCAAGTGGGCCCGTAGTGGTTTCGATACCTGGCGCATAACCGTATTCTGGATGCCCTGGTGTTTTAGAATGCATTTGACGGAAGTTTTTAATTTCGTCAATTGGTAAATCATAACCACTTAAATGCAATAGAGAATAAATAAGCATTGAACCGTGGCCATTGGAAAGTATAAATCGATCTCTGTCTACCCACTCTGGATTTGTTGGATTGTGGTTTAGATAATCGCGCCATAGTACTTCTGCGATATCAGCCATGCCCATAGGGGCTCCAGGGTGACCAGATTTGGCCTGTTGTACTGCGTCCATTGATAAGACGCGAATAGCATTTGCAAGTTCTTTGCGAGACGGCATGAATTCTCCTACCTTTACTGTATTTGCGCTGATTTGTGTGTATGTAACTTTGAACGCCCATTCTTACTTATTCTGGGTGCTGTGTGCAATTAAAAATCCCTATAAATTATAGGTACAAAGGAGTTTTATTCAGAACTAAAAGTTATTAGTAATTTTTTTTAGACGTCTAGGCGTAAAAATACTATGCAACTATCGTTGTTTTAGATAAAATACGCCCCTTAATTTTTTAGCGCTCTTACCGACGTTTGTGAAGCGCAATATTTGTGAGCACAAAGACAATGGCAAAACATTTATTTACTTCTGAATCAGTTTCTGAAGGTCATCCGGATAAAATTGCGGATCAAATCTCTGACGCGGTACTTGATGCCATCTTAGAGCAAGATTCTCATGCACGTGTTGCGTGTGAAACTTACGTAAAGACTGGTATGGTTATGGTTGGTGGTGAAATCACTACTAGCGCATGGGTTGATATTGAAGAAATCACCCGTAAAACTGTACGTGAAATTGGCTACACTCATTCTGATATGGGTTTTGACGCTGATTCGTGTGCAATTTTAAACACTATCGGTAAGCAATCTCCTGATATCAACCAAGGTGTTGACCGTACAAGCCCTGAAGAACAAGGCGCTGGCGACCAAGGCCTAATGTTTGGTTACGCATGTAACGAAACAGAAGTACTTATGCCTGCACCAATCACTTACTCACACCGTTTAGTACAGCGCCAAGCGCAAGTACGTAAAAGCGGCGAGCTTAACTGGTTACGTCCAGATGCAAAATCTCAAGTTACCTTTGCATACGAAAATGGCAAACCTGTAGGCATTGATGCCGTTGTTCTTTCTACTCAGCACAGTGAAGATATTTCACAAAAAGATTTAGTAGAAGCGGTGATGGAAACTATCATCAAGCCAGTACTACCTGCTGAACTAATTACAAGTGCGACTAAGTTCTTTATCAACCCTACTGGCCGTTTTGTTATCGGTGGACCAATGGGCGACTGTGGTCTTACGGGCCGTAAAATCATCGTTGATACTTACGGCGGCATGGCTCGTCACGGCGGCGGTGCATTCTCTGGTAAAGATCCATCAAAAGTTGACCGTAGCGCGGCATACGCTGCACGCTACGTTGCTAAAAACATTGTTGCTGCTGGTCTTGCTGACAAGTGTGAGCTACAAGTGTCTTACGCAATTGGTGTTGCAGAGCCTACGTCTATCAGTGTTGAAACGTTTGGTACAAGTAAGCTTGAAGAGTCACGTTTAATCGAACTTATTCGTGAACATTTTGACCTACGCCCTTACGGCTTAATTCAAATGCTTGATCTTGAGCGCCCTATTTATCTACCAACAGCGGCTTACGGCCACTTTGGTCGTGATGAATTCCCATGGGAACGCACAGATAAAGCAGACGCACTTCGCGCAGCAGCTGGCCTATAATTTCAGCCTCTGTATGAATAAAAAAAGCGCCTTCTGGCGCTTTTTTTATACTCGTAAACTCTATCCATTTGTACTTAATGACTTTTACTATAATTTCATGATAATAAAGTTAATCTGATAAATAATTTAAATTTTTTATGCTGCTTTGGCGGTGCACTCACCGATTTTGCTAACGGTGTTATTGGACTGAAAATCTTTGCTTAATAACTTTTTCTCTAGCGTGAGCATAGTTAAAAGAGCACTTTTAAGGCCAACCTTATTACTTATCCAATGCGGTATAGCGCCACCGGGATCTGCATATATTTCATGAACGATCGTTAATTGTGGCAACCCTTGGACAACTTTTTCGCTTAAAAGCCAACTACCTTCTATTTCAGTAATGCGGATCATATTAGGCTGTTCATCAAAGTAATCCGGATATGCCGAAATTTTCAGCTCAGTGTCCGTATTGTTTAATCGCTTATAACAAGAATAACTCACCATATCGCGATCTGAGACAGGCCATGGTGAGTCTAATTGAGTGTACACGACAGTTTCTGAGGGGCTTAATCTTGCTAAAATTTTGACACTCTTAACATTTTCAATCCATTGCGGCGCATTCTCTGCATCACTAAGTAACGCCATAAAATCACCAGCATTCGTGTTACTAACAGTCACTGTACCGCGTACTTCAAAAATACCATTATCATGTTTTTTGTAGTGAATGCTAACACCATTCTGATGCTTCCATAATTGCCATGATTTTACTTCGGCCATTGCACTCTCACTGCAAAACAGCGCAATAAATAATAATTTTTGCCACATACACTATCCCTATGCACTCGCTAAATATGGTTATAACCAATAAGGTGAAATTTTATATGAAGCTAATCGACTTTGTTCCATTGCGCTTACTAAATATTCCGATTTTTTCTCAAGCCAGTTTTGAATTTTTGCAAGTTCGTCATCATCTTGCCCCGCACATAACTGCTTTAAATACTCAAGCGTACTGAGTTCATACATACCATGAGAAATATCAAGCCAAGGAATGCGGAACTCATTGCGATCGTCTTTTTCAAACAAAGAGCCAAGGCAATTACCACTGAGCAAACTGTTTTCTAAGCGAGTACGTAAATTTAAATAATCTTTAAAAGTCAGTGTTTTTTGTTCTGGCAGTAATTGGTGTAGGTCTTTCCAATCTTTATCAAATAATCGAGGCGCAATATCAGCAACGGGCTGCTCTGCAGCTTGAAATTGTGTTTGCCCCCAACTCTTTCGCCATTGCTTATCAACCAACCATGTTGTTAGTGATAACAATAAGCGGTTGTAGCGTGCACTGTGAAACAGTCGATTAATATCTTCAATGCTAGGTTGCAGCTCTTTTAAGTCATTTATGACTTGTGTTAGTTCTGGCGCGCTGTTAATTTTTTTATAATAGGCATGACGTTTAGAGGTATATGTTTTTAATTGAATTGCATTCTCTACCCACGCTAACTCACTTAGGAGCCATTTAAGCTCTGTTCGTAATCGTTCCGTGGTGTTTTTATCTACAATATCATCAAATAACCAGAAGGTATGACGTATCAAGCTAATACCGTCAGTCACACGTTTGAGGGTTTTTAAACTTGGTTTGTCAAAATAGCATTGCTCATGCTTTTGTACAAAACGAATGCCAAAACTTATAGCCTCAATGAGAGCTTGCTCTTGTGTTGCATTATTAGGCAAAGAAACAAAACCAATTGATTTACTCGGCTTAAGTGGTTTTTCATCCGCTAGGCGATAGCCTCGTGCCGCTTTTGAGTATAACCCTAAACGAATATTACTTTGTCCAACTAGTATATCGGCTAAAGTAAACAATTCATTGCGGCTTCCTTCTACAAGCTCTATCTCAAGCTCACAGATCGGTTCTACCTTTGCAGATGCTGCTACTTCGCCTTTATCTAGGACGACCTCAATTTTAGCGCCACTGTTTGTTTCTATTAACCACGTGCGGCGAATAAAGTTAGTACTAAAAATAGGATAAAGGTTTTGTGCAATTACATTTACTTGCATACCATGCGGCCAAATATTAGCATCGAATGCACTTAAATCTGGACGAGAACCGTCCAAAGGTAAATTGTACTCTGGACGTTGATGCAAACCGCCCATAACTTCACCTGCGAGCTTAATTGTCTGCTCACATTGATTGTCAGCACAACGTGTTCGAAAGCCTATATCTAATGCCCTAAGCTCACGGCTCGGCGTGTCAAAGTAAGCATTTTGCAAACTACGAGATGGCTTATTGGTAACGGTTTTAGCAAATTGAGTAATTAACGCGGGGATCAGTGGAATAACGGCATCTGACACCAAAAACTTCAGTTCTATCTCAGTATCCATTAGGCTTGAGGATTACCTTTAAAATAAATAAGAGCTCAAAATAAACAAAGCAGCCCAACATTGCAAATATTTTAGCTGATTGAGCCTTTATGCTCACATACACGATTACAATATCAGCCTTGCTATTAGAGCGTTAAATCCATACTATCTCACTACTTAACTATGAAAAACACTATTGCCGTAGCAGTCACGGTTACATTAACAAGGTAGATTGATGTTAAAACATTCTTTATTAGCGTTGCTGCTTGCAGCTGCTACATTTATGAGCCACGCAGAGCAGGCCGATGAAAAAACCGCTTATATAGTTGATAACCTTTATACATTTATGCATTCAGGTTCGAGTAAAAATTACCGTATTATTGGCTCTGTTGATGCTGGTACTAAGCTAACTCTTACTTCATCTGAAGAAAATGGTTTTTTTAAAGTAATCGATGATAAAGAACGTGAAGGTTGGGTTGAAGCCAAGTTCATTTCTCAAACAGCTGGTATCCATCAACAATATCGTACTTTGAGCTCTGAAATGACATCAATGCAAGAGCAACTTCGTCAAGCTCAAATTGAATTACCTCAGCTTCAAGAACAAAACCAAACGCTGACAGACCAAAATAATGTTCTTTCTGAGCAAATAATTAAACTTAAAAGCACCTTAGAAGCTGAGCGCACCCAAAAACAGCAAGCAGGCGCGAAAGAAAAACGTCAGCTACTAACTTACGGCGGTGCAATTGCATTCATCGGTTTATTTTTAGGCATTATTCTTACTATCGTATTATCGCGTCGTAAGCGCTATGACGGCTGGGCGTAAGCGTTAAATAATATATTAGATATAAAAAAAGCACCCTTGGGTGCTTTTTTTATGTGCGATGTAATTAATATTACGCGGGATAACCCCCCGCCTACATGTTGGTAGCAGTGAGTTAATCTCGCGATAATCACTTTATCTTTACGCTGGCAAGCAACGCTCCTACAAGTAATGCAATCACCGCGCTCCTGTAGGTCGCCATTTATGGCGACAATAATTATTTTACCACCGAGAGCACAGAGGCGCTTTGCGCTGCACAGAGTAAATCCTAACTGACATTAATTTCTTTTTGGTGATCTTATGTGGAGAGTTAAACATGCACGGGGTAAACCCCGCGCCTACGTTTGGTAGCCGTGAGTTAACATCGCGATAATCACTTTATCTTTACGGTGCCAAACAACGCTCCTACAAGTAATGCAAGCACCGCGCTCCTGTAGGTCGCCATTTATGGCGACAATAATTATTTTACCACCGAGAGCACAGAGGCGCTTTGCGCTGCACAGAGTAAATCCTGACTAACATTAATTTCTTTTTGGTGAGCTTATGTTGGGAATTAAACATGCACGGGGTAAACCCCCGCCTACATGTTGGTAGCAGTGAGTTAAATTTAAGTGTCGAGTCTAAGTCCGCTGTCTTGTTTGATTTTCTCTATCACCATATAAGTGTGATGTGTACCAACCCCAGGGATATCAACTAAATCACCTAATACTTGGCGGTACTCATCCATATCTGATACGCGGATTTTCAGTAAATAATCATAGCCACCAGCGACCATATCGCACTCAACAACTTGATTAATTTTTAAAATATGCTCACGGAATATTTTAAACACCGCAGTGTTGGAGGTCACTAAAGATACTTGCACATGCGCAAGCAAACTTTGGTTTAGCTTGGCTTCGCTCAATTTAGCAAAGTAGCCTTCTATGTAGCCCTCTTGTTCGAGTCGTTTTACTCTATCTAGACAAGGGCTAGGGCTTAAGTTAACCTGCTTTGCGAGGTTAACATTAGATATTCTGCCATTTTTTTGCAGTACATCTAATATTGCTAAATCGATACGATCAAGCAGGCGTAATCTATTCGAACTTGTCATAACAGAATTTTATGCGGATAAGTTAAAGGTATGCCCTGTAAATTATCGTAAAACGCCAAATTTAACCAGCATATTCTGCTGGAATTTAATTAGAATGCACGCATTACGCAACATGATAATCGAGCAGCATACTTTTTTAGCTGCAAGACTCCACACACCAGAGGTTACTTATGTTATTCAACGGCGATTTGACAACAACGTGTCCAATTCGACAAAAGATCCGTGACTTTTACCGCATTGACGAAAATGCTGTAATTGATCACATTTTACCCCTTGCCGAAGTAGGCGTTAAAGCCCGTAGCCGCGCATGGGAACGTGCTCGTCAGATAGTTCACAATATTCGTCGTGATCAAGATGGTCAAAGCGGTGTTGATGCACTATTAAATGAATTCTCACTTTCGAGTGAAGAAGGTGTGGTATTAATGTGTTTAGCAGAAGCCCTGCTACGTGTGCCAGATAAAGCAACTCAAGATACCTTGATCCGCGATAAGCTTGCAAAAGGCGACTGGAGCTCTCACTTAGGTAGCAGTGATTCGTTATTTGTAAACGCATCATCTTGGGGTCTATTAGTTACCGGTAAAATGGTTAACTACACAGATAAAACCAAAGAACAGCAGTTTGGTGTATTGAAGAAAACGATTGGTCGCTTAGGCGAACCGGTTATTCGCAAATCAGTAAATTTTGCCATGAAAATCATGGGTAAGCAGTTCGTTATGGGCCGTACGATTGACGAAGCTATCGAACGTGCTGCTGAAAAAGAACAAAAAGGCTATGTATACTCATACGATATGCTAGGTGAAGGCGCGCGCACCATGAAAGATGCGGATCGCTACTTCAATAGCTATATGAATGCGATTCATGCCATAGGTAAAGCCGCTAATGGCCGTGGTCCAGTAAAAAGTCCAGGCATATCTGTAAAGCTTTCTGCAATTCATCCTCGTTATGAATTCACGCATAAAGAACGCGTGATGAACGAGATCGTGCCTAAGCTCAAAGAGCTAGCAATGGTTGCTAAAAGCTATGACATTGGCTTTACCGTTGATGCTGAAGAAGCTGACCGTCTTGATATCTCGCTTGATGTCATCGAAGCTGTATTTAGCGATGATGACCTAGCTGATTGGAATGGGTTTGGCTTAGCAGTACAAGCGTACCAAAAACGCGCAATTTTTGTGATTGAATGGTTAACTGAACTTGCCAGCCGCGTTGGCCGTAAGATGATGGTACGTTTAGTTAAAGGCGCATACTGGGATACCGAAATCAAAACCACACAACAAGATGGTTTAGATCACTTTCCTGTATTTACACGTAAAGCAACCACTGATGTTTCTTACAAAGCCTGTGCAATTAAATTACTTGAAGCACGTGATGTGCTTTATCCACAGTTTGCAACACACAATGCTTACACTGCAGCGACTATTTTAGAAGTTGCAAAAGGTGATAACCAAGGTTTTGAATTTCAACGTCTACACGGTATGGGCGAATCATTATTTGATCAAATCGTTACTGAAGAAAAAATCCAGTGTCGTGTGTATGCTCCAGTAGGCCAACACGAAGATCTACTTGCTTATTTGGTTCGTCGTTTACTTGAAAACGGTGCAAACTCTTCATTCGTAAATGCGATTGTTGATACTACTAAACCTGTTGAATCGTTACTGCCGGATCCGGTTGAAACACTCCAAGGCTTACGTAACAAGTACAATACACAAATCAAAATGCCAATTGATTTATATGGCGAAGAACGTGCAAATTCTAAAGGCATGGACTTAACTGATATCAATATCATTACGCCATTCAAAGAAAATCTTGATACTTGGTTTACAGAGCACCGTATTGCAGCAACGGATGTACCTGAAGGTTCATTAGCCGTTAAAAACCCTGCAAATCATCAAGAAATCATTGGTCACGTCAAACTACACTCTAGTGATGACATGCTGACCTTGCTAAGCAATGCTGAAACAGCGTTTGAATCATGGTCACAAACTCCTGTAAAAGATCGTGCTAATTTACTGCGCCGCATTGCTGATATTTTAGAGCGTCATCACGATGAGCTTGTGGCTATTTGTATCAAAGAAGCTGGTAAAATAGCGCAAGACGGTATTGATGAAGTACGTGAAGCCGTTGATTTTTGTCGCTACTACGCAGCACGCGCTGAAGAGCTAAGTGAAGATGAGCGTTTTGAAGCCCGTGGCGTGATCTTATGTATCAGCCCATGGAACTTCCCACTGGCAATCTTTTTAGGTCAAGTTGCCGCTGCAATCGTAACGGGTAACACCGTAATTGCAAAACCAGCTGAGCAAACAAGTTATATTGCACTACGTACTATCGAACTTATGTTATCTGTTGGCTTACCTGAGTTTGTTGTACAGGCTGTAGTAGCTCACGGTAGCGATGTGGGTAAAACAATTGTTCCTGATGAACGTATTCAAGCTGTTATGTTTACTGGTTCAACTGAAACCGGCACAATCATTTCGCAAACTCTTGCTGCTCGTAACGATATTCAAGTACCACTCATTGCCGAAACAGGTGGCCAAAACTGTATGATCGTCGATTCTACAGCGCTACCTGAGCAAGTTGTTGATGATGTGATCAGTTCTGGCTTTCAAAGTGCCGGCCAACGTTGTTCTGCGCTTCGTGTATTATTTTTACAAGAAGACATTGCTGATGGCGTGATTGAGATGATCAAAGGCGCGCTTAAAGAGTTACACGTAGGCGACCCTTCATTGCTATCAACCGATATTGGTCCTGTAATCGATGAAAAAGCGCTTAAAAACTTAAACGATCATGTGGAGTACCTAAAAGGTAACGCAACACTGCATTATCAATGTGATATTCCAGATAATAGCGAAAATGGCGCGTATTTCTTTGCTCCTCGTTTATACGAAATCAAAGATTTGTCAGTGCTTAAACGTGAAGTATTTGGCCCATGTGTTCACATCATTCGCTTTAAAGGTTCAGACCTTGATAACGTAATTGATCAAATTAACAACACTGGGTTTGGCCTAACAATGGGTATTCATTCACGCATAGAAGAGCGTTGTGAATACTTAGCGAAAATGTCGCGTGCGGGCAATGTTTACGTTAACCGTAACATGATTGGTGCAATCGTTGGTGTGCAACCATTTGGTGGCCGTGGCCTTTCTGGCACAGGTCCTAAAGCAGGTGGCCCTAACTACCTACAACGTTTAGTGAAAGAAAAAGCATCGCCAGATAACGTACAAATGACTAACCTAACGCCTGACGAGCTTGATTTACACCACTACTCGGGTGCAAATGAGCAAGTTGAAAAGTTAATGGCCAACTCAATGCGTGACGAGAAAATCTGGCGCGCAACACCTCTTAATGACCGCGTTTCTGCGGTACGTCAACTACTGGCTAAAATAGCAACTGTTGACATTATTGACGAGCTTGCGGACGATTTAGCCCTTACACTTGCCGATGCACGTGCACAGCTTAACCGTCTTGAAAAACACATGCGCAAACATACAACGTTGCCTGGGCCAACGGGTGAATCAAATACCCTGCACCTTGAAGCGCGTGGTTGTGTAGTGTGTTATGCGGATAAGAGCACGTCATTTAATTTCTGGGCAATTTCAATTATCACAGCACTCGCTGCCGGTAATACTGTAATCACTGTAGCCTCTGAAATATTCTATGACGAAGCGGTTGCCTTTAAAGATAAATTTATCTCTACCGGCGTTGCTGAAGGTGTTTTACAAGTAGCTAAACCTAACCAGTTGCAAGCGCTTTTAGCACACCCTCATTTAGCCGGCGCAGTAGTTGCAGCTCGTTCTTCTCGTTTAGGTTACTTTAGCCAACAGCTTGCAGGACGCAAAGGTGCGATATTGCCAGTGATAAGCTCAGAATACTACGACACGCTAATCAAGCGCTTAGTCACAGAAAAGACTATAAGTATTGATACAACAGCCTCTGGCGGTAATACATCGCTAATGACGTTAGTAGAAGATGACGAATAAATACGTAATAAGTACTAAAGGGCGCTAAATAGCGCCCTTTTTCATGTCTATTACTACAGTTATAAGCAAAAGTTTGCTAGGTTTAAAGAACAACCACTTTAACGAAGTAAATAATTTGAAGACCATCCCTATTAATCAACTTCTCCCTGGTATGTTTGTTCAGAACGTGACGAAACAAACTGGAAAAATTAAGATCAAAAACCAAGGTTGGGTTAAAACGCAAACAGGGATCGATAAACTTATTAAAGCCGGTATATTAGAGGTTGAAATTGATCCTGATAAAACCATCGTAGATCCGAGTACAGAGCATACTTGTGATGAAATTATTGACGATACCCCCAAGCAACGTGATCCTTGGCTAACAGCTAATAGTGTCGAACAAGAAATGCATAAAGCCAATAGGCTTTATACAGAAGCAAAACAACTGCAAAGCAAAGCATTTACCGATATTAAAGCAGGTAATACAATTGATATTGCACCATTTAAAGAATTAGCGAACGGCTTTATAGATTCTGTATTTCGCAATCAAGATGCGCTTGCATGTATCACTCGTATGCGTGAAAAAGACACCTACCTATTAGAGCATTCAATCAATGTTTCTATTTTAATAAGTATTTTTGCCAAACACTTAGGCTTTGAAAAAGATCTCATCGAAGAGCTCGCTACAGGCGCTCTCCTACATGATATTGGAAAAATTCAGATCCCCGATGAAATTTTAAATAAGCCTGGTAAGCTAACCGAACAAGAATATAAAGTTATTCAAGATCATGCACTCTTTAGTAAGCAAATTTTAGAAAAAGCAGGACTAACCGGGATCGCTGTCGATATTGCAGGTTTTCATCATGAGCGTTTAGATGGCAGCGGTTACCCATTTGGTAAACCTGCGAATGAAATAAACCAATACGTGCGTATGGCCTCTATTGTTGATGTATATGATGCACTTACAGCTGAGCGCGTGTACAAAGCAGGTATGGAGCCAATAAAAGCCTTTAAAATATTAAAAGACGGTTGCCCTGACAGTTTTGATGGCGAGTTACTCACTAAGTTTATTCAATGCATAGGTATTCATCCTGTTGGCACCTTAGTTAAACTATCGAGTCAAAAAGTGGGGTTGGTTACTAAAAGTAACCCTGCAAGCCCACTCAAACCTCAAGTAAAAACGTTTTATCATGCCAAACACGCACGCTATACTGAAGTGCAAGATATTGATCTTGCTCACAGTCGCAACCAAGATGCGTTAGAAGGTGCAGTCAAACCCGCAGATTTTAATATTGATTTAATTCGCTTTTTTAAACATTCAATTTTGCCTTAAGATCCATTGACCCGTCAGGATTAAAATTTGTTCAATCTAGGGGCGATTTAATCGCGGCGTGTAATTTGTAATCGAGTGGGCTAAGTAAAAGTCGAGCAAAGCTTCCATGTCCTGCTCACGTCTATACATCCATGTAGATACTCGGGAGTTAATCCCCCTACTGTGGCCAATCTTGCAGCGCCTTTAAGCTAAACTCATAATCATCAAAGCTCAATACGGTTTGCTCGGGGGTGATCTCTAAAATTCTAAAGTCGCCCATTCTATCGCCTTCATATAACTCACGGTTATTAAGTTTCACCCAACGTTTATCCGGTGATGATGAGTAGATATGCGCTTGATACTTAATCTGTGGTATTAAAGCCAATAAGGCATCGGGTAACAATTCTATCGGTTCTGCATAAGATGAATTTTTAGTCCCTTGCGTTATTTGATGAGTCTGCGTATTTTGCGTATCTTCAATGGCACGTGCAAATGCATTTTTAAGGGCTGTAGGTACAATCTCTAACTCTTCTTCGGTCACGGTAGCTACTGGTTTAGGTTTGGCCGGTGCTTGTTCGCCTAACGGCTTACCTAATACTTTGTATTTGCTCATATCGATACTGCTAGCGCTGGTATTTGGTGCTTGTTGTACTTGCTGTACTTGCATTACATTCGGGTTATATTGTTGCTGAGGTGGCGCGGTATAAACTTGCTGATAGCCATTCGGTGTTTGTACTAGCATTGGTTGACTTTGCGAATAAGTCGGCACTGTATTTACAGGTACTTGCACCCACTGGTATTGACCCGAGTTTTGTTGAGGTATTTGCTGATTAATTGGCTGAACTATCTGTGGTTGTGGCTGTGCTACAATTTGCGGCACAACCGCACTAACTGTTGGTTGTGCCGTAGTGTTATTAACGGGCACTTGATTCGTTACTTGTGGGACCGCATCGTTTTTCTTTTCTTCTTCTACGCCAACAGCAATAATTTTATCTGACGCTACAAGTGCATCACCTTGACTGTTCTGCAACCATTTACCAATTGAAAAGCCAGCCATGAGTGTCAATATAAAGCCGACTAGTAAACCCAATGAGATAGCAATGAAACGATAACGCTGTAACTCTTTTTGCTGTTTTTCTTGCTCTGCAGTGCGATCATGCGCTGCAGCTTCATCATGTTGTTGCGATTGTTTTAATGCATCTAATAAATACGACATAAATTACCACTACTAAAAAATAAACGACAAGCCAATACCCATACTAAGCACGACTAAAAAAGCCACAGGGAAAAGCCAATGGTAAGATGTTTTATCAGTCTTTAGTTCACTGCTTAACGTTGTTGGCGGCAAAGCCTCTTGTGCTGAACGCATCACGATATCGCTATCTATCATCATGAGTTGCTTAGAAAATGCGCCTACTAAACATCGCTCACACAATAAGTTAACTAACCGTGGAACGCCCATGGTCAGCAAGTATAATGCCTTCAATGCATCTTGAGTGAAAATTGTACGATCACAACCTGCAACGTAAAGTCGGTGTTTTACATAGGCAAATGTTTGCCCTTGCGTTAATGGCAGTAAATGATAGCGAGCCGTGATCCGCTGTGCCAATTGACGCAACTCATTACGTTTAAGTAAATCGTTTAATTCAGGCTGACCAATTAATACTATTTGTAATAATTTTTTATGGTTCGTTTCTATATTAGTTAACAAACGTAGCTGTTCTAATACATCGGGCGATAGCAGCTGTGCCTCATCAATGATTAAAATTGTATGGCCACCACTAGCATGATTTGCTTCTAAGTGTTTTTTAATTGCATCTGTTAACGTTTTTAGAGTCGCATTTTGCTCATCATAACCAATACTAAATCCATCACAAATACTGGCTAATAACTCTAATTCAGAAAGTGCGGGATTATAAATTAATGCCACTTGGGTATTTTCAGGCAACTGATCTTGCAAGCTTCGCGTTAGCGTAGTTTTACCCGTACCCACTTCGCCAGTTAATAAAACGAACCCTCCCGCTTCGCCTAACCCATAGGTCAAATGCGCTAAAGCTTCTTTATGGCGTTCACTTAAAAATAAGTACTGTGGATTCGGCGCGATTGAAAACGGTTTTTCTGACAAGCCAAAATAGCTTAAATACACCCTAAATATCCTTGCTTAGTAAATCAGCGTCTATAATGGCAAAAAAATGCGCTAAGTGAAAACCTTGTTAGCATTTTATTTGTGAAATAACGTAAAATAACCTGCACAGTTAATACTTAGGGTGAAATATGCAAGTTTATTTGGTCGGTGGAGCAGTTCGTGATGAACTATTAGGGCGGGTCATCAAGGAACGTGACTATGTAATCGTCGGTGCAACTTCGGAGCAACTACTCAACCAAGGCTATCAACAGGTCGGTAAAGATTTTCCTGTTTTTTTGCACCCACAAACCAAAGACGAATACGCGCTCGCCCGCACAGAGCGTAAACAAGGAAAAGGGTACACAGGTTTTGTATGTGAGTTTTCTCCCGATGTAACCCTTGAAGATGACTTGCGCCGTAGAGATTTAACTGTAAATGCAATTGCAAAAGCAGAAGATGGTAGCTTAATAGACCCTTATCACGGAAAACGAGATTTAGATGCTCGTATTTTACGTCATGTTTCACAAGCATTTAGTGAAGATCCGCTACGTATACTTCGCATCGCTCGCTTTGCTGCGCGTTATCACTACCTTGGTTTTACAATTGCAAAAGAGACACAAAGCTTATTAAAGGCAATGGTCGAACGCGGTGAATTAAATACTCTAACACCTGAACGCATTTGGCTAGAATGCGAAAAGTCATTGACCGATGGTGCTTTTGATCATTTTTTAAATACGCTGGCACATCTCAACGCGCTTAGTGTGATTAGCCCCGCTTTAGCAAATATATGGAATGATCAGCTATTCCAAAAGCTGCAAGCACGCTTTGAGTATGCTAAAAAATATAATATTACCGACAATGCGCTGCTATTTAGCCAAATCACGAGCAAACTCAATAGCAATGAAATAAGCGCAATCGCTAAAGCAATTAGGTTACCTAATGATGTGCGTGATCTTGCCCTGCATGCCTCGCAGCATCAAGATGTTTTAACAAGCGCTACAATACACCCTGAACAGCTTTTATTTAGCTGTAATAAGCTTGATTTATGGCGACGTCCTGAACGCTTTAGTGCCGTACTTAAGGCCATAGAGATAGCTAATTGTTCAGTAATTAAAAATCAGCAATTACTGCTTCAAGCCAGCAAAGAAGCAAGAGCAATCAACCCAAAGCAATTTATTGACCAAGGCATTAAAGGCGCAGATATAAAAACCGCGCTAGAACATGCGCGGTTAGAAGTATTTAAACGTTACTTTCGTTAAAGATATTTATTTTTCATAACGAACAAAGCGTAAATAAACATTAGAAGTTTTTGCATGTAGGCTGTTAAGCCCTTTATCAAATTGATACACCCATGCAAATGTTTTATCAGCTATCCCCGACGTATTAGTCCAGTAGTTTTCACTTTTATTGCCTTTGAAAACGCTCTCATTAATACTAGGGGTAACGCAGCGGTGCTCTAATATACTAGCGAGTTCTTTAATACTTGGTACTTGCCAATCGCTATAATTACCGGTGCGATCATTTACAGCTCCCCGTAATGCTTCTTGCCAAGTAATTTTTAGTGCATTATTCTCACATAAACCACTATCACTATTATAAGTTTGTCCATAACTACAGCTTTGCCACATTAATCCTGTAACGCTGTCACTTATCGTACCATCCGTATTAACTGTAAAACGCTCTGTGGGTGTTGTTTCTGGGATACCATCATAACAAGATTGCGCAACGGCCATTACAGGGCTCAAGAGTAAAAGACTGATTAAGGCTATTTTCATTGTGATTCTCCTGCTGTTCTTACTAAGCGGACAAATGCAGTATTATTTTTTGGATACGCCAAGTCATTACCATCATTCATATCAATAATATAAGCCTGCGATAAACTGGTGCCATCAGCAGCTGTTTGCGCACTCCAATAGCGTAAATGAGTGAGTAAACTGACACTTGGTGTATTAGGGAAAAAATCACTATCAATAAGCACAGATTGCCCCTGTTTTGAGTAATCTAACAAACTCAATAACTCCGAGTAAGTTGGTACACGCCAGTTTGTTCCGCCACAGTAATCTAGGCTATTAACGGCATCAACATAAGCTTGTAGGCCACAATGAGATATTGTTGAACACGTATCTGAAGAGCCCGCCACACTGCCCTGCTGTATGCCATTACTGCTTGTTAAATACCACGTGTAGTGATTTTGCCCTTCTCGAAGTTGTGTACTACTTGGCAGTGTGCCTGTGTTAGGGCTTTTCACTTCCCAAATTAAGCCACTAACATTATCGCGAATACAGCTAAAGTCCGCTGCATCGTCAGCAATTTCATCGGCGAATTCATTGAGTTTGGTGAAATCAAATGCCAGCTCGCCTTTGCCAACTTTATCTATATGCGTACCCACAACACTATCGCGTCCTAACGCGGCGTCTTGGCGTGGAAAGTCAGGACTAGTACACGCTATTTCTTGGGTATTATTAAAGCATTTTGCCATACCAGTATCATTGATCAAACCCAGTGGTTTTGAGTTCACAACAACATCAACGGTATCACTATCCGAACGTCCTTGACTGTCTGTAACCGTCACTTCAAATGTCATGGTATTAACTGCATCGGTTGTCGGGGCTATAAACGAAGTTATACATTGATCTTGGTTATCTAATGAAACGCTTCCAACGGTTTGCTCCCACTGACAATTAAATGTTGTGGTCACTACTTCGCTATTCGTTGCATTTAACGTTACTTTTTCAAGCTCAATAACACTTTGATCTTCACCCGCTTTAGCTATCACCACATTATTTGTTTTATTAAGTATATGAGTATGCTGCGTACTTGCCTCACCGCCTTCATCATCAACAACGGTCAACTGCCATATTACCGTGGTGTTTTTATCCAACAACGGATGAGTAAAGCTAATAGTTTGGCTTTTATAATCACTGATTTCGAGTGTTGGACCTGCAATTTTTTGCCAGTTGTAGCTACTAATACTGCCATTTTCATCTGGATCGATTGATGTAGCTGCACTTAAAGTAATTGTATCTTGATAAACTGACGGCAGTATTGTGGGTGCAGTTTGGGTTACGACTGCTTGAGGAAGTTGGTTATTCGACTGAATACTAATCAGCACATCATCGCTGACTAACTTACCATCTGGACTTTGATAGTTAACACGCAGCACAAGCTCACTGTCGGCTTTAATGTCAGGTGCAAGTACGGTTTGAGAAGCGCCTTCTAAAGGAAAACCTTCAACTATTGGACCACTCACTCTTTGCCACGTGTATGTACCGTCAACAGGAGAGCCTTTCGCTTCGATTGTAAATTCGCTTTTTTCGATAATTTGTTGATCAACACCTGCATTCACTGATGCAGCAATAACGGGGTTATCATTACCTCCACCGCCTCCACCACACGCTGTCAATAAACCTAAAAGTGAACAAACCATTAAAGGGGATTTCATACACTGCGTCCTCATCTTAACCAAATAAATTCCGTAGTATTAAAATCTACGCTAATTTATATATTAAGCAACTACAGTGCCAGTAAGAAGTAAATACTATAAATAACTATCTTGATGAATACGAACAAACAGTTTAGTGCCGATTTTACTGTAATCAACTTTGTATTCACGCCCATCCAGTGCCTGAATGAACAATAAACGTTTTTCTTCACCAAACACATCAGCACTGCCAATATAAACCATATCTAAGTAACGCTCTTTTGCCTCACGGCGATTTTTTGGCAGATCTTCTTTAAATGGCTCTAAACCGTTTTGAGTAACTTTTATTTTAGGGTGAGTTTCAGAGTTTACGATAACTAAATCGAGTTTTTTCTCTTTGTGGATTATTGTATTTCGGCCACTTTTAATAAAAGATCTATCTTGACTCATCGCTTCATCCTACTAACATCTATTTTGGCTTTTCGCCTTTAATTGGGACTCAATAAATACCCTAGGGTTTCTTTTCCAGGTATTTAAACTTTGGCAGAAATCCCAGATATTTCTGTCTAATACACTCGCGGGCAACAATAAATCATACCCTGTAAGTTGCTGTAAATGTCGCATTCTATTTGCGAACATTGCGATTAATCCATTAAAGTTGCGACCATTGGTAGAGGTATAAAAATTATCTTCACTTAACCATTCTGATGGGCAATTGCCATTTTTGCAATGTTTTTGGACTGCCTGCATAAAAAGATGGCGCTGTTCTATTAATAATTTACCAGCAATTCTTGGAGATAGCTGCAATAAAAATTCATCTGTATCGTTAAGTTTAATACCTACAGCATTTAACTCAAGTTTTTCCAATGTTTGGTCGGTTTTAGGTATACCCGCATGATTAAAATTAGCATGCGTTAAAGCCCAATACCCGTATTTATGTTCATACCTAAGATACTGTTCTGCAATTATTAAACTATAAAAAGGTTCTTGGGTTTTCAAAAAACCAACAAACACAGCGGCAATCGACATACTTATTAAAAATATTTCAACAATACTAATCTCACCTGGGCGCAGTAAGTTAAAAAGCATAATAAATATGACACCAAAAGCACCAACCAGCAAAATTTCTATGCCATGACAAGCACCTTGAGCCCGTAGCTTTAAAATCCCAGGGTCAGACTTAAGCTTAACCATAACGATAAAAAACCATGTAAAAAACAAACATAATAATTGCCCAAAGTACTATTTTTCGCATTTTCAAGCAACGACGACAGGTAGTAGAAAACTTCATAACACTCTCTTTTAAAATAAAAAACAGGTACAAATAGGTAATTAATTTTATTTTTACGCCTAATGCACAAATTTACGAGATACGTGACAGCTCTTTGTCGCCGTTATTTCGTACACTACATACAATTAATTTTTTGGTATTACTAAGATGTACTCAAAGCAATCAGGCAAGGCGCTATTTCCATTTATTATTACCCTACTTATTGGGTTATCGGTTTATCTTTATTTACCCAGCAGCCAAGGTAAGCAATCTGGGTTTACAAGCTCGGCAACACAAGTAACGGCTCACGCAGTCGCAAGTGAAGAAAATGCGATTCTTATTGAGGCTATCGGCAGTGCACGCGCTAATCAAGCAATTTATATAAAAAGCGCACAAAATGATTACATTACTCACATCTACTTTAAAGATGGTGATCTAGTTAATAAAGGCCAAAAGCTCGCTCAGTTACAATCACAACAAGAAGAGCTAACGGTTAAAGAGCTAGCTATTAATCTACGAGAAGAAAAGCGCCAACTCCAACGTTTAACGGAACTTTCCCGCTCACAAGCTACGGCAAAATCACTGTTAGAAGAACAGTTATCACGCGTTGATGCTACCGAAGCGAAATTAGATAATGCCAAAACAAAATTAGCAGAAATGACAATTACAGCCCCGTTTGCTGGTGTGTTAGGTAAACGTCAAATATCTGTCGGTGCATACGTTAATAACAGTACCGCCATCACCACCTTAGATGATATCAGCATCATTAAAGTTGATTTCAAAGTACCAGAAAAATACTTAGCTCAATTACAGCTTGGTATGAAAGTTATGACACAGAATGACGCTTACCCAGGCACAACCTTTACAGGAAAAGTAACGCATGTAAGCTCTCGTATCGATGCCGTAACTCGCAGTGTTGAAGTAACAGCCAGTTTTGCCAATAACAATACTTTATTACGCCCTGGTATGCTGCTTAATACCGCACTAGAGCTTAGTTCAAATCAAGCAATAATGGTGCCCGAAAAAGCGATTATTCCGCAACAAGACAAACATTATGTTTTTCAGATAACGGATGGTGTCGCAACTAAAGTTGAGGTGCATGTAACAGGTCGTCATAACGGCTGGGTTGCAATTGATGAAGGTATTAGTGCAGGCCAGCTTGTTGTGACTGAAGGAATTATTAAAATTCGTTCAGGCAGTAAAGTTACAGTGAAGGGGTGATCTGTGAAAATTACTGATACAAGTGTTAAACGCCCTGTCTTCGCGATTGTTATCAACTTATTGTTACTCACATTTGGTTTAGTGGCATTTTCGATGCTGCCACTGCGTGAATACCCTGATATTGAATCACCTATTGTTAGCGTAAGCACACAATATTCTGGTGCATCGGCTGAGATCATCGAGACCAAAATAACGCAAGTACTTGAAAATCGTATTTCAGGTATTGAAGGCATTAAAAGTATTAACTCTTCAAGTCGTAATGGGCGCTCAAATATTACTATTGAGTTTAATATTGACCGCGATATTGATGCCGCATCAAACGACGTACGTGAGCGAGTAGCACGTGCACTTGATAGTCTTCCAGAGCAAGTGCGCCCACCTGAAGTGTCTAAATCTAACAGTGATGAAAGCCCTATTGCTTGGTTTGTACTTAATAGTACCACTATGGATTCATTGCAGCTTTCTGACTACGCCCAGCGCTTTATTGTTGACCGTTTAGCCGTCGTTGATGGCGTGTCTAATGTACGTGTTGGCGGCGAGCGTAAATATGCGATGAAGGTATGGCTTAATCGTCAAGCCATGGCAGCACGTGGTATTACCAGCGTTGATATTGAAAATACGCTACGTACTGAAAATGTTGAATTGCCTGCGGGTGAAATTGAATCCATTGACCGTGACTTTACTGTGCGAACGGCTCGCAGCTATAAAGATCAGCGTGACTTTCAAAACCTTGTCATAAAACGCGGTGAGGACGGTTACCTTGTGCGTTTAGGTGAAGTCGCTGATGTGCACCTAGAAGCTGCTGACGATGAAAGTTTATTTCGCGGTAATGGCCGCAACATGATTGGTCTTGGTATTGTAAAACAAGCTAAAGCAAATACACTGACCGTTGTTGATAATGCCCGTGCCGAACTTGAAAAAATCAAACGCAACCTCCCTGAAGGTACAACAATTGAAGACAGTTACGACTCATCTATTTTCATCAATGAATCGATTAACGAAGTATACAGTACGCTCGCTATTTCAATGGGCTTAGTCGTATTAGTGATCTACATCTTCTTAGGTAATATTCGTGCAACACTTATTCCTGCCGTAACAGTACCAGTGGCATTAGTGGGTAGTTTTATGTTTTTACTAGCGATGGGCTACTCTATCAACTTATTAACTCTACTCGCATTAGTGCTGGCCATTGGCTTGGTGGTTGATGATGCGATTGTGATGCTTGAAAATATTCACCGCCGTATCGAGCTAGGTGAACCACCGTTATTAGCCTCTTATCGTGGCGCGCGTGAAGTTGGCTTTGCCATAATCGCAACCACATTAGTGCTTATATCGGTATTTGTACCACTGGTGTTTATGGATGGCCGTATTGGCGCGCTGTTTACTGAATTTGCTATGGCTGTCAGTGCTGCGGTGTTTTTCTCTAGCGTAACAGCCTTAACACTCTCCCCTGCATTATGTTCTAAAATATTAAAGCACTCCGAAAAACAAAGTAAATTTAGCCAAGGCATGGATCGCCTATTTAGCAAAATAGAACGCAGCTATCAAAACGCTTTACGCTCTAATATGACTCGCTCTGGCGGGTTAGCATTAACTTTATTACTTGCCGGTTTTGTTAGTTATTCATTATTCCAACAGATCCCATCTGAGCTAACACCAAAAGAAGATCGCGGAACTTTCTTTATCATGATGAGTGGTCCTGAAGGCGCAAGCTACGAAAATAATGCGGCCAACATGGCAAAAATTGAAGAACGCTTAATGCCTTACTCAGAGTCAGGCGAATTAAGTCGTGTGCTTGTCCGTGTTCCTGGTTGGGGTGGTAGTGGCGGTGTTGCCATCATCGGCATGGCTGACTGGGATGAACGAAAACGCTCAACGTGGGAAGTCATGGATGAGATAAGCGGTAAAATGCGCGAGGTCACTGACGTGCGCGCTTTTGCAATTATGCGCCGCGGTATTGGCGGAGGTGGCTCATCACGCCCTATTGAGTTTGTACTCCAAGGCAATGATTATGATCAACTGGCCGATTGGCGTGATCGCATTATTAAACGCGCTGAGGAAAACCCAGGCTTAGTAAGAATCGATCATGATTACAAAGAAACATTCCCACAATTTTTAGTTAGCATTGATAAAAATAAAGCGGCTGATTTAGGTGTGTCGGTCTCTGATGTGGGCCGTACGCTTGAGACTATGTTGGGGCAGCGTCGCGTAACCACGTTTATTGACCGTGGTGAAGAATACGATGTGATTTTAAAAGGAACTAAAGCAGACTTTAAAGATCCTACCGACATAGCCAATATTTACTTAAAATCACGCAGTGGTGAACTGGTCCCGCTTGATAGCTTAATAAGCCTAAAAGAAGAAGCCACCGCGTCGCGTTTAAATCGCTTTAATCGTATGCGTGCCATCACCCTCAGTGCCAACCTCGCGGATGGCTACACACTAGAAGAAGCACTTAACTTTCTAAACAAAGTGGCGATGGAAGAAAATGACATTGATGGTGCCGTTGATTACAAAGGCGAGTCGCAGCTTTATTACGAAGGCGCATCAGCAATGACCTATGTTTTCATTCTAGCGCTGACTGTAACCTTTTTGGTATTAGCAGCTCAGTTTGAAAGTTTTATGCATCCTTTTGTTATTATGCTAACCGTACCTTTAGGATTAATGGGCGCGATGTTTGGTTTATGGGCAACAGGGCTTACTTTAAATATTTACAGCCAAATAGGCATTGTAATGTTGATTGGCCTCAGTGCTAAAAATGGTATTTTGATTGTTGAGTTTACGAACCAGCTACGTGACAAAGGCGTAGAATTTAGTGAAGCAATTATACAAGCTGCCAGCCAACGTTTACGCCCTATAATTATGACCTCACTAACGACCGTTATGAGTGCCGTACCACTAGTGCTTGCATCAGGCCCCGGCGCAGAAAGTCGTATGGTTATTGGTGTTGTTGTATTTACGGGAGTTATAGTCGCGACAATACTCACGCTATTCGTCGTTCCTGCGGCCTATTATGCACTGGCTCGTAACACGCAATCACCAGAGTTTTTACAACAAAAAATCAATCAACAAGCCGCTGAAAAGCCTCTTAAAGAGCTTTAATATTAAAATAGCGTTGCGTCTGCTAGTCGCAACGCTATTTTTGCGTCACAGATTCGATGAAATAAAAACCCAGCTTACTCGTTCTTCTGATACGCTAGATAACCTGCGTCAGTTAATAATTTTGAGGAGCAAATAATGAGTACAACAAATCAAACCGCAACATTTGGTGGTGGCTGTTTTTGGTGTATCGATGCTGCATTTAGACGAGTTCAAGGCGTTTTAAATGTAAGCTCAGGCTACACGGGGGGCGATACGACGGATCCTAGCTACAAACAAATATGCACGGGATTGAGCGGTCATGCTGAAGTCGTACAGATTGAATTTGATAGCACTGTAGTAAGCTTTGAAACCTTATTAGCAATGTTTTTTACGTTACATGATGCAACTCAACTAAACCGCCAAGGTAACGATATAGGCACGCAGTACCGCAGTGTTGTGTATTATCATGATAATGAGCAGCAAGCGCAGACAAATGCATACATTGCAAAATTGCAAAGCCAAATACGTGAGGACATAGTGACAGAAGTAAGCCCTGCTGTTACTTATTATCCTGCAGAGCAGTATCACCAAGATTACTACAGCGAAAATCCAGAGCAACGCTATTGCAGCTTGCTTATTGCACCTAAACTGAAAAAGTTTGAGCAAGACTATAAAAAATACCTAGTTAGTTAACCGCATTTTTATACACAAAAAAAAGCCCGACACAGTAACGTATCGGGCTTGTATATTTATGCTTCAAACTTGATTAAAACTGGTAACTTGCACCAATAAAAAACCGACGATCTGCAGTGTTATAGTAAAATACCTCGCCAGTTGTGTAATTTTTGCTTGAATCAACAGCGTCATATTCTCTATCAAATATATTTTCAACACGCAAAGAAAAAGACAGTGATTCGTTTAACTGATAATTTGCAGTTAAATCCCAAAGAGTATAAGAACTTAGCATAGTCACTTTACCCTCACGCCCGCTGCGATATTGCATGTTAAAACCAGCATCAAAATCGCCCCACTGCTTAGCAACAGACCAATTAATAGTTCGTGGTGACACATATGTTTGTGCCACACCTGTTGCGGTATTTTCAGCATTTAAATAAGTGAAATTAAATTGATTATCGAAACCAAAAACCTGATTCTTAAAACTGAACTCTACACCTTCATGGCGAGCTTCATTTATATTTGCTGGTTGCCATTTTCCGTCCGCATTTGGCGCCCAAGCAATCAAATTTTCAATATCATTTCTAAAAATAGAAATGTCTACAGCGGCTTGAGTAAAATCAATAGTTAACCCAAGCTCCTGATTAACTGATGTCTCAGGTACCAAATTTGGATTACCCGAGAATGGATAGTATAAATCGTTAAATGTTGGCGCTTTAAAGCCCGTACTTTGGCTAACTCTAAACGTTGCATTTTTGTGAAAACGATAACCAACAGCAGCTGTATAAGTTGTTTCATCACCAAAGTATTGGTCGTTATCGTAACGAATAGCTAAATTTGCAAGTAATTTTTCAGCATCGTAATAACCGCCAATAAAGCCAGCAAATACTTCACGGTTCTTCTTACTATATTCGCCAGTAGTACCTGAGATATCATCTTTATACCAATTTAAGCCACCGCTAATATTAAATTCACGATTAACTGAATACAAACCATTATAATCGACTTGTTTACGCTGTGTTTCAAATATATCCACTACCGTTGTATTGGTATGATCAATTCGAGAGTTATCTGATCCATCGTTTGAAAAAGCAATATCAATTGAGTGGGTTTGATTCTCAAACGCCTTATCCCAACCTAAACCAATCTGATAGTTTTCAAAATCATTATTCTCTACTGTACTGTCCGCAGGTGAAAAAGCACTGTCATACTGCGCATAACCTTCACTATACTGACCACGAGCTTTAAGCCGACCT
Source organism: Pseudoalteromonas sp. Ld20 (assembly GCF_045064175.1). Taxonomy (NCBI): domain Bacteria; kingdom Pseudomonadati; phylum Pseudomonadota; class Gammaproteobacteria; order Alteromonadales; family Pseudoalteromonadaceae; genus Pseudoalteromonas; species Pseudoalteromonas sp. Ld20. Next base: position 214,085 of record NZ_JBISHB010000043.1, read on the forward strand.
AGCTGCTCATTAGTATAATTAACGTTAAAACCAATATTTTTATTTTCATAGCCATCTTCATCAAGTGCAACTCCCTGCAAAACATCAAAACCATCCGTTTTCTCAAAGCCAGCATTAAAAGATGCAGTCAAAGCGTCAATAACGGTAGTACCTGCAACTTGATAATTTTGATAAGCATCTGAGCCAAATGTAACATCAAGGGTAACTAATTGTGCTTTACGCGTAATAATATTAATAACACCAGCCAACGCATCCGAACCATATACAGCAGCACGCGAGCCTTTGACTATTTCAATACGCTCTATTGAATTAAGAGGAATATTACTAATCGATTTATACCCTAAGGTGGCAGAGCCACTGCGAATACCATCAACTAAAATTAGCGTATGGCGAGAACTTGAACCACGCAGTGATACACCTGAGTTTTGCCCAAAGCCGCCATTTGAGTTGATTTGAAAGCCAGCTTTCGTTTTAAGTAGGCTTGGTAGATCACGTACATTAGCTTGCTCTATATCACTTCGTTCGATAACAGTTACACTGGCTAGTACATCAGTGATTGATTGCTCAAATTTATTCGCTGTAACGGTAATGCGTTCGATTGATTGTTCTGCTGAGGCAGAAAAAGATAATGCAGCAGCAATTGCTACACCTAAAGTAGATTTGATTAACATGACATCCCCTGACCTGCGCCCGCCGCACAAGTTATTTTAAGTTTACTTCAAGGCCGGTCTCCGGACTCTGTGCTGTGCACATTACCGTTGCGGGGGCAGTGTTGGGGTTGTGATCATCATGAACACGCACCAACTTCCCGATTATCTTGCTGTTAGTTTCAATTCTTTGAAATATCTACTGAGAGGGTAAGCAAGCACCTTGAAAATAGGCCGCTATTGTGATTATTTTAGAGATGAAAGTCAATGGACGTCTATATAGCTAAACTGGCTTTATCAAGGTCTACATGTACAACTTACAGCCAAAGACTGAGAAAGCCTGAAAAATTTCATCCTACCTATTGGGTATTAAAAAAGGTAAATTAATCAAGTAACCTCATTCAAAGCTGATAATTTTATTTATCGTTGTGATAGTACATATCCAAAAATAACTAAGCCATTGTTTAAGTTGAGTAATTAAAGTTGGAGTAAATAAAAGTGGAACAAATTAAACAAGTTATCATTGTTGGCGGCGGCACTGCAGGTTGGCTAACTGCTAATCACCTCGCTAAAACGCTTAACTGCACCAACCCATTAAGCGTACAAATTACACTTATTGAGTCAAAAAATATTCCAACCATTGGTGTAGGTGAAGGAACAGTGCCTGTTATGTGCCAAACATTAGCGCATTTTGGCATCAGCGAAACAGATTTTATCCGTCAATGTGATGCGACCTTCAAACACAGCATTAAGTTTATTGATTGGCTAGATAACCCTACCGATAACAAAAAAGAAAATTACTTTCACCATTTATTCAACTACCCAAATATTGAAGAGCTCGATCTGACTCCGTATTGGCTGCTTAATAAAAATAACACCAGCTATGCCAATAGCGTATCAACTCAAGGCTATATGTGTGATCAAGGGCTTGGTCCTAAAAATATGACTCATCGTGAATTTGAAGGGATGGCAAGTTATGCGTATCACCTTGATGCGGCTAAGTTTTCAGCGCTACTCACTGACAACGCTGTCAACAAGCTAGGCGTTAAACATATTCTAACCGATGTATTAGATGCAAAACTCAATGTTGCAGGTGATATTGAAAGTTTACAAACAAAGTGTGCTGGCACGGTCTCTGGCGATATTTTTATTGATTGCACAGGCTTTGCCGCTAAATTGCTTGGCGATAAACTTAAAGTCCCTTTTATTGACCAGAGCCATATTTTATTTGCCGATACAGCCCTTGCAATTCAAGTACCTTATCAAAATCCAGATGATCCTATTAACCCCTACACTAACGCCACGGCAAAAGAGGCTGGATGGATTTGGGATATTGGCTTATCTAGCCGCCGCGGTATTGGCCATGTTTATTCAAGCAATCACACCAGTGATGACCAAGCAGAGCAAACATTACGTGACTATATCGGCCCACAGGCAGATGATTTAACCGCCCGTAAAATTGCCATGCAAGTAGGCTATCGTAAAACTCCATGGAAAAATAATTGTATCGCCATTGGTTTATCACAAGGTTTTGTTGAGCCATTAGAAGCAACAGGGTTATTAGTGTTTGATATTACGGCGCGGATGCTGGCGCAGAATTTCCCAGCAACGCGAAAAGCAATTCCCGCGATAAGCGAGCGCTTTAATGACAATATTACTGGGCTTTGGCAAAAAGTAATTGATTTTATTAAGCTGCATTATTGTATTTCACGTCGTGACGACAGCCAGTTTTGGCTAGATAACCGAGCATCAAGCTCAATTAGCGATTCGCTGCAAAGTAATTTAGCCTTATGGCGTGACACTGTGCCAAACAAATATAACTTCACCAGCGCATTAGAAGGCTTTAACTTAGAAAATTACTTGTATGTGTTGTACGGTATGGAGTTTCCCACCAACTTACAACCCATAGCCACACGTTTTGAAGCGCACCAACAGGCGGCATTCACCATGGAGCAAATAGCGCAAGCCGCTAATTACTGTCAGCAACAGCTTATCCCGCACAGAGAGTTAATTGAAAAAATAAAGCGCTATGGCTTAACAAAGATATAGCTAAACCGTAAGCCAAACTAAAAGCCAAACAACATCAATGTTATTTGGCTTTTTAAATACGCCCTAGGCTTTTAATCGCGAAAGTTTTTAAACTGGAACGGTTGACCAAGATCGGCAGCACGAACTACTTGCATTGCTTCTTGTAGGTCATCACGCTTTTTACCCGTAACGCGTACTTCTTCACCTTGAATAGCAGCTTGTACTTTTACTTTTGAGTCTTTAATCGCTTTGACTACTTTTTTAGCCATATCTTTTTCAATGCCTTGCTTAAGCGCAACATTACGAAATACATTTTTACCCGCACGGCTAATATCTTGTAGCTCTAGGCTTGAAACGTCCATGCCACGCTTTGAAATTTTATTAGCTAAAATATCAAACAACTGCATTACTTGTGAGTCGGCTTCAGCTTTTAGTTTGATTGTTTTATCATTAAGCTCAATAGACGCATCTACGCCTCTAAAGTCAAAGCGTGTTTCTAATTCGCGGTTAGCGTTATCAACGGCGTTTTTTGCTTCGTTCATTTCTACTTCAGAAACGATATCAAATGAAGGCATGTGTCTCTCCTAACAAAATGTTTTTAATTTAAATTTGGATTTGACGACAATTATACCGTCTATTTCATAAATCTTTACATTTTTCTGCGCTTTGTTCAGGTGCGATACTAAATATGTTTGATATACTGCGGCTCTATTTTTAAGCTATTTTAGGATTAACTGTGACTCGGCGTGTATACCAAGCCCTATTTTTAATCAGTATAGTGGCCTTTACATTTTTATTTGCTAAAGAAGTTAAAGGTGCTGCTAATCTATTTCCACATGTTGATAAAGTGGCTCATTTTGGCATTTTTTTCATACTCGCAGTTGTCATGGATAAAGCTTTTAAAATTCCTTTGCTCTTACAAATATTTTTACTTGCTGGGTATGGCGCAGCTATTGAAGTTATGCAAGGAATGCTACCTTATCGCCAAGCTTCAGTTGCCGACTTTATTGCCGACTTTGCAGGCGCAGCAAGTTATTTTACGATTAAATTGATATTTCACATTGGTAAAAAACCCAACCATGGCTAATATCGTAATTATCGGTGATGGCGCTATAGGGCTGTTATATAGCCACTTTTTAAGTGCAAATAATCAAATCACATTAATAACGAGAAGTGGGGATTGCAAAAGCAATTACTACTACCAATATAATGAGCAGCAACAGGTAATTTCGGCAACGGTATTAAATACAACACAGTTAAATCGATTAAAAACCAAGGCGCTCGACACGGTTATATTTGCAGTAAAAGCATACCAAGTAAATGACGCTTTCTCACTTGTAAAACCCTACTTAAGCGATAACTGCAATATTGTGTTATCACATAATGGGCTCAGTGATTTAGACCCTTTATTGTGCCAATTACAAAGCCAACAAGGCTTATACTTTTTAACCACGCGTTTGGCGGGCTTTAAAGTAACGCCAATAAAGGTTGCGCACACGGGTTACGGGGAGAGTATTTTAGGCAGCTGTAATGCAATTGCAGCAACACGCTATAAAACGGTATTATCACAATTAAATAATTTACCTAATATTCGTTTTAGTGAGCATATCAACCAACTTCGTTGGCAAAAGTTATTAATAAATATTGCCATCAATCCGCTCTCCGCACTTTATAACGTAAAAAATGGTGCCCTTAGAGCCCCCATATTTAGCCGTAAAATCTTAAATACAGTAAATGAAGCATGTCACGTTGCCAAAAAAATGGGCGTTAATGTAACTCTTGCTGACGTGCTTGCAACGGCTTATCAAGTGATGAGTGATACACAAAATAACTTTTCATCAATGCAGCAGGATGTTGCCCATAGTCGAGTAACTGAAATCGATGCTATGTGTGGCTATATTTGCCAGCAGGCTAAAATACTCGATATAAACACCCCACATAATCAATCTCTTCTTGATGCCATCAGGCATAAAAAAAGCGCGATTTAAATCGCGCTTTTTCAATCAGATAGACCTTACTTAAGGGCGATATACTTTTACATTGGCAAAACCATTATCATGTAAAATAAGTGCCTGTAGTTGGCTCATTACGCCCTTCGCACAATATAAGTAATAGTCTTTATCTTGCGGTAAATCGCCAAACTTTGTTGCTAAGCGAAAGAAGGGTAAATGCACTACTTCAATCCCATCAATTTCAAGTGGTTTAGCGTCTTCTTCTTCTGGAGAACGAATATCAACAACCACTGCATCGCTAGGTAAGTCAGAAACTGACTCAGCCTCTTTAAGCTCTTGCTTGGCTTCAAGGTCAATATCACGCACATCCATAACACGTGCATTTTCAATAACAGTATTAAGTACATCAAAGTCAAACTTTTGCTCTTCTGCTTTTACAACCTCAATTTTTGCTTTAACTGTTGGTTTTTTAGAGATAACCCCACAATATTCAGGCATGGTCTCTGCCATCTCGGCAGTACCAATTTTACGGGCAATATCGATAATCTCTTGTTTATCATGCTGAATTAACGGGCGTAAAATAAGTGTTTCTGTAACACGATCAATGACGCTGAGATTTGCCAGTGTTTGGCTTGAAACCTGACCTAAACTTTCACCAGTAACAAGTGCTTGTATACCTAGTTTTTCAGCAATTTGGCTACCCGCACGCATCATCATACGTTTGAGGATTACGCCCATTTGACTGTTTTCAACATTTTCTAATATTTCAGCGACAACTGGCTCAAAATCGACACTAATAAATTTAACTTTATGCGTTGAGCTAAACTGCTTCCAAATATAATAGCTTGCTTGCTTAACACCAATTTCGTGTGCTGCGCCGCCTAGATTAAAGAACAAAAAGTGAGTACGAGCCCCCTTACGGATCATTTGATAACTTGCAACACCTGAGTCAAAACCACCTGACATAAGTGACAATACATCTTCCTGAGTTGGCAGTGGGAAACCTGACATACCATAATGAGTTTGCGTTACTATATATGCTTTATCATCTTTTATTTCTAGGCGTATTGTTACTTCTGGATTTTTAAGCCTTACACTCGCCCCTTCAACATGCTGATTTAAGCCACCACCAACATAACGTTCAACATCTGTTGATGTAAAGTCATGCTTGCCCTGACGCTTACAGCGTACGCAGAATGCTTTATTAACAACTGTGTGGCCAATCAGATCGAGTGCTTTCTCATAAATGTCGTGAAGGTTTTCGTAGTTTGTCTCAGTTACTTCAATAAATTGCACAATACCAGGGATGCGCTGCAGACCATCAATAAAATCAATGCGCATTTGTGCGTCATCAGATTTAGTGACAACTGATATATTGTCCCAGTTGTTCTGAACTTGTACTTTTTCGTCAAGCTTACGTAATACAATTTTAATGTTGTTCTCTAACAACTTTGTAAAACGTTTACGCACGGAGCGGCTTTTAATGGCTATTTCAGGATGGAGTTTGACGATAAATTTAAGCATAGTTCACTCGTTAGACAATTTTAAGAATTCACGCACCCACGTGTTGGGCGCGCGATTATAGCAAAAAATATAACGTCTAGGAAATAAACAAACCTCAAATCCCCATCAGGCAGGTTCGGCCTCTTGCGCTAATTCACTATACTTTTCACGTAACAAGTTAATTTTTGGGATACTTTGCTCAGTCCCATATGCTTTAACGAGCAATAATATTTTTAAAATTCCATTATAAATATCTTGCTGCATAAGCTCACCACTTAAACGACGAGCTTTGATGTAGGGCGTCCAAAAGCTCACCGTAATCTTCAACATATGAGCAAGCTCAACCGCATCTTCGTCATCAATTGTAATAACCCCGCCTTCACGCAGGCCTATTATAATTTCTCTAACTTGACCAAGCAAAGCGGCTTGAAAATCAATGTAATCTTTTTTCAACACTTCATCTCGAGATAAAATATCCCCTAAATTGTCATAGAAAAAATGAAAACGCCACATCAATTCAAATAATGCATCCAAATAGCCAGACAAATGCGAAAGTGCTTCATCGCCTTTGACTATAGGAAGAAACTGGGTATGTAAATGCTCACTGTAAAGTGAAAAAATATGACGAATAATGTCCTCTTTATTCTTAAAGTGATAATAAAGGTTCCCAGGGCTTATCCCCATGTGAGAAGAGATATGGTTGGTAGTAATCGCACGTTCCCCGTGCTCATTAAATAGCTTAATGCTAGTCTGAATTATTTTATCCTTGGTACTCATATCCTGCTACTCTAGGTTGTTTTTAAAGCAAATGCTCAAAGTTTACTCAAATATAATTAGCCGCGCAGTATAAACAATAAATAAACAATTAAATACCATCATGAAAATTTCTAACCCATAATTCGTATTGTTTACGTCATATTGAAATAAACTAATTTACATACGTGTCACTTATCCCTCAATTGGAAAGGCTGATTTGGATTACAAACGCTGTTAATATAGCCGCAAACATAACATTAAGCCGATACTTATGAAAGTCACTGCAATTTACCCAGGAACCTTTGATCCATTAACGAATGGGCACACAGATTTAATTCAACGGGCAGCTAAGATGTTTGATACTGTCATTGTCGCCATTGCTCATAACCCCAGTAAAAAACCATGTTTTAGCTTAGATGAGCGGGTAGCCCTAGCAAATAGTTTATTAACTCATATTGATAATGTAAGCGTGATTGGTTTCTCAGGATTACTTGCTGATCTTGCCCGTGATCATAATGCCAATGTATTGATCCGAGGGATTCGGGCGGTGTCTGATTTTGATTATGAGTTTCAGCTCGCCAATATGAATAGGCGATTAAACCCCGATTTAGAAAGTGTATTTCTCACACCCGCTGAGAAAAATTCATTTATCTCTTCAACCTTAGTTAAAGAAGTAGCGCGTCACAAAGGAGATGTAAGCGAGTTTGTAAGTCCTTTAGTAGTCAAGGCATTACAAGATAAGCTACATGGCTAAAACAGCCTTTGAACAATAATGAGTTTCCGCAGCCATCTTTGGGCCAAGGAAGCTCAGCAGTTTATTCTTAAAAAGTAAATAATGATGAGCTTGTGGCAACATAGCCATGGGCTATTAAATGCAGCGCGATTGGGACAGTGTTTTGTTCTTTAAAATCCATTTATAACACTTAGCAAAACCAAGAAAGTCCTTATTCAGCACAAGAGCAATAATCATCATGATGTCGGATAAGTTAACTCCAATACTATAGATGTGCCAAAACCACCATGCTCCAATATATTTACCATACTGTAGATCAACATACATACCGAGAAAAAGAAAAATATTAACGCTAAAACCAATAATGATGTAAATTTTAGCTGGTAGGTTTTCGACTGTTTTTTTTACAGAAATAAAGGCAATAAATAGTAGCGTTACAACATCGTAAGCTGCCCATATAGCATAAATAGTGGTGGAGTTTAAAATATCATAGCCAATGCTTTGGTGTAGTAATGGATCGCCGACTAAATAGGATAAGAAAATAGTAAACGCAACCCACATTGCTGTACTGTCACTTCCTGGTGAGGCTGATTTCTGTACGAGATTGTACAGAAAAGCCATCAGAAAGCCCCATACGATTAATGAGGATAGATATAAATTAAAAGGTTCTTGAAATAACGCCACAATTTTTTAATTAGTTACGTTAACAATTTTTTAGGCTATTAATTTGTTTTTTATTATTTTTTTTTGTAAAAAGCTTTCCAATATGTAACCAATCTTTTCCGAAGATAAGTGTGACAACCATAAAGAAATCTACAACCGTAATACCTATAGAATAAAAACTCCAAAACCACCAGTACTCTTTATTCTCTAGTAGAACTATATCAATGTGTATCCCTAAGAAAATTAAGGTATTAACAGTAAGTCCAGCAAGTATATATTTCAACGTTGCAGTGTACGGAAGCTTTAAAAGTTTATGCGAGACCAAAAGGGCAGTAATAGTTAAAAAGTCATATTTTACCCAGATAAGATAAACGTACATTCCAGCATTAAGGTCAACAAACTCATAGCTTAAGCCATAAGAAAGCAACATTATAAAAGAAACAACGAGAGGTGAAATACTTCGGTCTTCAACAGCAAACTTTAGTAACAAATTATACAAGCAAGCCATTAATAATCCCCAAATGATAATAGTATCAAAGTGGATCCCTAAAGACGTTAAATCAAAATACATACACCATCTCGTTTTTGCTAAACCTTATTAACAAGTTACGATGGGCGACGACGATCAGGGTCAATTGATAAACCACCACCACCACGCTGAATCTCAGCTTCACCACCTGCAGCTAATAAGGCTTCATTAGATATAGACACTGTATCAGATTGTAGGGTTTTATTGCTAGCGCTTTGTTCTAAAGCGGGCTTTGATTGTTGCATAGAGCTGTATGCTTGCATTTGTAATTGGCTATTACCTGTAACTTGCATGAGACTATTCCTTTCATTTAATGTTAATAGTGACCTAAGCAGTTTTAAGTCGCTGTTGATAACGCTCTGTTAAATTTTTGGCGTTTTTGTAAAGATGAATCAATTTTTATCCATCTCATGTACCTAATAGCAATTTACGATCCAACTTTTTATAAAATTGATCTTTTTTGATCTAGTAAATTTAAATAGCCGATTTGCAACTTGAAAACTCAGAGGTGAGGTCATACCAGTTTATGTCAAATATAAAAAAACGCACAGGGATAACCGTACGTCTTTTATATCCAGGGATTTTAAGCCACGTTTTTACACGGGATCTCCGCACTATTACTTAGCTTCAAAATAAATTCCATTGCGACTTCATCGCAATTATCTTTACGTAAACACAGTTCACAATCTTTCATTACCTTTTCTGGTAAGCTGTCTTTAGTACAGAATGTGAAGCCTTGTTTTTCAAAAAAATCAGGGACTCGCGTCAAAACGATAATACGATTAAGCGCCAACTTTTTGGCTTTAGTTAGTAAATGCTCCACCAGCTGCCGCCCTTGTCCAGTTACGCCTGTATCAGGGTCAATACCCAAGGAGCGTATTTCAGCAAGGCCGGTATCATAAATATACAATGACGCACAGCCTGCAACTTTCCCGTTCACTTGTGTCACAGCAAATTCATTAATAGAATGCACCATATCGCTTTTAGCACGTGGTAAATTTTCACCTACGGTAGCCCAGTGTTGTATTAGCTTCGCAATACCTTCAACATCATCAAGATTAGCGTCGCGTACCGTTATTTGCTGTTTTTTTTTGGCATCTTTAACTGCAATGGTAACTTGCTCTAACGATGTGCCACCCAATGCTTGACGTGCTTTTATACATGCGTCTATTTCTAATACAGCATATACATCTTGTTCAAAAATACTATGCACTGATTGGAACTGTTCTAAACTTAAATCCTCTAAGTTATTCCCTTGTGCGATAGCCATTTGCACAAGCACACCCACAATATGATGCCCCTCTCTAAAGGGTATACCTTTAGCTACCAAGTAGTCTGCAAGTTCGGTTGCATTTGAGTGCCCACCCTTAGCTGCTGCTAAAGTTCGTTCGCCGTTAACTTTAACCCCCTTGAGACACGCCTGAGCCATATGAATGCACGCAAGCCATGTAGGCATTGCATCAAATAAGCCTTCTTTGTCTTCTTGCATATCTTTATTATAAGCAAGTGGCAGGGCTTTTAAGGTCATCATCATGGCACTAAAGGCACCAAATACACGGCCTGTTTTACCACGAATAAGCTCTAGTGCATCGGGGTTTTTCTTTTGCGGCATCAATGATGAGCCTGAAGTGACATTATCTGCCAACTCTATAAACCCGGCTTCACCCGAGTTGTAGAAGATCAAATCTTCTGACATACGCGATAAATGGATCATGGAGATTGACGCACAGCTTAATAACTCAACAACAAAGTCCCGGTCTGACACAGCATCTAAACTATTTTTTGTCGCAGCGGTAAAACCTAGCCCTGCGGCAAGAGTTTGCCTATCTATTGGGTACGCCGTACCGGCAAGTGCGCCACTGCCTAATGGGCAAAAATTCATACGGGCTTTAGCATCAGCTAAACGACTTTCATCACGCTCAAGCATTTCAACATACGCCATACACCAATGACTAAATAGCAATGGTTGAGCACGTTGTAAATGGGTGTAACCCGGTAAAATAGTTCCTAGCTCACGTTCAGCTAAAGCAATAAATTCACCTTTTAACTGCGCTAGCGCTTCAAGTAAATGATCGGCGGTATCACGACACCATAGACGAAAATCTGTAGCAACTTGGTCGTTACGGCTACGTCCAGTGTGTAGTTTTTTAGCTAAATCGCCCACTTTTTCGATTAAAGCAGCTTCAACATGAGAATGAATATCCTCAGCGCCCGAAGTTGCCACTGCTTGTGGATCAGCTTTTACTTCGTCGAGTAATTCATTTAATGCTGCTACTAGCGATTGATGCTCGCTACTGCTTAATACATCAACTTGCTTTAAGGCACCAGCCCATGCAACAGAGCCAACAATGTCCTGCTCTGCGAGTTGATAATCGAAGGGAAGTGAGTCGTTAAATTGTTTAAACGCCTCATCTGGACCCGTAGAAAAACGTCCGCCCCATAATGCCATGAAATATCTCCAAACCCTGAAATTGCCCCGCTTTATGTACGGGGCTTTTGTAAAATTACTTCTTCGCGAGTGCTGAAATTCTGCTTGAAAGCGAGAATAAACGAATAAAACCTTCAGCATGCGATTGGTCGTATACATCATCTGCACCAAATGTTGCAAAGTCTTCGCTGTATAAGCTATTTGGTGATTTTTTCTGAACCGCAGTTACTTGGCCTTTATAAAGCTTAAGAATAACTTCGCCAGTAGCAACAGTTGATAATGCTTCTGCGCCCGCTAATATTGAGTCTTTAAGTGGTGTAAACCAACGACCGTCATAGACTAAGTGTGAGAACTCGCCGCCCAATACTTCTTTCCATTTACGACTTGCTTTATCAAGTACTAGCTCATCAATCGCTTGTAATGCAGCCATGATCACTGTCCCACCTGGTGTTTCATAACAACCACGTGATTTCATGCCCACTAAGCGGTTTTCAACGATATCAACACGACCAACGCCATGCGGGGATGCAATATCATTAAGTTTAACTAAACAGTCATACGGTTTAAGTTGTTCGCCATTTACCGCAACTACTTCACCTTCAACTACCTTTAAGGTAACAAACTCAGGTTCATTCGGCGCTTGCTCTGGTGAATTAGTCCATGTCCAAACTTGCTCACTTGGTTGGCACCACGGATCTTCAAGCTCACCACCTTCGTGCGAAATATGCCACGCGTTTGCATCACGACTGTAGATTTTAGTTGCAGACGCTGAACATGGAATATTACGCTCTGCTAAGTAATCAAGTAATGACTCACGGCTTGATAAATCCCACTCACGCCATGGCGCAATCACTTGAAGATCTGGAGCAAGCGCGGCAAAACACGATTCAAAACGTACTTGGTCATTACCTTTACCAGTACAACCATGAGAAAGTGCATCAGCACCTACTTTGCGAGCAATTTCAACCTGCGCTTTTGCAATAATAGGACGTGCCATTGACGTACCTAATAAATAAGTACCTTCGTAGATTGAACCTGTTTTAAGCGTTGGATAAATATAGTCACTTACCATCTCATCTTTTAGGTCAACGACATAACACTCAGATGCACCTGATGCGATCGCTTTTGCTTCAACACCTTCAAGCTCTTCTGCGCCTTGACCTACATCGGCCACAAACGCAATGACTTCACAGCCGTAGTTCTCTTTTAACCATGGCACAATGGCCGACGTATCTAAACCACCAGAATAGGCTAATACAACTTTTTTAATAGAACGCATTGGTGATACCTTACACAAAATTTGGATTTAATAATGAAACAAGCAACGCGTTTTGCGCATGCATACGATTTTCTGCTTGTTGTATAATTTTTGACGCCGGACCATCCATTACTTCTGAAGTAATTTCAAACTCACGGTGTGCAGGCTGGCAATGCAGTACAGTGTCAGCCCCTGTTAGTTCAAGTAACGCCTTGTTTAATTGATACGGCATGTACTTTTCTTTTACTTGATCAAGTGGCGTTTCATCACCCATTGATACCCATGTATCTGCATACACAGCGTTAGCACCTACAGCCGCTTCAACACGGTCACTGACCATCACTGATGCACCATTCATTGCTGCAATTTGTTCTGCTTGCTTTAAAATTTGCGAATCCGGTGAGCTGCCTTTAGGGCATACAGCAACGAAATCAGTACCTAAAGTAGCTGCAAGCAACATTAGTGAATGAGTTACGTTGTTACCTTCACCTAAATAAGCCAGTTTTAGTTGGCTTACATCACCATACACTTCTTGCAGTGTTAAAAAGTCAGCAAGTGCTTGGCATGGGTGATATAAATCACACAAGCTATTAACCACAGGAACGCTCGAGAACTCAGCAAGTGTAGTTAACGTTTTATGTTGATATACCCGTGCCACGATGCCGTCTGCCCAACTGGCGATATTCAAAGCAAAATCTTTCACTGATTCACGTGCGCCCATGGCACCATTTTGCGAATCAAGATACACCGCATGACCACCTAACTTATTAATACCAATATCAAATGATAAACGCGTACGTAAGCTCGGCTTTTCAAATAAAGTAACCACGGATTTACCCGCTAGGGCTTGACTAAAATCAGCAGGATTCGCTTTAATTTTTTGCGCAAGATTAAGTAACTTAAGTGCGCCTTGTTGGTCTAGTTCAAGACCCGATAAAAAATGATTAAACATATAAAAACCTATGGTGTAATTTTTGTTCCGACGTGCTCACCGGCAAGTAGAGCGACTAAATTTTCTGGCTTTTGCCAGCTCGAAATATACACTCCGCGTCGTAAGTGCTGGGCAGCAAGAAGGCTGGTCTTTACTTTGACCTCCATCCCACCCAAAATTACTCCATCTGTAATCAGAGTATTGATCTGATTTGTGTCAAGTTGATGTAACGGCTGTTTATTTGCATCAAGCACTGCCTCTACATCAGTCATAAAAATAATTTCTGCATTAAGTTCTTTTGCAATTGCCGCAGCAGCTTCATCGGCATTTACGTTATACCAAAGGCCATCATCACCAAAGCCAATAGAGCTCACCAGCGGTAAGCGTCCGAGCTTTAACAACTCAGGGAGCACGCTTTGCTCACCACTTTCACAATTACCCACTTGACCAAGCGCTTTTAATTTTTGTGACGAAATAATGCCCGCTTCGTATAAACTAAGTCCGACCGGTTTATGACCCGCAATAATTGCTTGGCTCATTAATTGTTTATTCGCACAGCCTGCCAATGCCCCTACAATATAAGGCATTTGCTCTTTCGGACTGATGCGTAAGCCTTGATGTTTCGCACTGGCAAACCCCGCCTCACTCAACCAATTATCTACCAGTGAGCCTCCGCCATGAACGATGACAAATTGCGCTTGAGTTTGCGATGCCAGCGCCTCAAATAACGCTTTTGCCGCGTCTTCTGTATTGAGTACTGCACCACCGAGTTTAATGACCCATGTTTGCATTACTAATTACCCTTTTAAACCAGTGCTATGAGGTATCCCCATCGCTAAATTAATACATTGTAGTGCTTGCCCAGCAGCACCTTTTAATAAGTTATCAATGGCTGCCATTACAATCAGTTGGCACCCTTGTTGTTGCCAAGCAATATCCACAAACGGCTGCTTAGCCACCCCTTTAATTGATGGTATTTTACGACCCAGTAATCGGATCAGTGGCTCATCAACAAGCACTTGGTAGGCTTGCGTAACTTGCTCTGGCGTTACATCTGCTTTTAGTTGTACATAAATGGTTTCTAAAATACCGCGTGGAAAATTACCTAAATGCGGTGTAAATAACACTTTATGACCTAAATGTTGTTCAATTTCAGGGCTGTGCCTGTGATTAAATAATCCGTATGGCGCTAATGACACTTCACAAAAATGCGTGCCCACACTGGCTTTACGCCCTGCACCTGTAACACCTGATACGGCATTAATAATAATAGTTTGATCAGCCAATAACCCGGCTTGTTGTAATGGCTTTAACGCGTTTAATGCAGCTGTTGGATAACAACCCGCCACAGCCACAAGCTTTGCTTTTGCAATTGCTTCGCTATTCCACTCAACTAATCCGTATGCCGCTTCACTCAATAACTCTGTATGCTGATGTTCAAAGCCATAATAGGTTTGATAATCTTCATTGCTGCTTAAACGATAGCCACCTGATAAATCAAATACTTTTTTGCCCATGCTTAAAAAACGTGGCGCTAAATCAACACTCACTTTATGATCAGTACATAAACAAACAAAGTCAGCCGTATTGTCAATATCGCTAAACGCACTTTCGCTCAGCGGTAATAAAGGAGAATCTAGTAAACCTAGATGCTCAGGGTACAAGTCACTTAATAATTTACCTTTATCTAAGCTTTGCTCAGATACATAGCAACCAGCTAAGGTTAATTGTGGGTGTTTTGCGACTAAACTGGCTAATTCTGCGCCGCTATAACCACTTGCGCCAATAATCACTACTTTCATTCGTTACTCTTTTTGGTTTTTATTACTACATTTATGTTCAAATCGGGTTTAACAGTGCATAAACACACTATTTTAGGAATGAAACTGGGTTATCGTCGTTTTATATTCATTGCGTCGCTTTAATATATTTATGCTTAAAAAGTGAATTGATATTCATCATAAATACTTTTATATTGTTATGCAATTAGATTGAATACTTATTTTGGATTTTTTTATGTCATTACCGTCTTTTTTATCTATGTATCAGCAATTGATCGCTGCGCCTTCAATTAGTGCTATGGATGAGTCATTGTCTATGAGTAATAAAGGGGTGATTGATTTATTAGCCACTTGGTGTACAAGCCTTGGATTTGAATGTGAAATAACAGAATTGTCGGGCGCTAAAGGTCGTTTTAATTTACTCGCAAAACGAGGCCAAGGGGATGGCGGTTTAATGCTTGCTGGTCATACTGATACCGTGCCATTTGATGATAGCCGCTGGAACTATAATCCGTTTAAATTAAGTGAGCACGATAATAAATTATATGGATTAGGAAGCATTGATATGAAAGGTTTTTTTGCTTTTGTATTGCACGCTATCAATGAACTAGATAAAGGCGCACAAACACAGCCAATTTTGATTTTAGCCACCGCCGATGAAGAAACGACCATGGCCGGCGCGCAACAAATTTGTAAGCACTCAAATTTAAAGCCCGCCCGCTGTATTATTGGTGAGCCTACTGATATGACGCCTGTTTTCACGCATAAAGGGCATATGAGCAGTGCTATTAGAGTAGTGGGTCGTTCAGGTCACAGTTCTGATCCTGAGCGCGGCTTAAACGCCATTGAAGTAATGCATAAAGTGATTGCAAAATTATTAGTTTTAAAAGAAGAATTAAAGAATAAGTATGCAGTTGAGCATTTTGTTATTCCTTACCCTACTTTAAACTTAGGCCATATCCACGGTGGCGATAATGCAAACCGCATCTGTGGCTGCTGCGAAATGCACATTGATATGCGCCCATTGCCGGGTTTAAGCGTACAAGAATTGCAAATGATGCTGCTAAAAATGGCCGCTGAAATAAACAATCAATACCCAGATTCAGTGAGTGTGGTCGATATGCACGAGCCAATTCCCGCTTTCACCGGCAGCACTGATTCGGCATTGGTTAAACTGGCAGAAAAAATATCTGGCGAGAAAGCGGTCGCAGTTAATTACTGTACTGAAGCACCGTTTATTCAGCAATTAGGCTGTGAAACCATTGTTATGGGGCCAGGCTCTATTAATCAAGCTCACCAGCCGGATGAGTTTTTAGCGATGGAAAAAATAAAACCATCGCAAACTATTATTAGTGAAATGATTAAAGCGAGTTGCTTTAGCTAATGTACAAAGCATTAATGGTGTTAATTACATAACTAACACCATTAATTATTACTTCATATACTTAGATAAGTATTTTTTAAAGACAGGATCTGTTTTAGCCAGTTCTTTTTGCTCAGCCAAAATATCTTTTAAGATACTCTGTGATGTAAGTGGGTTAGCAAGTACCACTCTAAATACCACGGTAGGTTGATGATCATACTGAGCTGGTGTTAAACGTGTACGCGAAACGAATGAGCGCCCTGCTTCTCGTTGACGTTTTTGCATACTGGCGGTAAAACGATTTAGTGAGGCAAAAATATCTAGCCGTGTTTGCTCGTCTGCTTCTGCTATTTTTTGCTTAATTTTCTTTGGTACATAACGGTATGTTAGCAAACATAATTCAGGCTCTGAGATCAGCTCAAAATCGTCATCCGCTTTAACTAATTCAGCAAAATACTGTGCTTTTTCTATGCCTTTATCAATCAATATTTCATAGCCTTTACGGCCAATTACTCGTAAGCAAGCATGCACTAACATCGCCATACCTGGGCGACTGCCTTCGAGCGTATGGCTACCTAAGTCTTTTGAGCCTTTGCGTAAAATATATTCAGCATGATGCTCAATAGCATCCGTCGCTGTGGGGTCTTTGAATAACACGAGCCCCGCCCCCATTGGCACATACATTTGTTTATGCGCATCAATAGTAATTGAATCTGCTCGCTCAATACCTTTTAGAAGTGATCGGTGAGTTTGCGATAATAAAGTTGCCCCACCCCAGGCAGCATCTACATGAAAATGACAGTTAAGCTCTGCACTTAAATCAGCCATGGCATCAAGTGGATCAATATTGCCGGTTTCAGTAGTGCCCGCTACGCCTACTATGGCCATCACTTTTATGCCTCGCGCTTCTAACTCATGTGCTTTCGCGCGCATTGCATCAACATCGACCTTATTGTTATCAGCCGTTTTAATGGCTATAAAGTTATCACGACCAATACCTAATAAATCAGCTGATTTACCCAATGAATAATGGCCACGCTCAGAAATCAATACCGCTAAGCCTTTATAACCATAATGCAGCATGGCACTAATTAAACCCTGTGTACCAATCCCTTTAAATTCCCCATCCGCTTTAAGCAAACGGTTACGGGCAATCCACAACGCGGTAATATTTGCAATTGTGCCACCAGAGCAAAATGCACCGAGTGATGTTTTAGCACTGTGCATCCATTTACTATAAAAACCGTCATCTTGCCCGTATGCTAAATGATGCATCATGCCAAGTACTTGGCGTTCAAGGGGAGTAAATGCTTTGGAGGTTTCAATTTTTACCAGGTTTTGATTAAGGCCCACCATCAACTTAGATAGTGGCAGCACAAAATGCGGTAGCGCTGAAGTCATATGGCCAATAAAGCTTGGCGCGGCTGTATGCACTGAATGAGCAACAAGTTGCTCCATAATGTCCTGCGCATAAGCTGAAACAAAAGTTGGATCTTCTGGGATCACCGCTGATTGAAAATCTTTTTCAATTTCATGCAATGGCTTTTCAATTGCCGCAATGTTCTCATTCAAAAAACCTGCTAAGTTGCTCGAAATCTCAAGTTCGATTTTACTCAAAGTTGAGTCAGGTGCTTCAGGCACGGTAAATATACGCATCAGAGTTTCTTTAGAGGCGACGGCACAACGCTTTTGATCCATCTTTATACCCAGTAAATGTAGCTTTCTTTTATCCAAAGACCCAATTAAAGGCCCTTAGCATAAACAACGCCAGCTACAATGATTCTACGAAATGCGTTAACTTTACTGCAATAGAGTAGTAATGTCTCGTATAAAGCCATAAAAGCAGTCAATTGCATGACAAATTAATGATAAATTGATTAATATTTGCTGCTAAAATGCGCCGTAATTTATTTATAGCTGAGACAGCCATTTTTTGTATAATGGTGTAGCGACCACAAAAGAGGCACACATGATAAAAGGAAGTATACGAACCAAATGGATAATGGCCGGTTTTGTCGTTTTTGTTATCAGCTTACTTGCTTACGTTTACTACACATACCACAGCACGCGTAATGATATTATGCAAAGTGTTGATACTCGTTTGCTTAATGCGGCACTAAGCGTAAAGCATATATTGGGTGATGATTATCATCGTCAACTC
Organism: Pseudoalteromonas sp. Ld20; assembly: GCF_045064175.1. Classification (NCBI taxonomy): domain Bacteria; kingdom Pseudomonadati; phylum Pseudomonadota; class Gammaproteobacteria; order Alteromonadales; family Pseudoalteromonadaceae; genus Pseudoalteromonas; species Pseudoalteromonas sp. Ld20. The sequence goes on from NZ_JBISHB010000043.1 coordinate 232,818, forward strand.
AATGCGGGGCTACATGTCAGCCGCAGCGAATATCAACAAAAAAGTCGCCAACTATCAGAGTTTGCCAATACTCTCGATATTGCCTATGTTTACGCGATGATTTTAAAAGATGGACAAGTCCATTTCAGCGCCTCAAGTTATACCCAAAAGGATCAAAATACCGGGAAAGTAACACAGCTTCTTGACCTCTATCCTGAAGCAACCGATGCTAATAAAGGCGCTTTTTATTCTACTGAACCTATATTCGAAATATCAAAAGATCAATGGGGCCACTTTAAAACAATCTTTATTCCTTTTGTTGATAGTAATGGTGTTACTTATATTACTGGTGCCGATATTACTATTTATGACCTAAATCAACGTCTACAGTTAAGTGCTTCAAAAGCAGCTGCTATGGCTAGCTTTTTCTTTTTCATTGCGTTATTGGTTGCTGGCATTTATATATTTTTATTAAAGCGTGCCATATCGACTGATTCAGCTAGTGGTTTTGCCAATCATATTGCGCTTGAATATTTCATCAAAAAATCACCACTTCACCATATGCAACTTGCTGTTATCTGGGTCAATGAAATAGAAGATATAAATAGCTTTTATGGCACCGAAGTTGGCGACAGAGTAATGAAAAACCTGTTAGAGCACTTTAATAAACGCCGGCCAACCGACAGCCGAATATTTCGTTTAGCAACGAATAAGATTGTTCTACTTACTTCATTCGATGATAATAACAACAGCTTTGTTAACATTATTGAAGAGTATAATTGCAGCACCCCACTACTTACTAACCCATTTATTTATATTACTTTATGCGCTGGTATCGCTAACGGCAATAAATCTATGCTACTTGAGAATGCCCACATTGCCGCACTACAAGCAAAGCAAGGGCGTCATACTGTTGTTAATTACTCAAAAGCTCTACATGATGTAAAAAGCCAATACCAATACAATGTTGAAATGGCAAAAGAAGTTAGAGAGGCCTTTGAAAACAACCGCATTGTTCCCTATTTTCAAGCAATCTATGACAGTACGCATAACAAAATAATCCAATATGAATGCTTAGCTCGGATGATTACTTGCCAAGGTGAAATATTAAAACCTGACGCATTTTTAAATGTTGTAAACCGCTCGCGCATGGACGGCATGTTAACGCGATCTATGCTGACGCAATGCTTTGAACGATTCCGAAAAACCAGTATATGCTGGAGTATAAATATTACCGCCCAAGATATGCTTGACCCCGGTTTAAGTGAGTTTTTAGAAAGTGAACTAAAACGTTATCCTCAACCTAGAAATATCACCTTAGAGTTACTCGAAACAGAAGCTATCGCTAACTTTTCTGAAGTTAAAGCGTTTATTGCAATGGTTAGGCAACGAGGCGTAAAGGTCTTCATTGATGATTTTGGTACTGGGTATTCTAATATATCTAATGTCTTAAAATTAGAAGTTGATGGCATTAAACTAGACGGTACATTGATCAGACAAATAATTCACGATAAAGATATATATCTCTATATTGAGCACATTGCCAGCTTTTCAAAGCAACTAAACTTACAACTGATTGCTGAATGGGTAGAGAATAAAGCGATTGTCGATGCCTTGTTAAAGGCAAATGTGACGCTGATGCAAGGTTATTACTTTGCCGAACCAGCGCCACAAATAAGTAGTCGTTTAAAAAAGACTATAACAGCGCAATCACTAATCGGTGGCTCTGCTGAGAGCTCGCCCAATACTTTCTCTCAAACGGAGTAATGGCGGTATCGCTACTAAATAGTTCTACCTCACAATGCTGCCCAGTTAACTGTAATGCTTGAGCAAACTCTTTTACGTAGATATCCCAGTTACTGCGAACTTCGAGTAACCCGCCTAACTTAACGATGAATGGGAAGATAGCAGCGCCGTGCCAACGCCGTTGAATATGCTTAGCTTTAGGCCATGGATTTGGATACAACAAATAATGGTGCGTTGGCTGCCAATTGGCAGCGACAGCTAAACGCCAAAAATCATTAAGGTCAGCTTGCACTAAAATATACTGGCCCGAGTCTGTTTGCTTGTATTCAATGTCATGCTTATCTAAACGATGTGATGACTTATCAATACCTATCACTAACGCATCTGGGTGACGCTTTGCTAAATTAGCAGTGCTTTCGCCTACGCCACAACACGAATCTAAAATAATGGGCCCAGCAAAAGCCTGCACTTTTTCATTTACTTGATCAAATGCCATTTGCGTATGCGCTGCAATGGGTTTTTTAAACTCAGCAGTTAAATGTTTATTAACTATCTCATCCAGCTTTTCATGCAAGCCTTGTTGATTAGATACAATACTTCGTGAATTTGCATCACTCATTAGTGTCTTAACCCCACACCTTTTTTAATTAACGTCAACGCGACTGTAAATAGTGCTGTAATAAATAACAACAACACACCAAATGCAACAGATAAATCAACATCTGATACGCCTAAAAAGCCATACCTAAAGGCATTAACCATATAAATAATTGGGTTAATCTGCGATACCCCCTGCCAAAATTCTGGTAATAACGTGATTGAGTAAAATACCCCACCTAAATAAGTCAGCGGTGTTAGAACAAAGGTAGGAATAATACTAATATCGTCAAAGCTATTCGCGTAAATAGCATTAATCAGACCACCTAATGCAAATACCGCTGATGTTAATATTACCGTCGCTATGATCACAAATACGTTATGGATTTGAATATCAACAAATAACAAAGATACACACGTAACAATTAACCCCACCAGCATACCACGCGTCATACCGCCGCCCATGTAACCCAGCACAATGATATAATTAGGCACTGGTGCGACTAATAGCTCTTCAATACTTTTTTGAAACTTGGTTGAATAAAAACTTGAAGCCACATTAGAGTAGGAGTTAGTGATCACCGACATCATGATTAGACCAGGAACAATAAACTCCATATAGCTAAAACCGCCCATATCACCGATACGAGAGCCTATTAAATTACCAAAAATCACAAAATATAAACTCATGGTAATCGCAGGTGGCACTAAGGTTTGAATCCAAATACGTAAAAATCGAATGCATTCTTTAAACCATAAACTTTTTAAGGCTACGCCATATTTAAACATCTACTTGCCCCGCCCTTGTTCTAGTAAACCGACAAACAACTCTTCTAACCTGTTCGCTTTATTACGCATACTAAGTACGGTATTACCCTGCTCAGTTAATGCTGTAAATACCGCATTCAAACCTTGTGATTTTGCCACTTCTACTTCAATGGTATGATCATCAGCCATTGTAAATTTATAGCCATCAAGCGTGACTGTAACCGGCTGTACAGGTTGTTTTAAATCCAGAATAAACGTTTCTTTATCTAATTTGGCAAGCAATGCTTTAATCGTGGTATTTTCAACGATAATACCTGAGTCAATAATAGCGATATTTTTACACAATAATTCAGCTTCTTCTAAATAATGTGTCGTAAGGATAATCGTTACACCTTGCTCATTAATTTGGCGTAAAAAATCCCACATAGAACGGCGCAGCTCAATATCAACACCCGCTGTTGGCTCATCTAAAATAAGCAGTTTTGGTTCATGCATTAACGCACGGGCAATCATTAACCTACGCTTCATACCGCCCGATAAAGTACGCGCTTGTTTGTCTTTTTTCTCGAGTAAGCCTAATTGTGCTAAGTATTTATCAGCTCGCTGATGGGCTAATTTTCGCGGCACACCATAGTAACCGGCTTGATTAACTAATATTTGTGTAAGGGTTTCAAACTGGCTAAAGTTAAATTCTTGCGGTACAAGACCAAGCTGCGATTTAGCGGCTTCTAAATCGGTATCAATGTTATGACCAAATACTTCCACTTTGCCTTGGCTTTTATTAACCAATGACGAAATCACGCCTATGGTCGTTGATTTACCCGCGCCATTAGGCCCAAGTAATGCAAAAAAATCGCCTTCATACACTTGCAGATCAATGCCTTTGACTGCTTCAACACCATTTTTATAAACCTTAGTAAGGCCTTCAATATTCAAAGCAAGTGCTTTACTCATGATTTCCCTTCCCCATAACCCCAACGCTTAGTGAGGGTATGTTCAATATTTAAATGATCTAGAATACGCGCAACCATAAAGTCAACTAAGTCATTAATGGTTTGTGGCTGATGATAAAAACCTGGTGCCGCAGGCATTATGGTCACCCCAAGCTTGGCGAGTTTTAGCATGTTCTCAAGATGAATTTCACTAAATGGTGTTTCTCGTGGCACTAAAATTAACTGACCGCGCTCTTTAATCACTACATCTGCTGCACGCTCTAATAGATTATCTGACGCCCCCATTGCAATCGCAGAGACTGACCCTGCGCTACACGGGCATACAACCATTTTTTTCGGTGCGGCAGAGCCTGACGCTACCGGGCTAAACCAGTTATCTTTACCAAATACTTGTAACTGACCTGCTGGTGCATTAAATAATGTACTTAATTGCTCGGTCGCCTTATCTTCATTACCTGATAACTTTATGTTTGATTCAGTATCAAGTACTACACGAGCAGCACTTGAGATCAACACATACACGCGAAACTGCTGCGCGAGCAATACTTCAAGTAATCGTAAGCCATATGGCGCACCTGACGCGCCACTAAAGGCAAGCGTAATGGTTTCTTTATATTGCACTGTCGCTCCGGTTTATTACTGTATAAATTTATGCTGCAAAGCGGTAATTAACTTATCATGAAGGCCGTTAAAGCCGCCATTGCTCATGATTAAAATATGTTGTTGTGGCTGAGCGCTTGCAACGACTTGCTCAATGATCTCATTGATATTGCTTAAGCATACCATTTTTGCTTGTTCGCTTAATGACCATGCTAAATTTTCAGGCTCAAATAGATACACATCATTAGCATCGACTAACGACGCTAATAAGGTATGTTGATGCACACCCATTTTCATAGTGTTTGAACGCGGCTCGAGTATAGCGATAATTTTTTCATCACCCACTTTTGCGCGCAGCCCTGCAAGTGTTGTAGTGATAGCCGTAGGGTGATGAGCAAAATCGTCATACACTTTAATATTGGCAATATCCGCTTTAAGCTCCATTCTGCGTTTTGGGCTAATAAACTCTCCTAACCCCGCAATACTATGCGGGATAGCAATACCTACATGACGCGCGGCAGCAATTGCCATAATCGCGTTTTTCACATTGTGCTCACCAAACGCTTGCCATTTTACAGTGCCTTGACTCTGATCATTAAGTAACACAGTAAACTCGCTACCATCAGCCTTGATAAGCTGATAGTCCCAATCTGCGCCGAGTGTTTCACTTTCACTCCAACAGCCTTGCTTTACCACAGCTTGCAATGCGTTATCTTGCTGGGGCCAAATTACTTTGCCACTACTTGGTAGAGTACGCATCAAATGATGAAATTGTTTTTTAATGGCGTTTAAATCGTCGAAAATATCCGCATGATCAAATTCAAGGTTATTTAAAATAAGCGTGCGTGGTAGGTAGTGAACAAACTTGCTGCGCTTATCAAAAAATGCAGTGTCGTACTCATCGGCTTCAATAACAAAAAATGGCGTTTCGCCAACTCGGGCAGACAAGCCAAAATTTTGCACAATGCCACCGATTAAAAAACCCGGCTTTAAACCTGCATACTCTAAAATCCAGGCCAGCATACTTGCGGTAGTGGTTTTACCGTGAGTACCTGCAACAGCCAGTACCCATGAATTTTGCAGCAAATTATGCTTCAACCATTCAGGGCCAGAGGTATAAGGTAGCCCTTTATCTAATACATATTCAACACATGGGTTACCGCGACTCATTGCATTACCAATCACAACCATGTCTGGCGCAGGGTCTAACTGAGAGACATCATAGCCCTGCATTAATTTAATACCTAGCTCTTCGAGTTGTGTGCTCATTGGTGGATACACGTTTAGATCTGAGCCCGTTACAGTATGCCCAAGCGACTTAGCAATCGCCGCAATACCGCCCATAAAAGTGCCACAAATACCTAAAATATGAATATGCATATTATTCCTTTGCCGCTAAAAATAGCTTATGCAGCACTAAAAAAGAGATAAAAAATGAAGCTGACATAATGCCAAAAATAGTGCTCAGTTACCATTACCATCTAACACAACACTTGTGCTAGATGGTAACTAATAGCATATAAACTAAAAAGTTCCCCTACTCTTGCTCAACTGCTCAAATATCACTCGTCACTTTTTGAGCAAAATTAACATTGCAGTTCAATTTTAAAGCAAAGTTATTGACGTACAATTGCAAAATAGTTAATTGTAAAATATAAAAACAACTTAATAAATTACAAAAAGTAAATGTGTAAATCTATGATTACAAATAATATTAATAAAAAACAATGTAATACCAACATATACCCACAATAAAAACAAAAAGCACTTTTTAGCAACAAAACTCACATTCGCCACATAAAAGACTCCATTTAGGGACTGTGATAAAACATAGCGCTAAATTACATTTGGTTACATTGAAAGGCATATATTTAACGTCAAAGTTAATATGGCTAACAATGTTGACCCTTTGCAAGTTCAATCAAGTTTAATTGCCCTGCGGGCAAACCTTGTCAAAATAAAAAGGTGTTATGTTGAAAAAATTAAATCTTATTACAGCAGCAGTTAACGCAGTATTAATTACTGGCACAATTGGCGCATCAAGTGCATTTGCACAAGAAGCTACTGACGTAAAACCCGTTGAGCGCATTCAAGTAACAGGGTCAAAAATAAAACGTTTTAATTTGACCTCTCCAACTCCTGTTACTGTGATAAGCGGTGTTGAGCTAGAAAACCAAGGTATCACCAATGTAAATGATTTACTTGCTGACATGCCGCAAGCGACTGTTGGCCTTTCACCAGAGACAACAACCAATTCAATTTACGCGTCAGGCTTAAATACTACTGACCTTCGCGGTTTAGGCTCAGAACGCACATTGGTGCTTGTTAATGGTCGTCGCTTTGTTCCAGGCTCTATTGGCGACACCGCTGTTGATTTAAATAACATTCCAACGACGATGATCGAACGCATTGAAATTGCAACCGGTGGTGCTGCAGCTGTATATGGCGCTGACGCTGTTGCCGGTGTTGTAAATATCATCACTAAAAAATCAATGGACGGTATTGAGCTTGACGTTTCAACTGTTCGCCCTGAGCAAAGTGGTGGTGAGCAAAATAACTTCTCTATCACCGGTGGTATGGAAGGTGATAAATTATCGTTCATTGCATCAGTTAACTACACTGAGAATAAAAGTTACGGCAAGCTAAGTCGTGACTTTTACCGAAACCCAGTTAACACATATATTAATCCTGCCAATTTAAATGGTACAGATGGTATTCCTGAGCGTATTATTTTAGGTAGACCTACAGGCCTTGCTTATTATTCTGAAGGCGGTGATTTCTTCTCAAAAGGTGCCTTTACAGATGATGGTTACAACAACCACCACTATACCTTTGATGAAAATGGAAATATTCGTCCTTTTCAGATGGGCTCTGGTCGCATCCCAAATCCAAACCAAGCATTGATTGATCACGAGAACAAGCTTGCAAATCCATCAAATAGCTATTTTGAAGGCGGCAATGGTGACGGCGTATTTGGTCATGGTTATAAAAGCTACTTTCAAACTCCTTTAGAGCGCCTTATTGCTTCTGCTTACGGTACTTATCAACTAAATGATGATCATACATTAACGTTTGACTTTACTTACTCAAACACTGAATCGACTACTGAAAGTACACCGGCTTTCTTCCGTCATACTATTCGCCGTGATAATGCATTTGTAAAAAATGACATGGCTAAGTTAATGGATGATAACGAACTAAAATCAGTCACTCTTCGTCAAGCCAATGAAAATCTATGGGGCGACCGCGCATATAACCAAGAGCGTGAAGTGTTCCGTACCTCTATTGGCGTTGAAGGCATCATAAGCGATGATTGGGGCTATTCAACATATGCGCAGTTTGGTCGTATTGAGCAAGACACACTGTGGACTGGTGAAGTATTAACGCAAAATCTAGCAAACTCTATTGATGCCGTTGAATATCAAGGTAATGTTGTTTGTGCTAAACGTAATGATGATGGCGAAGTAATTGGCGCAATTGAAGGCTGTACACCATTTAATACTATGGGGGCTACATCAGCAACGCAAGCACAAGTAGATTATATTGGTACTACCGCAACCCGCTTTGCACAACACGACCAAGTTGTTTTTGCATTAACTGTAGACGGTTCACTTTTTGAACTTCCAGCTGGTTACGTTGCAGCCGCATTCACCGCAGAGCACCGTCGTGAATCAGCAACTACAACACCATCTGAGAATATGCAAAAAGGCTTAATCTTTGGTAATTCAAGCTTACCAATGGATGGCGAAATTGATGTCAATGAGTTATCAGCTGAGATTTCCATCCCGTTACTAGAGGATGTATTTCTAGCAACTGACTTAACATTTGAAACAGCTTTACGTTACATGGACTACTCAGTCACCGGTGAAGATAATGCATGGAAATTGGCGCTTAACTGGGGTGTAACAGATGAACTTCGCGTTCGTTTAAATCGCTCTAAATCAGTGCGTGCACCAAATATAGGTGATTTATTTACACCTAACTCAAAAACATTTAGCTCAGGCCGCGCGGATGTCTGTAGAGCTGACTCAATTGCTACATCAGGTAGTAAGTATAAAGCAAACGTAATTAAAAACTGTCAAGCAGCAGGTTTAGCTGAAGGATGGAAACCTTCGGACGCATGGCTAGCAGCCGGCAGCTTACCGGGCTATATTCAGGGTAACCAAAACCTTAAAAATGAGACATCTAACGATTACACCGTTGGTGTAATTTATACTCCTGAGTTTGTTGAAGGTTTAGATCTAACTCTTGATTATTGGTCATTCGAAGTGGAAGGCGCCATTGAGTATTTTGGCCGTAATAGTGTTGAACTATGTTATGAGTCATCATCTTTAGATAACCCTTTCTGTAGTAACGTTGTGCGTAATGAAAAAACGGGTGAAATTGAAAACTTCTTCACTCGCCCAATTAATGCCGCTGTTATTAATAAAAAAGGTGTTGATGTTGAATCAGCATACCGTACTGAGTTGTTCTCTGGTGACTTAGCACTAAAATTAACTGCAACCTACCTAATTGACGACAACAGTAACTCAACTGGTCGTGCTGAAGATTTTCGTAGTGATGTAGGTGAAATAGCCTCTCCACGTTGGAAAGGTCGTTTTAATGCTGTGTACTCACATGATGACTCAGCTTACGTATTAACAATGAATTATCGTCATGCAACTGTTAATGACAACGACTGGAGCATTGAACAGAATAACTATAATGATATCCCATCTTACACGACGTTTGATTTTATGTATAAAACAAACATCTTAGATGAGCTACAATTACGTGTAGGTGTTAACAACATTCTAGACCGTGAACCACCACGTAATCCGTTCACTTACGATGATGGTGAGTTCTTTGACGTGAAAGGACGCCGTATATCACTAGGTGCTAAATACACGTTCTAATTTAAACGTGTTTTAGAGCAATAAAAAACGCCTTACTCGTCGAGTAAGGCGTTTTATTTTAATCACAGCAAGCTTATTAAAATAAGATGCTTATACGCGCAGCTAACGATAACTGCATCGCTTTATTCGGGTTTAACTTATCCATGGCAAGCGAAAAATCAAACCACTCACTTTCATAACCCAGTTTAGGTACTAAGTTAACAGGGTCTATAAGTAGTTTAATCTGGCTTTCTCCCCAGGGCAGCTGAACACCAAGCTGTACAAAATTGATATCACCTTGACGGAGTAAGTTGGCAACATAACTCAGCTCTCGCTGTTTATATGACAACTCAATAGCAACGTGTTCTGGGATCCTAAAATCATGTTCACTTTCTCCCTCAAATCCTTTTAGGAGTGGGCGAAAACTACTAAACCCTTGGTTATCAACAAAACTACCTTTTGTATTAATATTGGCACGCGTAAAACCGACATTATCAACTGTAAATTGGTTATAAATATCAATAAAACTTGCGCGAACTAACACATTTTCCCATGGCATAAACTCTGTGAATACATCAAATGAATAACCACTGCCACTGTTATCCCACCCTCCATTATTTGGACGTTTTAAAAAGTTATTGTGCGTGTAGTACTCTTGGTAATTTAACTCGCCTAATAAACTATTATCTTCGCGACCTTGAACATTGCCGCTCACGAATGAGTGCCTAAAATAATCAACCCCCCAGTAACTCCCTTTTACACCAAGTAGAAATAATTCGAACTGATGTTCAAATGTAATACCAAGCCCTTTACTTCGGTTTGCAAAGTAGTCTAGTTTAGCCTGGTAGTTTTCTTTGCTCAGTAAGGGCGTTTTATTACTTTCTTGATAGTAGCCTAAAGCAGTGTCAGGGTTACTTTTTACAAAGTAGTCCAACCGCTGCTCTATATGAAAAGTAAATTGCTGCCAATCACTCGGCTGATAACTTAAGCCAATCCGCGTTTGTGAAAAACCGTTGTCTGCGTCGGTTTTTGGTGGTGTTTGCCATTCATCTTTAGCAAGCTCCAAAACAGGCGCTATATTGCTAAAGCTATTTGAATATACATAGGTTGATACTTCATGCTGCGCAATTACATGCATTGAACTAAACAATAAAGTACAACTAAAAAAACTCTTAATGTTCATTTTTTATTTCTTATAAAAAAGGCCAGCTAAAGCTGGCCCAGACTCACAATAAGCTAACTATAAACTTTCAACTGTACCATTAGTATAAACAATCAGAACAAGCCCTTCTCGCTTAACTATTTCAGCTGCCTTTTCATCACCAACCATAATAGTTCCTAACACTTGCTCTGCTGTATCACCACCGTCAGATTCAGCTAACATCAAAGTCACATTTTCAGCGTTCACTGCAGATAAGGTTTCAAGTTTAGTATCATATTTGACCATGAAACTTCGTTGTTTATCGCTATTAGGAAGCTGATACTTCACATCAAGAGCCAGCTTACCATCATCAAGGTCCGTTCTTTCGCCGCTCAAATTTAAATCAAGATTATATTCACCGACCTTGACCTGCACATTAAGTGCAGCATTGATATCTAAGAATGTATCTTCATCTTCAACAACCGTTCCAAGTTCAGGTTGAGCCAAATACATATCGATTTTATATTCACCATCGACAGCCCAATCCATGTGTTCAGGTCTTGTAAAATCAGCTGCAACTTTACCTAAACCATCAACATACCCATAGAAAGTGCGTGCTTGGAATGAATCGCCTTCATTAGGCTGTGGTAGCCACGGCCCTCTGAAACCACCAATTTGAGCAGTAAAAACATCAACAGCTGTAAACGTTGCAAAATTACTGTTAATACCAAAGCTGCCAATCTCACTATCATAACGAATCGCTGAAGCTAACGACTCATATTCACCGCAATAGGATTCATAGGTATCAAAATCTATTAATTGGCCGCTACCATCAACGTATTCACCCGCTTCGTTGCTAAAAACAGCTCCATAACATTGATAATGATCAGCTATTTGATCAGCATTGGTATCTATTGGACGATAAAGTTGACCCATTTGGAGAGTCGGTTGTTGATTATAAGAACGCCATGAAGCCACCAATAACTCATCACCTAGAGCCGTTGCTTTGCTCGATGATACCAATTGTGATTGAGTTGACTCGCCACCTGAATAGGTTCGCGTGCTGTTAACGCTAACATTGAACTCATCGGTGCGCACTACGCTAACAACATCTTGGCTACTACTACCCTCCACTGTAGCTGTCAGGTTATTGGCGTTATTGCTAACACCTATAGTCAACAATTCATCTAAGATTGGCGATACAAGGTAAGCATCTAAATCTACGTTAGCCCCGGCGCTGATCTGAGCGTCATCATTAATTAAACGATAATCTCCTTCACCACCAACAGCAACGCCAAACCCACCGTTTAATTCGTTATTAAAGTAATCACTGATATTATTCAATGTGGCAGGATCTGCGTTTATTCTAATTAGTAAGTTATTAACGGCCTCATCATAGCTAAAAAATTCATTTTGACTGCGAAAGAAATGAAGTTCATCAACGTTAACTTCATTTCCGCTTTTTGTGGTCAATACACCATCACGATAATCTGTAAAGTATTGATAAGTCTGCCTAATAACAAATAACTGTGAAGATTCAGATTGCTCTATGTATTCAACAAAACCGTAGGTCTGATCATTATTGGTATTATGAAAATTGTAGTAATAATACTGCACCCCATCAAAAGTGAATACTTCGCGCTTAAATTCACCTTGGAAGTAACCTTCAATATCGGTGGTTCGCTGCGCTTCAATTTTCCAGTTGCCAGCTTGCTCACTCGTTTTGCTATAAGTATAGTCGGTTACAGTTTCATCATTATTAACAGAAAGTGATAGCTGTGAATTCGCTTCGTTCACAACAACAGCTGCAATATCTTCTTTTAACTTACCAAAACCCTTGAGTTCTGGCGGTGTATAAGCCGCTAAATCTTTAATATTAACTGTCGCGGTTGCTTTGATCATTTCACCTTGTAGTGATGAAAACTCTCCACTTAAGCTAACCATTTTTGGTAAGATAAGTGTGTCTTGCTCTAATGTATAATCCCATGCAGTTTCTGCATCATAGTTAGAAGTATCCGCGCTATAAACATTGACAGGTAAGAGCTCTCCCGTGAGCGCCCCTTTAAAACTAATTGGGTTAGTCACTGTCTCTGTCGACTTTTGTGCCAGTTCAACAGTTAGGCTCAGTTCTCCTTTAATCGGCTCTGCATCCACATCGCCCGCTTCAATTTGCGCGCGTGTTACAGCACGGTCTAAACTGATTGTTGCATGACTACCCTGTGTAATCTCAAATTTAACTGCATCATTTTCAGCCATACCAGACAGCGCTAATTGATATTGCTGATTATCTTGTAACGCATTGATCGCGATATCAAGTGTCAGTGACTCTGTACCTGCCGCTGCGGTTACTTTAAACGTTAGATTTTCTTCATCAAGTATGACTGTACCTGTGCCACCTGTTGATAAGTAATCTTTTAAATCAAACATAGTTGCTGAATTATCAGTTTCTTGTCTTTGTTGATTAATTTGTGTAATTGCCTCTATTACATCGCTTAATAACGCAAAGCTATCACCCTGCTCTGCAACCATATCTCCTGCAGACTCAACTAAAGAAACAAACTTTTCACCTTCAGATTCAAAGTCTGCTCCTGACGATTTAGTAACATCAAATAGATTAGCAAACAGGCGAATATCATTAACCATAGCCGCGGCTTTTGCGATAGCATCACCTTGTGTTTGATCGCTAACTTTGCCTTTAATACGACCGCTGTCGCCCGCTTCTGCGGCCTTAGCCTTTTTTTCGTTTACGAGATTTGTTACTAACTGTTCAAGCGCATCTAAACCACTTAACTCTGTAACTAATTGAGGGTCTTTTTTTATTATTTCAATTAATTGCAATGTAGCTTGCTCAGCACCAGACAAAACATCTTCGACTGAAAATTCAAACTCGTCATCATCATCTGCTGCATTAGTAACTAAAATACCGCCATCAGCGGCGACTAAATCAGTAATTGCTGAGCTCAATTTAGCACTTACGTTATCTGTCCCAGCATCAGAGTATAATGCGTTTGCAATACCAGCATTGATCAACGCATAACGTACTGCAGAGATATTCTCTTCATTTAAAATCGCTGAAGGATTTTCAATTGCGGTAGGCGCTAATGAATTTAATGCTCCGATCAGACCAAATACATTCGCAATTTGAGAATGTGCATCACTTATTGTTTGCTCAGTAATTGCACCACGACTTTGCGCAAGCTCAGTGGCAATATGCGTTAGTGGAGTGATGTTAGATGTGTTCTCGCTATTACTTTCACCTTGCGGCAGGTTTAATATCGATGTAAGTGAAAACTCAGGATCTTGAACCGTTAAGTTAACGTCATCACCATAAGCTATCGTTTGATCTGCTTCATTTTTCCCACAACCTACGGGGGCATCACATACCATAATTGTCGGTGATGCGGTGTCTTGACTGGCTGATACTTTAACTTTAACAAGCCCTGCAACACCCTTCAACGAAACACTATAGTGACCCGTTTCATCTGTAACTAAACTAGAATCTCCAAGCTCATCAGCCGTCAATTCAATGGTTTCACCGTTTTCATATTTATAAAATGTCAGCTGTGCATTCTTTAATGTCCCTTTAGAAGCCACGCCTTTTACTTGTGCTTCACTTACAACTGGGGTGACCGGATCGGTAACAACAGGATCCGTTATTTCTGGTTTTTTATTGTCTGAAGACCCTCCACACCCTGATAGAACAGCAACTACACTTAATGCTAACAATGATTTTTTAAATTCCATTTGTATCCCTTTTATAATCAATTATTAAAAACCACTTCAGTTTAGCCAAAAAAGTAAAAAAAAACACCTACGAAATCGAGGTGTTTTTTCTCAGATAAATTGCCTAATTTTATCTCAATTCCAATACTGTTAAATCATCAAAAAAGCAATTAGACCTACACCGAGTAGTAATCTGTAGATCACAAACGGCATCATTCCCATACGCTCGATGATTTTCAAAAATAAGAAAATACAGGCATACGCTGAAATAAATGATAAACCAGCGCCTAAAATTAACGTAGTCCAATCAACTATCTCATCGCCTAATGCAAGCTCTACTGTGTAATAAAGCCCCATCATCGTGATGACAGGAATTGCCAGCAAAAATGAAAAACGCGCTGCGCTTTGCTTATTCATACCGAGCATCAAGCCTGCCGTCATGGTTATGCCTGAACGTGATGTACCCGGGATCATGGCCATGGCTTGCGCCATACCTATCATTAGTGCCGACTTCCAATTTAACTGGTAAATTGTTTTGGTTTGCTTGCCTTTTGCATCCGCATACCACAGTAATAAGCCAAATAAAATTGTGGTGATGGCGATAACCCAGGCACTGCGTAAATAAAGCTCAATTAAGTCTTTAAAAAGTAAACCCAGTACTGCAGCTGGTATAGTCCCTAAAATAATCCACCAGCCTAGTTTACTGTCGTCTGTTGTGCCTTGCGCACCAAATGATTTAAACCATGCGCCGAGTATTTCGACGACTTCTTTTCTAAAGTAAATAACAACCGCAATAAGCGTTCCAACATGTACAGCTACATCAAAGGCCAAGCCTTGATCTTGCCAGCCAAGAATTTGTGAAGGAAGAATAAGATGAGCGGAGCTTGATATAGGTAAAAACTCGGTCAATCCTTGGATAAGGGCTAAAACAATAATTTCAATAATGCTCATGGGTTAATAAACTCCACCTTCCATAGTTTTTGCTTGGGGTTGTTGTATGTATCCCATAACTGCGCGATCGTTTGCTTAGCTACAGGATGATAAAAATCAGGGGCTATCTCAGCCAGCGGCTGAAGTACAAATGCATTTTTTGTTATTTCATCACGAGGCAACTGAGCTGGCGAATCACAAACTATATCATCGTAAAAAAGTAGATCAAGATCGAGTGTTCTTGGGCTAAACTTTTTATCGTTTAGAGTACGGCCATTATCTCGTTCAATATTTTTTAATAACTCACACAGCTGTAATAACGGCATATCTGTTTGCGCGCCAACTACAGAGTTAAAGAAATTATTACCAGCAAAGCCAACAGCTTCGCTTTCAAACACTGAAGAATGCTCAATAGGAGTAAAATACGATTTAAGGGCAAGTAACGCTTGTTGAATATAATGTTCTTTATTAACATTCGAACCAAGGCTAATATAAATCTGTGCCATCTTAACTTGCCTTGCGACGGGTAATTTGCACACCTACAGTGTTTGCCTGTGCTACCGCTGCCGGCTTACTAACTCGAATAGTTACTTCATCAGTATTAAACTCAGCCAAAATAATTGCAGCCAATTGTTCAACCAATGTTTCTAATAACTCTAATGGTTTTGCTGTTGTATGAGCAATAACACGCTCACTCACCTTTGAGTAATCAAGTGCTAAATTGATATCGTCTGTTTTTGCCGCGGGTTTAATATCACACAGCATTTCGATATCAAAATATAAACTCTGCTTAGTTTCTTTTTCAAAATCGTATACACCTATGATAGTGTCAACATGTAGTTGCGATATAAAAACCTTATCCATAACTGCTCCAACTTACAAAGATTCAAACTCTATTTAAGAGTTTACATACGCTATATTTTGTATTTATAACGCTTATACACTTCAAGTGTGTTTTATTATGTAAAAATTAACCATACAATAGCCTATAGGCACAATTAAGTACGCGGATATTGAAATCGCAAATATATGCAAGGCTATTTTTGCGGCCAATGATAGCCGAAAAAGAATGATTTAAAAATAAGGAAGCGCGTGATAGCCGTTTTAATGTTAGTTTTAGCCTACTTACTAGGGTCGATTTCATCGGCTATCCTAGTGTCACGGCTATTCAAACTGCCCGATCCTCGTACTCATGGTTCAAATAACCCCGGCGCAACGAATGTTTACCGTCTAGGGGGAACATTACCCGCTTGTTTAGTTTTAGTCTTTGATATCCTAAAAGGTACCATTCCGGTATGGGGTGCTTATTTTTTACAATTAGATCCATTAACACTGGGCTTAATTGGTGTTGCTGCATGTTTAGGCCACATGTACCCTGTGTTTTTTCATTTTAAAGGCGGTAAGGCTGTTGCAACCGCTTTTGGCACATTACTACCAATTGGCTTATCTCTCGGTGGGTTACTAATATCAACATGGGTTGTTATAGTTGCAATTACACGTTACTCATCTTTAGGTGCTCTTGTCGCTGTTTCTTTAGCGCCACTCTACACATGGTGGATTAAGCCACTTTACACTCTGCCAGTTACATTTTTAACTATTTTGATTATTTTTCGCCACCGCGCAAATATTAAACGCTTATTTAGTGGTGAAGAACCTAAGATTGGCGACAAGAAAAAGTCGCCACCTAATAATACACCGACTAAATAGGATCTAAGCTATCAATTGGCCAGCGAGGTTTAGTTTTCATATCAAGGCTTGCAAACTGCCCTGCTTTTAAACGCTGCATACCTGCATAAGCAATCATTGCACCGTTATCAGTACAAAACTCTGTACGCGGATAGTAAACCTCACCTTTCATGCCTTGCATCACACGTGCTAATTGCGCGCGTAATTGCACATTTGCACTTACCCCACCCGCCATCACAAGACGTTTAATGCCCGTTTGCTTTAACGCTCGCTTACATTTAATCATTAACGTATCGATCACTGCCGTTTGAAACGCATGTGCAATATCCGCTTTAGTTTGCTCATCATCGTCATTATTACGAATGGCTATTGCTGTTGCAGTTTTTAAACCACTGAAACTAAAGTCCAATCCTGGTTTATCTGTCATCGGACGTGGAAAAACAAATCGCTTTGCAACACCTTGCTCTGCAAGCTTAGCTAACCTTGGGCCACCTGGATAATCCAGGCCCAGTAGTTTTGCTGTTTTATCAAATGCCTCGCCAGCTGCATCATCTACTGATTCACCTAAAACGTCGTATTGGCCAATACCTTCAACCTTAACCATCATGGTGTGCCCACCAGATACCAACAAAGCAATAAATGGGAATTCAGGAACGTTTTCTTCCAACATTGGTGCCAATAAATGCCCTTCCATATGATGTACTGCAACGGCTGGAATATTCCAGCCGTACGCAAGTGAACGACCAATAGAAGTACCCACTAATAATGCCCCTACCAACCCAGGACCTGCGGTATAAGCGATACCATCAATATCTTCAGGGCCGCATCCTGCTTGCTCAAATGCAGCATCTATTAATGGTAACGTTTTACGAACATGATCGCGTGATGCAAGTTCAGGAACAACACCACCATAATCAGCATGAACTTTAACCTGACTATATAACTGATGGGCAAGTAAACCCTGTTCATCATCGTAAATTGCAATACCAGTTTCATCACACGATGATTCAATACCTAAAATTCGCACGACTGTATTCTCCTAAACCAAATCTATTCTCTTGCAAATACTTTGCTTAATTTTATAAAGCTATGCCAATATTGGTTTGACCATCAGCGATTGCCAACTGCTTTAATGCTTTAGTGCTCTCAGATGTCACTCGCCCCATTTGCTCTACAAAATCGATCATTTCACCTAGCACTTCGATTTCATATTGCATTAACGGATGCTCTCTAATAGTTTGATTATCAGCAATCTCACCTTCTACTGTCAGTTGATACTCAATAAATCGAGCAACTGTCGCTTGTGATATTTTACTAATGCTAATAAATTCTTGCTCATCTTGAGCCATCAAACCATGCATCAAACTCAATAAAGCGGTAGCTGCATCAATCGCTGGGTAAGTACCAAACATATCAAAATCGGCTAATTCAGGAACATTAGGCTCTATTTTCTCAATTTGCTTTTCTAAATCGATTTTACTTTTTGGTAAGAGAATTTTTTCCCAACATACGTTAAGCGCACTGCGCAATATTGCTTCGTCACCAAACCCTGTTGCCTCACTGAACAAACCGTAATTAGGGAGCATACGCTCAATAAGTGCACCGGCTAATACCGCTTGTTGTAAATAGTTAAGCTCTCGTATACGCTGAAAATTATTCGCTTTAGTCATTCTGTAACGCCCTACAAGACCAACATATTTCAAATGTTGGTCCATTATGCTCATTACAATTGGGGCATACCCAATCAGGAGCGGATTGTTTTACTTGCGCGTAGTTTACCAATATTTGGCGCGCCTGGCGCTCTTTTATCGCAAAAACCTGTACCCTCACCTGAGTTTGATCTAAAGGGATTTCTCCAACAGCTCCTTGCAAAGACTCACCGAGTAACTGGCATTCAATGGAGCTATTTAGTAATAACCCTTTAACTATGTTCGCTTCGATAGCATCAGCCGCAGAATAGACCGTTAACCATTCAAAAGGTGCTTGTTCTGCGCTGTCATTCGTTATTTTATTTTGCAATACGAACCTCTTTTTACTTTGTGATTAATTGACCCTAAGCTACTCTAAGCAAGGTAATTCTTATCTAGGAAGTCATCATGACCCTCACTACACCTGCACTACTTTTTCCTGCTATTTCTTTACTGCTGTTGGCATACACCAACCGGTTTTTAGTGTTAGCACAATTAATTCGGGAATTAAACGCCCGCGAAGGTGATACTATTCGCCCTCTCGTTGTAGCACAAATTACAAACCTAAGGAAACGCATTAAGCTCATAAGAACAATGCAAGTATATGGTGTTGCTTCATTTTTAATGTGTACGTTTTCAATGTTTGCATTATTTATAAAGTTTGACACTACCGGTGTCATTTTATTTGGCACCAGCTTAGCCTGCCTCGCCCTCTCTTTATTGACTTCGTTATATGAAATACATATTTCTTGTGATGCAATTGAAATAGAACTTAAAAACATTGAAAAAAAACCATTAAGCAATAAGGCAGACTAAAAAACAAGCACTATACTACTTAGGTGAATGATAAAACTAAGGGTGTAGATGTGAACGACTTTTTATTTTCTGAAGATGTAGTTACTGAAGAGTCGACTGCCCAGACTGAGCATGCGTTTTGGGAAATACTAGTCGTAGATGACGAAGATGACATCCACCAAGTAACCAAACTAGTGCTCTCTGGATTCACATTTGAAGATAAAGCACTACGTTTTCATCATGCCTATTCGGCTAAAGCCGCAAAACAATTACTTGAGCAAGATCTCGATTTTTCAGTTGGGTTAATTGATGTAGTTATGGAAACCAGCCATGCAGGCCTTGATCTTATTAAATTCATTCGTGATGAAATTAATAACCACGATATCCGCTTAATACTTCGTACAGGCCAACCCGGTGAGGCACCTGAAGAATCAGTGATCCGTGAGTACGACATCAATGACTATAAAAATAAAACAGAATTAACAGCAATAAAGATGAAAACATTATTGTATTCTGCTCTTCGTGCCCACCGAGATATTCAAATTATTGAACGACATAAAAAAGGCTTGGAAAAAATTATTAATGCCTCAAGCTCTTTTTTAAAGTGTGAAAGTGTCCATGAATTCGCATCAACGATTTTATCCCATGTCACAAGCGTAATGGGCCTTGATGATGCTGAAATATATTGTGCAGCCGCTGTAAACCAACAAACTTCACCAGCTACAGATTTTAAACTACTTGCGGTTTCAGGTGTAGAGACTCAACCTAGTAACAATACAATCCCTGAAAATGTTAAAAATTTATTTGTAGAAGCTCACAATCGTAAATCCACGCAGGCAACCTCGCATGATTATATTGGCTACTTTCCAACACAAGCAGGCCTTGAAACGATGCTCTATGTTCACAAAGGCTCACAACTCGACCCAACTGAACATCAGCTATTGGAATTTTTCGCAAATAACATTGCCCTAGCCTACGATAATTTAAAACTGCGTGAAATTGTCAAAGAGTCACAAAAAGAACTTTCCTATATTTTAGGTGAAGCTGTTGAAAAACGTTCCAAGGAAACAGGTTCACACGTCAAGCGTGTTGCGCTTTATAGTGAGCTGCTCGCAAAATTATATGGACTCAATAATTTTGAATCGGAAATAATTAAACTAGCTTCACCACTGCATGATATTGGAAAAATAAGCATTCCTGATCAAATTTTAAATAAGCCTGGCAAGCTTGATCCTAAAGAATGGCAGATCATGCAAACTCATGCGCAAGTGGGTTATGATATTCTCAGTGGTTCGTCTAATGAGGTACTACGATGCGGTTCTATGATCGCGCATTTACATCATGAAAAATGGGATGGCAGTGGCTATCCTAACCAACTTTCGGGTAAAGATATACATATTGTAGGAAGAATTACAGCTCTTGCAGATGTATTTGATGCGCTGGGCAGTGACCGCTGTTATAAAAAAGCATGGCCATTAGATGATGTACTTAGTTTAATAAAACAGCAAAGTGGTCAACAGTTTGAACCTAAGTTAGTCGACATATTTATTAACAATTTAGAGCTTTTCCTCGAGATAAAAGAACGTTACCCTGATTAAATATTGTAACAATTGTGTAAAATGCACTTTTCAAATTAGGTACAATGCATTACTATCTATTAAAATAATACTATTTATGTTCGCCATTAGCGCGGCTTACTTATACAAAGGACTATAAAAGTGAGATTTGAACAATTAGAGCAATTTGTAGCTTTGGGCCAGCTACGACATTTTCGCCAAGCGGCTGAAACGACAAAAATTAGCACATCAGCCTTAACTCGCAGCATTCAAACACTTGAAGATGAAGTTGGCTATGAATTAGTCAAGCGTTCAACTAGATCGGTAAAACTAACGTCTGAAGGGGAGCTGTTTTTAGAATATGCACAACAAACCCTATCAGGCTTAGAAGATACAAAAAAGCGCTTATTTAAATCTCTTAATGGTTGCTCAAATGAAAAGCTTATTATCGGATATACGACCAAAGCCAGTGCAATAGTTCCTATTTCATGTGGTCAATTTTTAGCACAATATCCACACGTTAAAATTGAAATGCAACTGCAAGAACAAAGTGAATTAGTCCGTAAGCTACAATTGGGCGAAATTGATATTAGCGTATGCTCTCAAGCAATAAACAGTATCGGTAGCGATATTCACTTACCGGATCAGCTTATTTTATTTGTTTCTAAATTTCACCCGCTCGCAAATAAAAGTGATATTTGTAAACAAGACTTAAGCGATTACCCAATGTATGGCTGCTTTTCACAGTCAAAACAAATTCAAACTATGCTCAATGAAGCAATCGATGGTATGAATAAAGCCGCCAGTATAAAAGTCGGTAGCATTGACCAAGTTATGGATGGCCTATGTAAATCGAACCATTTTGCGATTGCAAGTATCGAACATGCAAATACAGTTGCTGAAAACAACGATTTAGTACAACTGAAAACTAATAAAGATTTAGCTCATGAACAATTAATTGTACAAACGAGCCAACAAGTAACACCTGGCGATCACGTGAATCAATTACTGTCACTAATCGAAAAGACAGCGCTGTCAGCTAATTCATAATCTTAGTTGGTTATAACCGCGGTATTTTAGCGTTTCAAATGATGTGCTTAGTTATAAATAACAAGCACATCTGCCGTAGTTACACATTATTTAGGGTGTGTTGACTTTTCAGAATTAAAATTTGTTCAATCTAGAAGTAATACAATCGAAATCAGAGTGAACACCTCAACAGCAATAAGATTATTTTAATTTATTTTCAATAACTTAAAAAACCATCCCCTATTACAATAGCCCCCTGTAAAACTAAACATCTACTCACTAAAACTCAGCCATGGGTCTTTATCTGGTTAGGGGGCTTAAAAGCGAAAAAGCTAGCTTATCCCCCCCCTTACGCTAAACTTACGCACCTTAAGCTCACTCTGTAAATAATGACTTTAAAATCCCCCTCACAATGCTACCTAGATGATATTGAAATCAAAGGTTATGCTGTCATTGAAGACGCTTTTGATAGTACTTTTATAAATGCGTTATTAGATGACTGTCACCGTATTAACCCTAAGTTTAAATTAGCGGGTATTGGTCGTCAGCAAAATTTACAAGTCGATAAATCTATTCGTACCGATAAGACCTATTGGTTTGATCATAGTAGTCAAGCACAAACAGCATATCTGAACGCAATGGAAGAGATGCGTAACAACCTTAACCGTTATTTTTTTCTCGGCTTATTTGATTACGAGTGCCATTATGCAAAGTATCAACAAGGCGATTTTTATAAAAAACATTACGATGCGTTTAAAGGCCGCTCCAACCGTGTATTTACAACTGTACTTTACTTAAACACTCCAAAATCAGGTGGTGAGTTAGTTATTTATAAACCTAAAAGTAAAGACACTGAAATAACCCTTAAACCAAAGTCGGGTACGCTTGTAATGTTTGAAAGCGAACGCTTTATGCATGAAGTACTTCCAACGGCAAATGATCGCTATTCTATCGCAGGATGGTTCAGGAAAAATGCATCAATCAGCGGTGTTATAGATCCACCACGCTAAATTATATATTAAGTGGCAAGGATGCCACTAAGCCTACAAAAACAGCCATACCAACATAGTGGTTGTTTAAAAAAGCCTTAAAACAACGCTCTCTATCACGAGTATGAATTAGGGATTGTTGATAGACTAAAAAGCCACATGCAACTAAAACACCTAGCCAATAGGGGGTATCTAAATCATTAATAACCCCGACTACAGCTAATAAAACAATAAACACCGTATTAAGGATAAAGATGATTAACCTGTCAAAATGACCAAATAAGATAGCGGTAGATTTAACCCCGATCTTTAAATCATCATCTCTGTCGACCATTGCATACATAGTATCGTACGCCATAGTCCACAGGACATTAGCAGTAAATAATAACCACGCTTGAAGGGGGACATCTCCTGTAGCCGCCATATATGCCATCGGTATTGCCCAACCAAACGCAGCACCTAAAACCATTTGTGGCAAATGCGTATAACGCTTCATAAATGGATAACTAAAAGCCAATAACAGCGCCCCTACGGATAATAGCATTGTTGGCCAGCTCAGCAATAAAACTAAACCAAAGGCAATAATGATCAATAACAAAAATAAACTTAATGCCTCACCACTACACACCAGTCCTGCGGCAAGTGGCCGTTGCTCAGTACGTTTTACACTGCCATCAATTTCGCGGTCGGCATAATCATTGATCACACAACCCGCACTGCGCATTACAAATACACCCAAACTAAACACAATTAGATTAACCAAGCTAGGCGTTCCATTACTTGCCAACCATAAAGCCCAATATGTTGGCCATAACAACAACAACGTGCCAATTGGCTTATCTGTGCGCATTAGTTGTTTGTAATAAGGAATGTGGGCTTGCTGTAATGCGGCTAATTTCATGTGTAAATAAAGGCTCCAGGTAAGAATATTTCAGAGACCAAGAATCGGCTTTTCATTAACGAAAAAACACTTCGGCGTCCCCACAAATCCGTGGCTGTTGAAGAATATTGACTCACTAGCTGCTGGATACAATGCTGACGATCAAAACATGCAACTTCAATTTCTGTTCGTTTTAAATCTGGGTGTTGAAAGATAATGTCGCCCAGAGGTTTATTACCAAGCACGAGTAATTGCTGCTGTTGCATATCATCCGTAACCGGCAACCAACTTTGTGCATAGACCATAGGCAGGCCATCACACCACAGTAGTACCTCACGGTTTATTATTTTTTCATGTGAACAATCCAATAATTGCTGCTGCTCAAGAGTTAAAATACACTGTAACTCACTTAAAACCTGTACTGAAAAATCACGCCCATGGGACTTTAATTTAGCGGTCAGTGAACCGGGTTCAAGCAACCAGCTTTGCTCAGTTGTTGACAATGAATTTAATGCTGCGCCCCGCTGCCAATTGGCAATGAGTGGTAGTGGGTATGTGATCACGATAGCTCTGTTTAATAATAACCAGATAAATGATACCACTGCCTGCGGTTTGGAAAAAGTGATGATTAATGAATATAATAACCCCTTCAGCCTGTATCTTGACCAGTATTACGTATAAACTAATGGTAATTAAATACGGGACTCTTTACTTAATATGAAAAAAACGCTTTACGCTAGTATATTAATTAGCACCTTGTTGCTTAGTTTATTTGGCAGCTTTGCGAGTCGTGCAGAAACAACGGTAGGCTATTTTGGCTTTGAACCAGACATTATTACCAACTATATTGGCCAAAGTAACAAAAAACTCGGTTATGTGCGTATTACCGTCGATTTAATGCTGAGCGATATGGCAAACATTGCCATCGTCGAACATCACACACCGCTGTTACGTGATGCGATTGTAGGGATTTTATCGAAAGAGCCTGAAGAAAAAGTAAAGTCACTTACCGGCCGTGAAGAGATCCGTAAACGCTGTGCTGAAAAACTAAAAGCCCTATTAAAGCAAGAAACAGGGCAAGAAGTTATTCGCGAAGTACTCTTTACTAAATATCTTTATCACTAGATTTTTTTGCTGTAAATAATTGAGCGGTGAAGGCATAAGCCATACCGCTTAATAAGCCGCCTAAATGCGCCCAATTGGCCATACTTACAAATAACATATCTCCAAAGCCTAGTACTAGCCACACAAGCATAAATCCAATAATACCATTGCTGACTAACTCCGGTTGTTTAGGATTAAATTCGCGATAAATCCAGCAATAGCCAAGTAAACCGTATACGACCCCACTCAAGCCACCAAAATTAGGGCCAACCATAATAAACTCAGCCCAACTACTCAATAGCGCTGTAATAAGAAAAAGGCCTATTAGAGTACTCTTACCTGCCAGTTTTTCTATACCATTACCAAGGGTTATCCACCAAATAATATTAAACAACAAATGCACGGCACTAAAATGCACTATAGCAGGCGTTAACCATGTTAGTGGCTGATTTGGGTTAAACTGCAACACACTATAAATTGGCTCAAATCCACCGAGTGTAAACGCGATATAAATAGCAACACATAATAACGTTACCGTCTGATTTAACCAGCTTAGCGCTTTAAAGCGCGCTTTTAAATTAAGCGACTGCCCTTGGTAACTTAAAACAGATTGCGTGCTGCCCACTTGCCATGAAGCAGCCTGGTAGCGTTCATGATGAGGGTTTTCAACAAATTCTTCCCATAATGGTTGGGCTTGATGAAAATCACTTGAGGCAATACAAATAATCACTGCTTGTCCATTACTAGAACGTAACTGCGCATCAAGGCCTTTGCTTTTTACATAATCTATAAAGCCTTGTGCCGCGCGGGGATTATTAATACTGCCTAATTCAATCATCGCTCTACATTCTCCGGCAATTGTGCCTCCCATTGCGTAAAACCACCATCCATACTGTACACATCTTCAAACCCTTGCTCTGTTAAATAGCTGGCAGCCCCTTGTGAGCTCATACCGTGATAACACACGATAATAATAGGTTGATCAAACTCTTTATTCATCATGAATTCGCTAATGTTCGCGTTTGATAAATGCTCAGAGCCAGGGATATGCCCTGCTTGGAATGAGTTAGGATCACGAATATCTGCAATCACTACATCCTCTTTATTAAGGAGTGCTTGCGTCTGTGTAATTGAAATATGCTTAAATGCCATAATACTCTCTAAATATAAAAGGCGACCTAAGCCGCCCTTTTTTAAAATCTAAATTGAGCTAATCCCAATTTAAAATAACTTTACCTGATTGGCCTGAAATCATCATATCAAAGCCTGCTTGGAAGTCATCAATTGAATACTGATGAGTGATAATTGGATTAAGGTCTAAACCAGACTGAATAAGGCTGGCCATTTTGTACCATGTCTCAAACATTTCACGGCCGTAAATACCTTTAATCACCAAGCCTTTAAAGATCACTTGGTTCCAATCAACAGCCATATCTGATGGAGGAATACCCAACATGGCAATTTTACCGCCATGATTCATGTTATTTAACATACCATTAAATGCAACTGGTACACCTGACATCTCAAGACCAATATCAAAGCCTTCTGTCATACCTAGCTCTTTTATTACATCCTCAAGCTTTTCATTGGCAACATTAACGGCGCGAGTAGCACCCATTTTACGTGCTAAATCCAAGCGATATTCGTTTACGTCTGTAATAACTACATGGCGAGCACCCACATGTTTAGCAACGGCAGCAGCCATAATGCCGATCGGGCCAGCACCGGTGATCAAAACATCTTCACCTACTAAATCAAACGACAATGCGGTATGCACTGCATTACCAAATGGGTCAAAAATAGAGGCTAATTCATCGCTGATATTATCCGGTATTTTAAATGCATTAAATGCAGGGATCACTAAATACTCAGCAAACGCACCTTCACGGTTTACACCAACACCCGTGGTGTTGCGGCATAAATGTACTCGTCCAGCACGGCAATTACGACAATGCCCACATGTAATATGACCCTCGCCTGAAACGCGATCACCAACACTAAAACCACGGACTTCTTGGCCCATATCAACCACTTCACCTACATATTCATGGCCAACAACCATAGGTGTTGGAATGGTGTTTTGCGCCCACTCATCCCATTTATAAATATGTACGTCGGTACCACAAATTGCAGTTTTACGGATTTTAATTAATAAATCGTTATGGCCAACTTCAGGTTTTGGCGCATCTGTCATCCAAATACCGGGTTCTGCTTTTAATTTAGATAATGCTTTCATGAATCACACTCAATAAAAAACCGCGACAAAAGCGCGGCTTAAAATAATAAATTAGATAACACCCATTTCTTTACCAATGCGGGTAAAGGCTGCAATTGCGGTGTCTAGTTGTTCAATGCTGTGCGCCGCAGAGATTTGCGTACGGATACGTGCTTGGCCTTTTGGCACAACAGGGAATGAAAAACCTGTAACATAAATACCTTCAGCCAATAACTTATCAGCCATAGCTGATGCGACTTTTGCATCACCTAACATCACTGGAATAATCGCGTGATCTTTACCTGCACACGTAAAACCTGCGGCTTCCATTTGTTCACGGAAGTACTTAGCATTTGACCATAATTTAGCACGAAGCTCACTGCCATCCGCTAACATTTCAAGCACTTTAATTGAGGCCGTTACAATTGAAGGGGCTAGTGAATTAGAGAATAAATATGGACGTGAACGCTGACGTAGCCATTCGACAATCTCTTTTTTACCCGATGTATAACCACCCGATGCGCCACCAAGCGCTTTACCTAATGTGCCTGTAATAATATCAACACGATCTAACACATTGCAATATTCAGGTGTTCCTTTGCCGTTTTCGCCAACAAAGCCTACTGCGTGAGAATCATCAACCATTACTAATGCATTGTATTTATCAGCAAGGTCACAAACGGCTTCTAAATTACAAATAACACCGTCCATTGAAAACACGCCATCAGTTGCAATTAATTTATTTTTAACGCCGGCTTCGTCTGCTGCAATAAGTTGTTTTTCAAGGTCAACCATGTCGTTATTAGCGTAACGAAAACGCTTAGCTTTACACAAACGTACGCCATCGATAATTGAGGCGTGGTTTAATGAATCAGAGATAATCGCGTCATCAGGACCCAAAATCGTTTCAAATAATCCCGTGTTAGCATCAAAACATGAAGAATATAAAATGGTATCTTCAGTTTCTAAAAACTCACTGATTTTTTTCTCTAACGTTTTATGAATATCTTGTGTACCACAAATAAAGCGAACAGATGCCACACCAAACCCATGATCATTTAAGCCATTTTGCGCAGCTTGAATTAATTCAGGGCTATTGGCTAAGCCTAAGTAGTTATTTGCACAAAAGTTAATTACTTTATCTCCAGAAGCAACTTCAATTTGCGCTTGCTGTTGAGAGGTAATTATACGTTCGTTTTTATATAGGCCTTCGGCTTTAACATCTTCAATTTGCTGTTGAAGTTGGCTAAAAAATGCAGATGCTCTCATCTGTAGTCTCCAATTTATTGAACGGGGTTAGCGCGAATAATATAACGCGCAGCTCATCTTTGTGGCTATTGTAAAAGTTTAGCTAAACAAATGCACTGTTTGTAGTTCGTCGCAGAAAAAATAGGCTGCCATTAATGATCATTATTGAGGTAACAATATATGAGGCAAATCAGCTAATGAATCGCAAACATGGTGCGCAGACTCAATAACACTCATCTCAAAACGTTGCCCAGATCGTACAAGTACTCGCGTTGCAATACTCGCGGCACTTGCCGCTTGCATATCACTGATCTTATCCCCCACCATAATACTTTGCGCAGGGTCGATATTATGCTCTTTAATACCCTGTAATAACATGCCTGGAGCCGGCTTACGACAGTCGCACTCTTTAAGATAATTTGGCTGTGCGTTTTTAGGGTGGTGTGGGCAAAAGTACACATCGGTTACTCGCACATTGTGCTGATTAAATTGTGCAATCATCCAGTGTGTTAAAGCGTTGAAGTCCGCCTCATTATAATATCCACGGCCAATACCTGACTGATTAGTCACTATAATTAATTTATATCCAGCATCTACAAATGCTTTACAGGCTTGAAAAACGCCGGGTACAAATTCAAACTTTTCAGGCTCATAAACATAGCCATGGTCAATGTTAACCACGCCATCACGGTCTAAAAACAATGCTTTATTGGGATTCATAATGGTGGCTCTATATCATTATTTATTTCAAGAACAACCCTTTCAAACATGACAATCACATCATCAACTTGTATTTGGCTCATTAACTCACTGCCTTTAATACGCGTGCCCCAAGGTAATTGTTCCGCTGTTTTGCCTGTTTGTTTAAGTAAATTTTGATGATACACCTCAACCACATAGTCTTGGTATAAATACGGCCCAGTGCGTTTTGGGTTTGAATGTGCATATAAGCCTATCACTGGAGTACCCACTGTAACCGCCATATGTGCAGGCCCCGTATCTGGAGCAAGCACCAATTCAGCACGTTTTAATACACATAAAAGCTCTTTGAGCTTCGTTTTACCCACTAAATTTAAAATAGGTGTTTGCGTATTAGCAATAATTTGCGCGCTAAGCTCAATTTCTAAAGGAGTAGGTCCGCCCGTAATAACGACATTAAACCCTTTACTATGTGCATGTTCAGCCATTTTTGCGTAACGCTCTACTAACCAATTACGCTCTTTTTTACTGGCAGCTGGTGATATTACAAAAATACGCCCAGCTAAACGCTCAGCGCCAAGTAATTGATCCGCAATAGCCTGATCTTCACAGCTTACGGGCATCTTCCAAGTAGGCTTATAATCAGGTACACCGATGGCGTGAGTAAAGCCTTTAAAGCCTTCTAATACATGTGCTTGCTTCGCAGGTGCTATACGCTTATTAATAAATAAACTATGTAACTCTTTTGACCGCGCCCAATCAAAACCCACTTTTGTTTTTGCAGGAATACAACGTGCCACTAAGTTCGCGCGCAATGCAACTTGCATATGCAGCAAAACATCAAACATGCGACCTTTAAATTGTTGCTTTAACTGCTGATAAGCTACTTTACCTTGCTTTTTATCAAACACCACCAGCTCTACGCCAGGTAAACCAGCTAAGAGCATCGCCTCAATTTTTCCTACCACCCAAGTTATTTTGGCATTAGGGTGTGCTTTTTGAATTGCTTGTACCGCTGAAACGCCATGGCACACATCACCAATTGCTGAAAGTCTTAAAATACAGATGTCTGAATAACTAGGAATTTGGCTCACTGGCGCTCTTCACTTAACAATAAACTATGGCTTGATCTTAAATTAACCACTCGCTATTGCAAGCACTTATGCTCCGCTTTAAAACAGGTTAATATACCCTTATCGGTTGTTATAAAGTAAATACGCTATGTTTAACCAACAAACCATTAATGAACACATTCTTTTAAGTCATCCAGAGCACAGCGCCCAAGTTAGCTTAAACTGGTTTGATAATGAATATTGGCAGCAGCAAAAAAAAATTGTCGGTACAAAAAAAGGCCGCGCAACAGCATGGTTTTTTTGTCATGACAAATTAACAGCGGTACTCAGGCACTATTGGCGAGGAGGTTTAGTAGGTAAAGTATTGAGCGATCAATACTTGTATTTAGGCCTTGAAAAAACACGCGTTTATCAAGAGTTTAATTTGATGATAAAACTCACTGAGTTAGGCCTAAATGTACCAAAACCAATTGCAGCTAAAGTTTCAAAATGTGGTTTAATTTACCGTGGTGATATTATTACCCAAGCTATAGCTGGCGCACAAAGTGTACTTGATGTTTTAAAGCAACGCCCTTTCACCGAGCAAGAGTTAACAAAAGTAGCAGATACGATTGCTAACTTTCATAACCATGGCGTGTATCACGCAGATTTGAATATCAATAACATCCTGTTTGATGAAACAGGTGAGGTCTATATTATCGACTTTGATCGCGGCGAACTAAAAACACCGGCAAAAAAATGGCAGCAAGCTAATATGGCCCGCCTTGCTCGTTCGTTCAATAAAGAGCAAGGTCGTAACCAAGTGATGCATTGGCAGCAAAACGACTGGCAGCATCTTGAATATGCGTACCAGTCAGCCTTAAGGGATTAACTTAAGCTAATTGCCCAAGGTAACTAATTAAAATAGTTAAGCTTTAATTTTACTGATCACTTTAGATGTAGAACAGCCATTTAAAAATTCAAGCACCTCTACTTTTCCGCCATGGCGCAGTACGTGCTCCGCACCTGCAATTTGATCAACCGTGTAATCGCCGCCCTTTACTAAAATATCAGGACTGATCTGTTCGATTAATTTAGCTGGGGTGTCGTTTTCATCTAAGCTACCAA
The DNA here is from genome assembly GCF_045064175.1 of Pseudoalteromonas sp. Ld20. Lineage (NCBI taxonomy): Bacteria > Pseudomonadati > Pseudomonadota > Gammaproteobacteria > Alteromonadales > Pseudoalteromonadaceae > Pseudoalteromonas > Pseudoalteromonas sp. Ld20. The sequence continues at coordinate 264,198 of NZ_JBISHB010000043.1, forward strand.
ATGGTATAACCCAATCAACTGAAGCCAGTGCACTTAACACCATTGCGCGCTCATCAAGCGGATTGATTGGGCGCTCAGGGCCTTTTAAGCGAGTAATTGATTCGTCATTATTTAAACCAACAACTAGACGATCACCTCGTGCTTTTGCCTGTGCTAAATAACGTACATGACCTGCGTGTAAAATATCAAAACAGCCATTCGTAAATACAATTGTTTCGCCATTTTGCTTAGCAAATTCAATATGCTGAAGCACATCATCAAATGGGGTTTGATAATGCTCACCCGTTTTTTGTAAATACTGACCTAGTTTACGGCTCAGCTCTTCAGGCGACACGGTTGCAGCGCCTAATTTGCTCACCGCAATCCCCGCGGCAAGGTTCGCTATTTCTACCGCATCTTTAGGCTTCATGCCCGCACCAAGCATAACAGCGAGGGTTGCAATTACAGTATCACCCGCGCCAGTTACATCACTCACTTCAAGCTGCTGTGCTGCAAAATCATGTTTTTCATTAGCACTAATAAGCGACATACCTTGCTCTGAACGAGTCAGTAGCATTGCTGCAACGCCCGCATCTTTGATTAACTGACGCGCACTGTCAGTAAGGTTTTTCTCAGAGTCAGTTTTACCACCAGCTAGCTTAAATTCATTTAAGTTAGGAGTAATGTAATCAGCACCACGATAAAGATTTAAATCCGATGACTTAGGATCAATTAATACCGTTTTACCTGCTTTTTTTGCCATTGTGATCATTTGCTGGATCAACGAAAGTGAGCCTTTGTTGTAATCAGAGAACAATACAAAATCATACTGATCTAGTACCAACTCTAGGCGATTCAACAACAACTGGCTATGCTGCCCTGTAAACATTTCTTCTAAGTCTAAGCGCACTACTTGTTGGTGACGGCTAATAACACGCATTTTTGAAATAGTCGGCAAATCGCATACACTCACAAGTTGTGAGTCAATACGCTCATCTGCCAGTATATTTTCAAGGATTTGACCGCTTTCGTCTTCACCAATCAACCCAAGCAGACCTACCTTGCCATCTAAACGAGCAATGTTCTTTGCCACATTGGCAGCGCCACCCGCTTTGTCTTCAAATTTACTAACTTTAACAATGGGAACTGGAGCCTCAGGTGAGATACGTCCTGAATCACCATGCCAGTAGCGATCGAGCATTACATCGCCAACAACCAGTATTCTCGCATTTGATAAATGTTTAAATAGCGCTAAATCCATTAACTTTTCCCCGCTACAACCATATCAATCGCTTCACAAAGCCAATGGCCAATAAACATGTGCGCCTCTTGAATACGGGCGGTTTCATCATCTTTGATTATGATCGGTAGCTTAGCAATATCTTTTACTTTACCGCCATCACGCCCAGTTAACGCAACGGTGTAAGCACCAATCTCATTTGCAGCCGCTAACGCTAAATTAATGTTGGCACTAGTACCTGAGGTTGTTAAACCTATAACTAAATCTTCAGGCTTGCACAGTGCAAGAACTTGGCGCTCAAATACAGTGTCAAAATGATAGTCGTTACTATGCGCCGTTAAAATTGACGTATCGGTTGTTAGTGCCATTGATGCCAATGGCCCACGCTCTAATTTATAACGCACAACAAATTCTGCGGCTAAATGCTGCGCATCTGCTGCGCTGCCACCATTACCAAACCATACCACTTTGCCACCAGCTTCGAGTGCGCTATGACACACTTCAAGCAATTGCATGACTTGTGGATGGTACATTTGCATTGTTTCAAACAATGCTTGGTGACGTGCTAGACTTTCAAGGTAGCTGCTTGCTACTGAATCAACATTAGACATTTATAATCCTCTCAAAATTAGTCTGACTAGCTACTATCAAAAAGGCGCTACTGATAAACAAGCATAGTCTTCACTAAACCACTATCACTGTGTGCGAAGCAGTTTTATATATTTTATTTGCGGCTATTACTAAAATGGTTTGTCGTATTAGGAGCCCTATAATGATGCATTCAAAGCGAGCTTCGGCTTTTTATAGCGAATTTAAATACCAACACTATTATTATTTTTGCAAAGATAACGAAATATTACCAAATTAGCGCTAACTAAACACCCAAAACTCTTTGATATAACGCTTTTTAACAATTTCATATTTTGCTTCTCGGTTATCCACGTTATCATTACACTTTATTATTTGAGGCTTAAAAATGGCACGTTTTTTTTATTCGCTTGTTCTTTACCTACTAAGCCCACTTATTGTTTTTTACGTCTATATACTGCGCGGTAGAAAAAATCCCGCCTATCGTGATCATTTTATGGAGCGCTTTGGTTTTATAAACGCTAATCTCTCCACTAACCCTCCTGTTATGATCCACTGTGCGTCAGTAGGTGAAGTACTTGCCGCATCGCCTCTCATTAAAAAATTACAACAGCAATTACCAAACACGCCTTTACTTATTACGTGTAATACACCGACTGGCAGAGAGCAAATAAAGAATAATTTTAATTCATCGGTGCACCTATCTTACTTACCGATGGATTTTCCATGCGCAACAGCCCGTTTTTTAAAACGTACGAAGCCCGCCATGCTGTGTATTTTAGAAACCGAGCTTTGGCCTAATTTAATGGCTCAGTGTAAGCAACAAGGTATTCCCGTACTTGTACTCAATGCTCGCCTTTCAGAAAAATCACTGCAAGGTTATCAAAAGGTTGCTCCATTAAGTAAAGCTATCATGGACTCAATAACCGCTTTAGCAAGCCACAACCAAGATGATGCAAACCGTTTTATTAAACTGGGCTTAAATGCAGAATATATTCATATCACTGGTTCTATTAAGTTTGATATTAGCCCAACAATCGAGCAATTAGATAAGGTAAAACACTTAAAAAAGCAATACAACAACCAGCGCTTCATTTGGGTGGCAGGCTCAACGCATCCTATAGAGCATGCGTTAATTTTGAATGCTCATAAACAGCTTTTAAAGCACTCCCCAGATGCATTGCTGGTTATTGCACCACGCCACCCAGAACAGTTTGATAAAGTAGCTACATTACTTGAAGACTCAGCATTGAGCTTCAGCCGCCGTAGTAACAATGACTACCAGGGCGAACACGTACTTCTTGCTGATACTCTAGGTGAACTACAGTGTTTATACGGTATGGCTGATATAAGTTATATTGGCGGTAGTTTAATTGAGCGCGGCGGGCATAACCCGCTCGAATCTGCCGCTTTCTCAGTTGGCGCTTTAACTGGCCCTCATACTTATAACTTTAATCATGTTTACCCTGAGCTAATTGCACTGGGTGGCGCTAAAAAAATCACGAGTACCGAGGAATTAAGCCAGCAACTTATTACACTTTGTCAGCAACCTTTACTTTGTATACAGCTAGGCGAACGCGCTGCACAGTGTGTTGCAAATAACCAAGGTGCTATCGCTAGGACTACCGCTATCATTAATGAACATTTAGAGCCACGTAATGACTGAATTAATAAACCTAAGTTTACCAGAGCAACAAACCCGCGAGTGGGTTTCAAGCGTCATTGTTAAATACAATTTTTGCCCATTTGCCCGTAAAGAAGTTGAGAGTAACTGCATACATTATCAAACAAGCGGTGCCACCAGCATTGATGATGCTGTTATGGAAATGCTTGAGCAATGTATTGAACTCGATCAGCTGCCTGAGCGTGAAACTACATTGCTCATGTTTGAACAAGGTTTTACTGATTTTGAAGAATTTTTAGATCTCGTTGATTTAGCTAATGCGCTGTTAGTCGCTCAAGGGTTTGAAGGTAAATACCAAATAGCGAACTTTCACCCTGACTATGTATTTGCAGACAGTGATGATAGCGACGCAGCCAATTATACTAACCGCGCGCCCTTCCCAACCTTACATTTAATTCGCGAGGCGAGTATGAGTGCCGCGTTAGATGAGTACAACGAGCCTGAGTCAATTCCAGAGCACAACATTAACCTAGCACGTCGTAAAGGTATCGATTTTTGGCAAGCCTTATTAGAGAACTGTAAAAAACCGAGCATGTGAGCTCGGTTTTTAATGCCCTTAAGTAATCACTGAGTTTATTTTTTAACCCATTCACCATTAACTTCAACGAAGTGCCCTGCTCGGGTTTTTTCAATCGTTTTTGCAGCTGCCAACGCCTCTACTTGCGCAAGTGATAGATTGTTCTTTTTAGCGAGTTTTAAATACTGCGCTTTACGCTTTGCATTAATTTCATCAACGACTGTTTTAGCTTCAGCGTTTTGAACTACTAATCCTAAATAACCAGAGCTATCTTCACCGACTAAGCCTTGGCTTTTTGCATCATCTAAACTAATAGCCCATGCAGAGAACGACAAACAAGCGGCACTCAAAAGTGTGATAAAATTTAGCTTTTTATTTTTAAATATACTCATCATTGCTCCTTAGAATAATTCACTGTCATCACTAAATAAACTGTCGAGTTCTTTATCAACTTTAACGCGAATTTCATGATCAACTTTCACATTTAAGTTAATTGTTATTGGTTCTTTAGCTGCCACTTCAACGCGGTGTGTGCACGCGCTTAGTAGCCCCAACGCCGATATAATTACTAACCATCTAGTCATTCTTGCTTCCTTTTGTTGAATACTCTTGTTCAACTTTTTGCGTAATTTCGTCACTTAAACGCAAGGCTCTGAGTAAAGTAAAAACGTTCTCTTCATGATTGTAGTTAAAGTTAACTTGTTGCGCTTGCTGTTGATTATAACCTTGTAAGTTTACTCCCAAAGTCATCCAACCATCAGGCTTTAAATTAACACTGCTATTAATTTTTTTAATGTCCAAATCTTCCAGCAAGCCCAGTACTGGGCCAAGTTCTTGCTGCTGGTCTTTAACCGCATTGAATGCTGCGTTATCTGTGATCAGCAACTTTGCTGTTCCTTTATTGACAAGTTCACCGCCTCGCACTTCAATGCCTGCGTCAGTAAAGTAAACAGGTAGTTGACCTGCGACTCTACCGGTTAAACTGATCCCCGATTTTTCATCAAGTGTGATCAGCTTACTTGCGTCGATATTATCAAACTTAACCAACGCTTGTTGGGGTTGATTTGTTAAACGATACTCATCAAGTAAAAAATGCCCACCCATAACATTGCCAGAGACATTTAAAAGCGCAGGCACGTTTTCCTGAACTTGCCAATACCCATTAAGTTGCTCAACAACTGCGCCTGCACGTAATTCATTAAGCTCAAATGTAGTAGGTTCAACATTAAGCTGCCCTGAATCATACCGCCCCGTAAATTGAGTATTTAGCTGCTTAGCAAGGTAGTCTGTGTACAAACCACTAACACCCGTAACCTGTAAGGAGATATCTGCCTGCTGCAGATTTATATCGCCAGTAATACGCCCGCTGATAGTCCCATCAGTTAAGGTTGCTAACGGTTCAAACTGATGAAGCAGTGGATTAAGCTTAGTCACTAATTGATCCGATATTATAACTTCAAAGGGGTGAGCAGTACTGCTCATATTATGGCTGGCAACTAACTCGATGCCGTCTATAAATATGTGATGTGACGCTTGTAAAGCTCTACTTTGCAAACCTTGTGAACTAATGCGAATGTTTTTAAATTTGAACTCGTCACTTTGCAACATGGCCAACTTAGTTTCACTGGTTAAATCAAAAAACAGCTCCCCAACAGATAAACTTCCCGCTGCGGTTAACTGATTAGTAAGTTGAGTCAGTTTAATACTCCCTACTTTAACGGTATCTAACTTACTTGATAAACTCGCTGTTAAATACTGATCACTTTGCAACTTAGCTTTAAATGTAGCGTGGTAATTATCAAGGCGGATATCGTCCACTTTTAGTTGCGCTAGCGCCAGCTCTGCTGATAACTCAACTTTAGGTTGTTCGCCCAATGCGTTACTTATTAAAAAATGCCCTTGCGTATTCACTTTTTGTAAATCAACAGCGATAAAATCAGGTAGCGTAGCCATTTTCAATTGGAAATTACCATCAACATGATTGTTGCTAGTATTCGCGGCTATTTTCAATTGGGTAATATCATCGCTGGTAAATAGTAAATCCACTTGTGCTGATAGAGTCTCCAAGGCGCTATTGATGTCCACAGCTAACTGCTGAATACGCATCTGTACGTGTGACTCTCCCTGCAAAGTTAGTTCATTCGCTGTCAATTGAGTGCCTTGCAGAGTGATTTTGTTGGGTAAAGTTAATTGCCAACTTAACGGTATTTGGTCAGCGATAAATTGCTGCTGCGCAGGATTAGCAATAACACCGCTTAAACCTTGTAAGCACTCGTTTTTAACATTGAATGTGCTTGTTAATTGCTGAGCATTTACATTTATTAATTTAGTATTTAAGTGATAGTAACTACTTACATCGCCGTTACTTTTAACGGTCATCGGACAACTATCAATGACAGAGGAGAAACCAGCATCTAGCTTAGACTTTAACTTCAACTCAATACCATCAAAAGTAAAACTATGCTGACTCGTGAAATTAAGGCCTGCGAGTGAATTTGCTGTTGTCGCTTTCATTTTAGTTAGTAGCGTATCATTAAGCTCAATATGCCCCGATACTTTAGTCTTTGTTATTTTAACATCCGCTTTTACGTCACCAGCTACAAAAAACTCATTGATCACTGACTCATTAATACTGAGAGTTAACGGTTTTTGTAACTGAGCTTGCGTGATCTCTAATCGGTTTATATGTAATAACGGGCGACTTTGCGGTAACGCCAATACAAGCTTTTTAGCTGTTGACGACTCTGTTGAAGTATCAGAATTTGAGAGTATTAAATTCGCACGGTCAATCGTAATGTATTGGGTATTTACTGTAATATTTGCTAACTCTAACTGTTGCCCTTGATAAATCACACATGCCCGTTGCACGTGTAAATCTAATTTAGTCGTTAATGACCAGTCTAAGCAATGCAGCTCGACGCCAGAGCTACTCAATGTTGGCGCTATAAAATGTAAAGTGATCGGCATACGAAAAACATAGCCAAGTGTGATCACACTCATCAATAAAACTAATAACCCCCAACCAACACGCTTTAGCATATTATCCTTAAAATAGTCACGTTGACCTTTGTACAAGTTAAACAAAAAAGGCTGCACAATGCAGCCTTTTATTTTATCGCTAAAGTATGAACCTAGCTTGTATAAATGTAAATTAACCTACATTTTTACGTGCGTTACGGAACATACGCATCCACGGGCTATCTTCTTTCCACTCATCTGGGTGCCAAGAGTTAGCAACAGCACGGAAAACACGCTCAGGATGCGGCATCATTACTGTTGCACGACCATCCGCTGATGTGATACCTGTAATACCTTCTGGCGAGCCATTCGGGTTGTTAGGGTATTGCGTTGTTGGTTTACCGTGGTTATCAACAAACTTCACTGCCACAGTACCAGACTCAAGCGCCGCTTTAACAGCTGCATCGTTTGCAAATTCAGCATGACCTTCACCGTGTGAAACAGCGATTGGCATACGAGAACCAGCCATGCCATTAAAGAATACAGACGGATTTTCTTGCACTTCGACTAAGCTAAAACGTGCTTCAAAACGCTCTGATTTATTAGTCACAAAACGTGGCCAATGCTCAGTACCAGGGATCAATTCTTTAAGTGTTGATAGCATCTGACAACCATTACATACACCTAAGCTAAATGAGTCTTGACGCTCAAAGAAGCTTTGGAACTGATCGCGTGCCATATCATTAAACAAGATTGATTTAGCCCAACCTTCACCAGCGCCGAGTACATCACCGTAAGAGAAACCACCACATGCCACTAAACCTTTAAACTCTTCAAGACTTAAACGCCCTTCAAGAATGTCGCTCATGTGTACATCAACGGCTGCAAAACCAGCACGGTTAAACGCTGCTGCCATTTCTAAATGCGAGTTAACACCTTGCTCGCGCAAAATGGCCATTTTAGGCTTAGCGCCTGTAGCAATATAAGGTGCTGCAACATCTTCGTTTAAGTCAAAGTTAAGTTTAACGTTAAGGCCCGGGTCTGTTGCGTCAAATTTTGCATCAAATTCTTGCTTAGCGCAATCAGGGTTATCACGGCGTGCTTGCATTTGGTACGTTGTTTCAGCCCAAGTAGTACGTAATTCTGTACGTGTATTACTTAATACAGCGTTGCCACCGCGATTAAATACCACGGTATCATCTTTGTTTAGCGTACCAATCTCATGACTGATTGCAGTAATACCATGCTCTGCAAATACCGCATTCACAGCAGCTAAATCACTATTAGCTACTTGAATAACAGCACCAAGCTCTTCGTTGTAAAGCGCTTCGATATCTGAACCTGTTAAACCGTCAAGGTTTACAGTAACGCCGGTGTGACCCGCAAATGCCATTTCAGCTACAGTGGTAAATAAACCACCGTCTGAACGGTCATGATAAGCAAGTAGCTTGCTATCGGCGACTAGCGCTTGCATTGCATTGTAGAAGCCTTTTAATAACTCAGGGCTATCAACATCAGGTGTTACATCACCCAATTGCTTATAAACTTGCGCAAGGCTTGATGCGCCCATACGATTTTTACCCGCGCCTAAGTCAACTAAGATAAGTGACGTTTCGCCTTTATCTGTACGTAGTTGCGGAGTAACCGTTTTACGCACATCATCAACACGGCCAAATGCAGTGATTATCAATGATAATGGTGCGGTTACTGATTTTTGCTCACCACTTTCATCCCATTGGGTTTTCATCGACATAGAGTCTTTACCCACTGGAATAGTTAAGCCAAGCGCAGGACAAAGTTCTTCGCCCACAGCTTTTACTGCTTCATACAAACCAGCATCTTCACCTGGGTGACCTGCTGCAGCCATCCAGTTTGCTGAAAGCTTAATGTTTTCAAGGCTACCGATATTAGCACACGCAATATTAGTTAATGACTCAGCCACCGCTAAACGTGCTGATGCACCGTAGTTAAGTAATGCCGCTGGCGTGCGCTCACCAAGTGACATAGCTTCACCATGGTAAGTATCATATGTAGCAGCTGTCACTGCACAGTTAGCCACTGGTACTTGCCACGGACCAACCATTTGGTCGCGTGCTACTAGACCTGTTACTGAACGGTCGCCAATGGTAATTAAGAACGTTTTTTCAGCAATCGCTGGCAAACGTAATAAACGTGTTGCCGCTTCACTTACATCAATACTCGTTGTGTCTAGTGCTTGACCTACAACTTGCTTTGATTGTGCTTCACGGTGCATTTTAGGTGCTTTACCTAGTAATACATCTAATGGTAAATCAACTGGGTTATTATCAAAATGACTGTCAGCAACAGTTAAATGACGCTCTTCAGTGGCTTCACCAATCACGGCATACTGTGCACGTTCGCGCTTACAAATAGCTTCAAAACGGTCAAAGTTTTCAACGCCTACAGCAAGTACATAGCGCTCTTGAGATTCGTTACACCAAATTTCATGTGGTGCCATGCCCGGCTCATCATTCGGAATATCACGTAACTGGAATTTACCACCACGGCCACCGTCATTTACAAGTTCAGGGAATGCATTCGATAAACCGCCTGCGCCCACATCATGGATAAACGCGATTGGGTTATCATCACCTAACTGCCAACACTTATCGATTACTTCTTGGCAACGGCGTTCCATTTCTGGATTTTCACGTTGTACTGAAGCAAAATCTAAATCTTCGTTTGATTGGCCTGACGCCATTGATGAAGCAGCACCGCCACCTAAACCAATGTTCATCGCAGGGCCACCGAGTGCAATCAGCTTAGCGCCAACAGGGATTTCACCTTTTTGCACATGATCAGTACGAATATTACCTAAACCACCAGCCAGCATAATAGGCTTATGGTAACCACGTACCTCTAGACCATTATGACTTGTCACTTCTTCTTCATAGGTACGGAAGTAACCAACTAAGTTTGGACGACCAAATTCATTATTAAACGCAGCGCCACCTAATGGCCCCTCTGTCATAATGTCTAGCGCAGTAACGATACGCGCAGGTTTACCAAAATCAGTTTCCCACGGTTGCTCGTAACCAGGGATACGTAAGTTAGATACAGTAAAGCCAACTAAACCCGCTTTAGGCTTAGAGCCGCGACCCGTTGCGCCTTCATCACGAATTTCACCACCAGACCCCGTTGCTGCACCAGAGAATGGGGCTATTGCTGTTGGGTGATTGTGCGTTTCAACTTTCATCAGGATTTCAATATTCTCTTGATGATACGCGTATTCGCCTTCAACATTTGGGAAGAAACGACCTGCTTTAGAACCTTTCATTACTGCTGCGTTATCTTTATAAGCAGATAACACGTTTTCAGGGTTAAGCTCATAAGTGTTCTTAATCATCTTAAACAGTGATTTTGGCTGTACTACACCATCAATAGTCCAATCTGCATTAAATATTTTATGACGACAATGCTCTGAGTTTGCTTGTGCAAACATAAATAATTCGATGTCGTTCGGGTTACGCCCTAACTTTTGGAAGTTTTCTACCAAATAATCAATTTCATCATCAGCAAGCGCAAAACCTTGCTCAACGTTTGCTTTAGCAAGTGCTTCACGTCCACCACCTAAAATGTCAACCGATGACATTTGGCTCGGTGCGTCGGTACGGAACAACTTAGCAGCGTCATCAAATGCGCTATGCGTTGCCTCAGTCATACGATCGTGTAATAAAGCGGCAGTTTGGTTTAATTGTTCGGCGTTTAAATCGCCTTCAACATAATAAGCAATGCCACGCTCAACACGGTGTACTTGAGTTAACCCACAATTATGTGCAATATCCGTCGCTTTTGAAGCCCATGGCGAGATTGTGCCAGGACGAGGTGTTACTAACACCAATGTTCCTGCTGGTGTATGTTCGGCAATCGTTGGACCATAGGTAAGTAACTTCTCAAGCTTAATTTGCTCGTCACTTGAAAGCTCTGCAGTTAGATCTGCAAAGTGTGCATACTCAGCGTATACATTAGTGACTGGAAGTTGCGCCTGTTGGCAACGGGCTAAAATTTTCTGAACTCTAAAATCGGAAAGTGCTGGTGCACCACGAAGGATCAACATAGGTATTTTCATCCGGGGTTAGGGATTGAACGATATTTTAGACGGCCATTATAGTTCAAATAGGGTTCATATTTAACTCAAAATTACACTTTTCATCAAATTATCTTCTAAATTTTATACTACAGGGAATAAACGCAATAAAACCAATCGCCAAGTGACGTCATCACTTAGTTTTGATATAAGTGTATTATTGGATTTAAGGGGCTCGCTATGTTCAAACAAAAGCTAATTACAATCATTACGTTAGTAATGTTTTTGTGTGCATGCGATATGCAGCAGCAACAATCTCAACTCAGCCAGATAAAAACTCAAAATAAAATCAGAGTAGGCACCCTCGCGGGCGCAAGTAACTATTACCAAGCAGTCCAAGGTGAGCAAGGCTTTGAATACGAACTTGCGCAAGAGTTTGCTAATCACCTTGGTGTTGAACTGGAAATGGTGCCGTTTTTTAATTTATCAGATATGTTCTCACGCCTTGATAGTGGTGATTTAGATTTAATAGCCTCTGGTTTAACCTATAATAAAGTCAGAGCCCAAGACTATCGATTTGGTCCAACCTACCGCACAATAAGTCAAAAGCTTGTTTATAAACAAGGTCGAGTTCGCCCACGTGACTTTGATGATCTAACAGGTAACCTAACGGTCCTTTCAAAAAGTAGCCATTCATTAGCATTGCAGCAGATAAAAAACACGCACCCAGATATTAGTTGGCAAGAAACTGAAGATCTTGATGAAGAAGAGCTATTACAAGCAGTGATAGATGGCGAAATAGATTACACACTTGCAGATTCTCATACGCTTTCACTATTTCGACGTTACCACCCCAATCTAAGTATTGGTTTTTCTGTTACTCGCAACGATCCTATTGCGTGGTTATTGCGTAAAGATGGTGATGATTCCTTATATGCGTTAATGGTGCCATTTTTTGGTGATGCCAAACAAAACAATCAACTATATGTTTTAGAAGAGAAATACTTTGGTCATGTACGTCAGTTCAATTATGTGAATACGCTTGCCTATATAGAGGCAATTAAAGAAACACTCCCTAAATATCAACCTTGGTTTGAGCAATATGCTGGCAGCCTAGATTGGCGCTTATTAGCGGCTTTAAGCTATCAAGAGTCCATGTGGAATCCACGAGCGAGGTCGCCGACAGGTGTGCGCGGTATTATGATGCTAACGCGTAATACAGCAAAACAAGTGGGTGTAACTAACCGCCTAGCGCCAGAGCAAAATATAAAAGGAGGCTCTGAGTACTTAGCTAAACTTGTAAAAAGAATTCCAGATAGAGTTCCACAACCTGATCGTACTTGGTTGGCTTTAGCCTCATACAATATTGGTTGGGGTCATGTAAATGATGCCCGCATAATAACGGAGCAACAAGGCGCCAGCCCTGATAAATGGGCTGATGTGAAAAAACGATTGCCGCTACTCATTAAAAAGCGTTATTACCGAAAAACCAAGTATGGCTATTCTCGCGGTGATGTTGCAGTTAAGTATGTAGACAATATTCGTCGCTATTATGATGCGTTAGTTTGGTTGGATGAAAATAATGCGATTAATGAAGCACCAATACTGCTAGCTCCTACAGTTCTAAATAATGACAAGGCGGAACCTAAAAAAGATCAAATAAAAGCACCTGTAATGACTAAAAGTAAGCAATAAAGTAGAGCATAGTGCGACTCACACAACTTTAAATAAGATAAAACAGTACAAACTAAAATATCTATTTACTTGTCACCAAATGATCACTAATGTGTAGTATCAAGTATATAATTAAATTATATCTTTCTCACTCTCACATTTTCAGGGGAAACCATGCTGAAACGTCGTCGCACACATTCGTTTAAACGGAATGTTATTTATTCATCATCTACCCGTCGCAGAATAATGCTACGTAACCTGCAGAAAAAAGTAATTTGGCGTCGTAGAATGTTTGCCATGCAACAAATGGCGGAATTAAACGTTGCAGCCCCTGTAGGTTAAACCTTCAGGTCTCGCAATGCCTGCTTTGCAGCTTTTATTTCTCCTCGGCGACGTTTAAAAAAATCTGAAATGGTTTGACCGCATAAATCACTTAATACCCCAGCTTCAACTTCAACTTGATGGTTTAATCTACAATCTTGCAATAAGTTCATTATAGAGCCGGCAGATCCTGTTTTTTCATCCGCTGCACCAAATACCAAACGCTTAATCCGACTGTGTACCAATAATCCTGCACACATAGAGCAAGGCTCTAAGGTTACGTATAACGTACAGTCAATAAGGCGATAATTATTAAGCACCTTACCGCCTTCACGTATCGCAATCATTTCAGCATGTGCTGAAGGATCATTATCTGTAATAGATCGATTATAACCAGCAGCAATAAACTGGTTGTCTTTGACCAGCACCGCACCGACGGGAATTTCATTTAGCTGCTCAGCTTTTTTTGCGAACTCTAAGGCCTGTGCCATCCAGTATTGGTCGTTCAATAGCTCACTCATTGACTTAATCTTTTGCTAATTATTGTTTAATTATACTCATTTAGAGATATAAAATCATAACCATACTGATTAGTGATAAAAATAAAACAAATTAAAACCGCTTTAGCATGGCTCATACAGTGCAACTTGCGATATAATCCCTCGCTTTTTTTATTTAGCTCACAACACACGGGTAGCAAATGAAATTTCCTGGACGCCGCAGGCATAAACATTATTTTCCAGTGGAAGCAAAAGATCCACTTACTAATCAACTCAATGCCAGTGATAGGTTGCACCGCAGCTACATCACAGGTATAGATCAAATCGTAGTTGATATAGAAGCTAAAGTCGATCAAGCTTTCCTAGACGAATTTCAACTGCGCCGAGGTATGTCGCAGGTTATTGATAATGACATAACCAATGCATTATATGATCGTTTAAAACTCAACGACATGATCGATTATGAGTTTGCCGGTGGTACCATTGGCAATACCATGCACAACTACTCAGTACTAGCAGATGATCGCTCTGTACTGTTGGGCGTGATGAGCGAAAATATTAAAATTGGTAGCTACGCCTATCGTTTTTTATGCAACACCTCAAGTCGCGTAGATCTAGATTATCTGCAACCTGTAGATGGTCCAATCGGTCGTTGTTTCACACTCATTGACGATACTGGTGAACGTACCTTTGCGATCAGCGCAGGTTTAATGAATCATTTACGTCCTGAATCAATCGATCAAAACCTCATCGAAAACTCATCTGCGTTAGTGATAAGTGCTTACCTTATGCGTACACAAGGCAATGAAACTATGACCGAAGCTACAATGCAAGCGGTCAAATATGCCAATGATGCCGACGTACCGGTAGTACTTACATTAGGGACTAAATTCTTAATCGAACAAGACCCTACTTGGTGGGCGAACTTTGTCGATAAGCACGTTGATATTTTGGCAATGAATGAGGAAGAAGGGCTTGCAATAACAGGCTTTGAAGACCCTCTGCTCGCCGCAGATAAAGCACTTGATTGGGTCGATTTAGTGATCTGTACCGCAGGTGAGAAAGGCTTATTTATGGCGGGCTATATCGATGAGCAGTTTAAACGAGAAACTGAGTACCCATTATTACCTGGCGCAATACCAGATTTCAATCGCTATGAATTTTCTCGTGCTATGCGCAAAGTTGACTGTCAACAGCCTACCCGTGCATATAGCCACACAGCACCATTTATGGGTGGCCCAGACTCGATTAAAAATACCAATGGTGCAGGTGATTGCGCATTAGCAGCCGTATTACATGACTTATCTGCAAATGTTTATCATAAACTCAATGTAGGTAATTCAGCTAAGCACCAACAACCAGCAATGACTTACTCATCATTATCACAAATAAGTAAGTATGCTAACCGAGCTAGCTTTGAAGTATTGGTTCAGCACTCCCCTCGTCTATCTCGTGGCTTACCGGAGCGAGAAGATTGCCTTGAACAAGTTTATTGGGAACAATAGCCCCCTTGGTATTTATTTAAAATATAGAGATATCAAGCTTATTAGATAGCAGCTCCAATGCTGCTATTCCCGCAACAGAATTACCAAATGAATTTAACCCAGGGGACCACACAGCCACTGTAAATTTATTAGGTAAAACGGCTAAAATTGTTCCTGACACACCTGACTTTCCAGGCATTCCAACCCTATAACCAAAGTCTCCAGCTGCATCATATAAGCCACTCGTAAACAACAATGAATTTAGTTGCTTACTCTGAAGGCTAGAAAGGACTTGGCGGTTTGAAGTATTATCAACCCCCTTATTTGCTAAAAAATTATACGCTTTAGCTAGTTCAATGCAGTTTAACTCTATCGCACAAAAGTTAAAGTATGCCCACAATACATCATCAACTTCATTATTAAAGTTACCAAAGGACTTCATCAAATGCCCCATCGCGGCATTACGGTGACGAAACTCATACTCAGAGCTAGCAACTTTTTTATCGATACGAATCGTTTTATTTCCTGATAAAGCTCTAAACGCTTCTAACATGGAATGCATCGGTGCCGATAATCGACTATATAGCGCATCACAGGTCACGATCGCACCTGCATTAATAAAAGGGTTACGTGGTATACCTTTTTCAAACTCAAGCTGCGTTAGCGAGTTAAATGCAGTTCCTGATGGCTCTTTACCTACTCTCTCCCATAACTCGTCACCATAGCGTTGTAACGCTAGCGTTAAAGTCATCACTTTGGAGACTGATTGAATTGTAAAACGTTTGGAGCAATCACCAGCACAGAATGTCTGACCGTCAGTTGTGTAAATCGCAATTGAAAATTGATTAGCATCCACTTCAGCTAACGCAGGAATATAATCAGCAACTTTACCCTGTGAGAGTAATGGCTGTACATCTGCGGTGATGTCATTTAATACTTGTTGATAATCAGAGGTAGGCAATTTGACCCTCACTGGAATTGTAAAGAGAGATAAAATTCTATCATGTTAACTTCAAACGAGGTAACTTTGTTACTCTAATTGTAAATTTCACAAAGAAAAAGTTCTTCAAAATTAAAAAGCTACATCACCCTTCATCCTGTTATAGGGTATATCTCTGATGTAATACCAATCTGCGTAGATATGGGGTCTATTTAATGACAAGAAAATTGCGCTATAACTAGGCAAAAATTTTTATATCTAGGGCGTGTTGACCTTTGTGGATTGAAATTTGGTCAATCTAGGGGCGATTTAATCGCGGCGCGAGGTTTGTAACCTAGCGGGCTAAGTAAAAACCGAGCAACAAAGAGTCAATCGCCCCTAGGAAGAACCCTTTGGGCAGCGCATGTTTGGCATTTATACTGCGTTATCGCCTATTTATGGGGAACAACCACACGACATAGGCTCTGCCTTGCCTAAATACCAAACATACTGCTGCAAAATCAATCACGAAAGGTCAACACGCCCTAGTTGTTCTAAATAAAAAATCTTTAACGACATTATAGTCTTGATTTAATTCGTTAAATTGTTCAAATATTTATGCAGATTGGTATAATAACCTTCCTTTCAATTCTCTCGTGTTCGGCCGCAATCCCTCATGCTACGACTGATACCAATCGTGTTAAGTTAATGACCATTTATAGCGAAAGATAAATACAGTGATAACAAGGCAGATATTTTGACATGGTGTTGTTCTCGGCAATTGCTCCTGCATTGCTCTACCTCCTGCATACATGCAGTCGTACATGAAAAATTACTAACGCAGTTAGCGCTTTATTTAGTCCGCTAGAATGGTTAAATGTTTAAGCCGATTGGTATGAGTCTGTTTATTTTTTAATTGGCCGGTTACATCACTTTCTTCCAAACGAAAGAAAGCCGCTTCATCTCTGAAGCGGCTTTTTCTAATTTAAATCCTGGCGATGACCTACTTTCACATAACAAATGCTACACTATCATCGGCGCTGTTTCGTTTCACTACTGAGTTCGGCATGGGATCAGGTGGGTCCAAAACGCTATTGTCACCAAGAAAATTCTTTTCTATTTTCTTATTTTTATATTTGCGCAATGCGACTTTTAATTTGGAGCCTGGCGATGACCTACTTTCACATAACAAATGCTACACTATCATCGGCGCTGTTTCGTTTCACTACTGAGTTCGGCATGGGATCAGGTGGGTCCAAAACGCTATTGTCACCAAGCAAATAAGCAAATAAATCAGCGAACGTGTATTCACCTTGCGCGTTTGTTTGCGTTGTCAGGTTAATGTCTGAACCGAAGATATCCTTACCCGTTAAGGTAATATCGACATTCGTTAATAACGTGTCGTTATCTGCAATGGTGCCATCTTGGTTTTCATCAAAATACACACGCCCTGAAATAGTCGCTGTATCGGGATTTTGCTCTGTAAAGTCAACAAGCTGGTTGCTTGCAGTCAAATTAACAATAACCGTATCTGTTAAATCAGAGCCTGCAATCACACCTGAGCTATTACGCTCGACACCGTCTTTATAAAGCGCAGGCTGCGTCTGCGTGATGGTATAACCACTGGCGTTTGAAGCAAATAAATTAGCGAACGTGTATTCACCCTGCGCATTCGTTTGCGTCGTTAACGAGATTCTTGAACCGAAGATATTTTTACCCGTTAAGGCAATATCGACATTCGCTAATAACGTGTCGTTACCTGCAATCGTGCCATCTTGGTTTTCATCAAAATACACACGCCCTGAAATAGTCGCTGTATCTGGATTTTGCTCTGTGAAGTCAACTAGCTGGTTGCTTGCAGTCAAATTAACAATAACCGTATCTGTTAAATCAGAGCCTGCTATAGCACCCGAGCTGTTACGCTCTACACCGTCTTTATAAAGCGCAGGTTGCGTCTGCGTTACTGTGTAACCATTGGTATCTGAGGCAAATAAATCAGCGAACGTGTATTCACCTTGCGCATTCGTTTGCGTTGTCAGATTAATGTCTGTCCCGAAGATATTTTTACCCGTTAAGGTAATATCGACATTCGCTAATAACGTGTCGTTATCTGTAATGGTGCCGTCTTGATTTTCATCGAAGTACACACGGCCTGACACGCTTGCTGTATCTGGGTTTTGCTCTGTGAAGTCAACAAACTCGTTGTTGGTGGTCAGCACAACAGTCACTGTATCTGTTAGATCAGAGCCTGTAATAGCACCCGAGCTATTACGCTCAACACCGTCTTTATAAAGCGCAAGCTGCGTCTGCGTGATGGTATAACCACTGGCGTTTGAAGCAAATAAATCAGCGAACGTGTATTCACCTTGCGCATTCGTTTGCGTTGTCAGATTAATGTCTGTCCCGAAGATATTTTTACCCGTTAAGATAATATCGACATTCGCTAATAACGTGTCGTTATCTGTAATGGTGCCGTCTTGATTTTCATCGAAGTACACACGGCCTGACACGCTTGCTGTATCTGGGTTTTGCTCTGTGAAGTCAACAAACTCGTTGTTGGTGGTCAGCACAACAGTCACTGTATCTGTTAGATCAGAGCCTGTAATAGCACCCGAGCTATTACGCTCGACACCGTCTTTATAAAGCGCAGGCTGCGTCTGCGTGATGGTATAACCACTGGCGTTTGAAGCAAATAAATTAGCGAACGTGTATTCACCCTGCGCATTCGTTTGCGTTGTCAGGTTAATGTCTGTCCCGAAGATATTTTTACCCGTTAAGGTAATATCGACATTCGCTAATAACGTGTCGTTATCTGCAAGTGTGCCGTCTTGGTTTGCATCAAAATACACACGCCCTGAAATAGTCGCTGTGTCTGGATTTTGCTCTGTGAAGTCAACAAGCTGGTTGTTTGTAGAAAGCGCAACGGTAACCGTATCTGTTACATCAGAGCCTGCAATCATGCCTGCACTATTACGCTCAACACCGTCTTTATAAAGCGCAGGTTGCGTCTGCGTTACTGTGTATCCATTGGCATCTGAGGCAAATAAATCAGCGAACGTGTATTCACCTTGCGCATTCGTTTGCGTCGTTAACGAGATTGTTGAACCGAAGATATCCTTACCCGTTAAGGTAATGTCTACATTGGCTAGTAACTTGTCATTATCTGTAATGGTGCCGTCTTGGTTTGCATCAAAATACACACGCCCAGACACGCTTGCTGTGTCTGGGTTTTGCTCTGTAAAATCATACGTTTTTGTAGTGCTATCTGTGATAATGATTTTGCTGATCTCATCCGTTGTATCAGAATCTTTGATCGCACCGTCACTATTTCTCTCTACACCATCTTTATACAAAGCAGGATGTACTTGCGTTAATGTGTAACCTGTTACGTCTGATGTAAGTACATTTTCAAAACGATAGTTACCTTGCGCATCTGTGGTGGTGGTTAGGGAAACACTCGCCCCTCTTGCATCTTTACCAGTGAGGTTGATAGCAACGTTTTTCAGCAATTTATCATTGGTATCGACTACACCATTTTGTTCAATATCAAGGTAAACCACTCCTTGAATAATCGCAGAAAGCAGCGTCGGAACCTCAGCAAAGTTTCTTTGTAAAAAACGTTGATTATTATTCAAACGCCCTAGAGTAATCATGTCTGTTGTGCGGCTATTTTCAAGTACCGCACCATCTTCACTTTCTAAGCCATCACTAAAATCAACGGGTTGAACTGGTTGCCTTAACGTGTAGATACCAGCACGTAAGCCATTAAATGAATAAAGACCTTGCTTATTACTTAGCGTGTTTAAAGAAACGTCTAAACCGGCTTCATCTGTACCAACTAATTCAAATTCAACACCTTCAAGACCTACTACCTCTGTAACCTCTTGCACGCCATTGTCATTTAAATCAGACCAAACAAGGCCAGCAACTTCACTCGAACCGATCTCAGCAAATAAGTGATTATCTGAGTTTCCTTGGCCTGAAATAGTAATACCTGCGATAATATCTGACTGCTCACTGTTAACAATCAACACACCTGCACGACTATCTTTACCATCTTTAAAGTTGATCAGTTCGCTTTGATCTACTTGCGACAACTGATAAACACCCGGTTCAAGATCAATGAAAGTAAACTCACCGCTGGCTGTCGTTTTTACTGTTTGAGTACCTATAATAGAGTTATCACTACGTACACCTGAAAGCGCAATAGTAATACCGCTAAGCCCTGCATCAGTTGCAGCTTGTTGAACACCATCGTTATTTAAGTCAAAAAACACTTTACCTGATAACGCTGAATCAACGGCTCTAACTGTCTCTGTATCTTCGTTATTAGTTTTATCAATATCAAAACCTTTTGTCTCAACCCAAGCATGGTTAGTTATTAGCTTAGAAGTCGGAATTTCAACTACTTTCACAGGGATTGTAACTCGCACAGAGTCACCCAAAGCAATTTCATCAACTAGGCATATTACGCGTTGTTTAGATACTGATTCGCCGCTTTTTACAGCGTTATCAACCAAGCACAGGCCATTTTCGACTGTTGGTGTACCGTTAACTTCTACCTCTGTTGGTAAAAAGTCATAAATAACATTTTCAGCACTGTCACCTGGACCCGCATTAAATACATCAATATAAAAATCAAATTCACTACCAAGCGCTACACTCGCTTGAGATGCCGTTTTTGTTAACGCTAAATCAACGGCTACGCGAATTGATGTTTGCTCTCTCTCCTCGTTATTACCCAAGACAGGATCGCGCTCATTTGAATAAATAACTACGTTTGTTGCACTTACTTCACCTGCTGTACTTGGACGAGATAAGACTTTAAAAAACAAATAACGGGTATATATGTTTTCTGTACTACCATTGGGGTTTTCTTTTAACTCAAGCGGCTCAAGATTATTATTTTCATTTTCTGGGCCATCACATTTTATTGTGTACTTTTGAGTAATAACCGCATTAATACTGTCACAACGTGCTGTTTGCGCCGTACATGATTTATCATTATCGCTATCACATAAAAATTGGATACGTCTATTCGCACCGGATGGAGTCATGTTAAAGTCATAACGCACACCGCTGGCTACTGACAAATCACCTTTATTATCAAATAAATACTCTAGATCAACCTTATAAACTACAACATTATCAAGTGATACGGGGAAATCACGAGGAGATGGCACCCATGCAATTGGATCTAGCACATCATTATTTTCTATTTTTAAATTTGCATCTCGTGCTTCAACAAGTAGTTCTGCTGTTTGAGTATTGTTAGATGAGTTAAGATCTTGCGCCATATTATCTGCATAAATGGTGCTAATACTTGGTAATCTCCAATCCTGTCCGCTAATATCACTTTTTGGTATAAAACGTAAAGTCACTGTTTGTACTTCATTACTTGCAAGTACACCTATTTCGCATCGTAACTGTAAGGTAACGTCATTAAAGACACACACATTACGCTGACCCAGGCGCGAAAAATTACTGCTTAAAAACTGTATTTTACGGCTAATATTTGGTTTAAATTGATGCTCTAAGACAACCCCATTGGCTTCACTCGACGCGGGATTATGGATCTCAATAGTCAATAATGATTCGTCACCTGTTAAAACTGGATTAGCAGCATAAGTTACTGCGTTAACCGCCACATCAAACCTAGGCTGTAAGGTCGTTGTTACCGCTGATTGGTTATTACTAGGATCTGTATCTGCAAACGAAGACGAGCTTACATTTACCCTGTTTGTAAGCTGATTATTAACCGTTGTAAATGGACGACTTGCTGTTATATCAAGCTCAACAAAATCACCTACTTGAAAAATTTCACCCGATGCCAATACGCATTTAATAGTGGATACCGTTTGCTCATATAAGCCACTATCGCTTCGTGAACAAGTAAATTGACTATTGCGATTACTAGTGATTGTAGTAGGGAAATCTATCGTGGTGGCAATTACACCTTTTCTCGCGATAAAAGTACCCGCAAAAGTATCAGTGATCACTAATGTATTAGCGCCATCGCCAATAATTGTGCTACCAGATAGATGTTCTGCTTTTATTGTATATGTAATTAAACGTTGATCGGCACTGAGTTGAGCTGCTTTTGTTACTTTTAAATCAGCACTTAACACTGAATTAATTGTCGCTGATGCCCGTGCAATACCAGGGAAGCCACCCTCATCAATCAATGTTGCATTATTAGTTAACCCCCCTAAACCTACGGCACGAGTCGTTATAACCAACAAAGGTGCAACGCCAGATAGCCCCTCTACTGGATTGGGGGTATATAAACAACTTACCTTACCTCCAGTACCGTCACTCAACGCTTCAGAGAGTGAGCATTGCCAATCTGTACCATATTGATTATTAGCAATAAATTGCTCACCTTGAGGTAACACATCATCAACCCTGATAGTACCTCCCGTTGCTCTTTCGCCATTATTTGCAACGGTGAATTCATTTAATATTTCAGCATTTTGTGTCACTAACTGAGTATTATCTGTTAAGCGAGACTTTTTAACTTTCGTTAAACTTAATCTAACAGGATTACTAGGTTGAAACCCCCATCCTTCATATGTAAATGAATTTGCGTTAGTCAAACCATCATATGTGACTGATGCGGTATTCCTTGGCATTGCTTCACTGAATGGCGTTTTCGCTGGGATTATTACACTTATCGCATCCCTACTTGCCATGCTAGCGCTTTCACAAACAACTTGGGTATTCCCACTTACAGTACAGGACCAGTCTGAGGCGCTCGCACTCCCTCGGTTTACGGTAACAGGTCCAGCAATGGTGTAACCGTTTATTAATGTGTCAGAAATAACTACATTATTAGCCGCACCTAAACCTACATTACTTACGCTAATAATAAAGTTAAAGACTTTGCCCATCTCATTTTTATTATTCCAAGCTAAGTCTGACGTTTTTGTAATTCGAACATCGGCCTCAGAAGATAAAATTGTAAAACTAGCTGAATTAGATATTGGTGAACCTGTATCAAGGGTAAGTGTAGCGGTATTCGTATAAGGACCAGCCTGCTTTGCCTTTGTTTTTAGGGTGATTTTAACTTCTTGATCTTTCTTAAAAGATCCATTTACTGGTAAACACGTTACCGTTGGCGACTTAAAAGTACAGTTGAAGTCACTAGATACAGCACTGACAAAATCAAGGCCTGTTGGTAAGTCATCAGAGATTCGAGTAATTTGTACTTCATCACCATTGTTAATCGCGCTCAGATTAAAAGTGATCTCATCACCGATTTTAAATTGTGTAGCTCTTCCCTCTAGCGTTTTTGAAAAACTAACAAGATTAGTTTGATTACCTTGTTGCGCAGTAAACGTATGTGTAATCGTATTATTATTGGTATTTCTATCTATCGTAGATGATTCAACACTCAAAGTAGACTGATAAGCAGCAGCAATCGATGGAGTCGTTGCTGAAATAGTAAATGGAACGCTCGCATTACTCGCCAACTCACTTGTTGAACTACATCTCATTTCATTTTGGTTATTAAATGCAGAACAATTCCAATTAGGGATTTGTACAGCAGCAATATCTGTCACGCCAGCCGGTAGCCTAATAGTAAATGCAGGGTTAACCGCCTTATTTGGGCCATTATTAACAACGTTTACTCTGTAACTAAAACTATCACTGACAGTTAACCATCGCGATTCGTATCCGTCTTTATGGTATGACACAATTGACCCAGTCAAATCTGCATGCTCACTGACGCTGGTATTGACTGCTCGCTGGTTATTTTCAGGCTTGATTTCTGCGGTCAAACTCTTAACGCTTGATGTAGCAGTTACCGTGCCGCTACCTACTCCTGAAAGTCGAGCATGAATTTCAAGATTTTGGCGTTCATTAGGTTCAAGCTCATCTTTTAAACAGCGAATCGTTTGCGTGCCAGAACACGCCCAACCTTTTTGGGCATTAACAGACTGATTAACCCAACGTGCTGTACTAGGTAAAACATGGGTAAACTCAACCCCTTTAGCTATATCCGGGCCATTATTCTGTATCGTGATTTGGTATTTGTAGTTCTCATCCACATACACAGTGGTAGGTAACGAAACTAAATTTGTTATGGCAACATCTACACCTGCAACAATAGATGTATTTTGCGTTTCACTGTTATTTAAGAGTTTGCCAGCATCTTCATTACTAGCTTCGATACGAACTTGAGAATCAACGATATTACCGGTCTGCGCTGATGTCTTTATCGTCAAAAGCAAGCTTTTACGTTTATCTGTAATCGATGTGCCATCAATAGTCGCCCAATTACAGATAACTTCTCTAGTCGTCAAAGTATAAGAACATGCAGTAACGTCATTTACGCTAACAAATGTGGTGCTATTGGGTAGAGGGAATATTAATTTAACGTTAGTTGCAACGGTTTGCTCTGCATTTTCAAAGTCAACCTGATACCGTATATCAGCCCCCCTTGGGACTGTGGTATCAATATCTTTAAAAGTAGATATTTGTAAATCCGCAGAATATGCAAACATTGAATTAGCAAATATAAGAAATGCTAACGCCGAGTATATTATTTTTTGTAACGCTATTTTTAATAACACTAAAGCAACCTGTACCCTAAACAACCACAAAGGAAAGGTCGAAGATTGTACACATTAACGGAACTCAAATCCAGTTTAATACAACTTTATACGTAGTTTTCTAATAACGAACTTAGCTTTACTTTGTTTAGATTGATACAAATGAAATTACATAGTCGATTGTGATTACTTAGTGGACTAGTCTAAGGCTGGCAAATATTAATTTAACTATACTAAGAATCGAAAGGAGGGGTATATTTAGTATTTAACCTGAACTCTGGTTAAGATATTTATACCCAAATTACTTCAAGATGCAGAATTCAATATCTATAAAAAACAGTCTGAAACACCTCTAATGGAATAATCCAAAAACAGCCTTACGGTTGAATTTAGATGTAAATTTTATGGAACAAAAAAGCTTTGTAAATAACGTTATAACCAGCCTTTTTGTTTGGCTATACGCGCTGCATCTACTCGGTTTATGGCATTTAATTTAGCAATAGCGTCCGATAAGTAATTACGTACCGTGCCTTCACTTAAATATAATTTTTCGGCGATGTCACTTGTTTTCAAGCCGTCTCCAGCAAGTTTTAATGCTTTTCGCTCCTTATCAGATAACGGATCACTGTCTTCAAGTGCATTTAAAGCAAGCTCAGAATCAATTACTTTTTGCCCTGCCATCACTTTTTTTAATGTGGCAATTAAGCTATCACTGGGTGCTTCTTTTAGTACAAATCCTTTAACACCAGCGGCCATAGAGCGGCGAATATACCCAGCGCGAGAAAACGTGGTCATAATCACCACTTTTATTTCAGGGCATTTATCACGTAACTGTTCAGCAAGTTCAATACCTGTCATTATTGGCATTTCAATATCACTGAGTACAATATCTGGTTTCAACTGAGGGATTTCTTGCATTGCAATTTGCCCATTCGCGGCTTGACCTATGACCTCAATGCTTATATCTAAGCTAAGTAATGCAGCGACAGCACCAAGAACCAGCCCTTGATCTTCAACTAAATAAACTTTAATCATAACGTCACCTCATACTCTCTAACCAAAGGTAGAATAATATTCAAACTAAAACATTCCCCAGTTTCTATATTAATTAAACCTCCAAGCTGTGATGCTCGCTCCTTAATACCATTGAGGCCATTGCCCTTGTTTACTTTTTCACACAGGTCATAATTTACAATATTAATTTCTAACTGCTCCTCGCTTTGCTTTATGTATATAGCACAACGTTTATTTTTACTATGGCGTAGGAGGTTGGTCACCGCTTCTTTGATTATCAAACTAGCAATACCCTCAACTTTAACTGGTAACTTATTTATATCTATATGTAAATCAACATCAAAACCTTGCTCATTTAAACGCTCCATCAATGTAGCTACCTGATTGCTTATATTTAGCTGCTTTAAATCACTCACCGCACTTCTTACATCACTTAATAATTGCCTTGCAAGCTCAGCAACTTGTTCAATTTCGCTATTTGCTTGGGGATACCGCTGAGCTTGATTGAGCTTACTGGCAAGTTCAGCTTTTAGCGCGATAGAAGATAGTGAATGACCTAAAATATCATGTAAATCTCGGGCAATTCGTTCTCGCTCAGCAATAGCGGCTAGCTGCTCTAACTGCTTCGCGCTTTCTTGTTCTCGCTGCTTGTAAGTACGCTCTTTTTGCCCTGCAAAACCAAAGGTAAATAACGCGACACTTAAAATAATTGCAACGCCTAGAAAATATTCAGGGCCATGTGAATCAATTACATAGGCACTGCATATAACACCAACAATGACAGATAAACCCGCAGCTAAGCGAGACGTTTTTGTAAAACAAAACCCGGCAATATAAGCTGTAAATCCAAAAAGTGTAGATGTGCCAGATGTAAAAAAACTGGCTCCGACACATACCGTAAGCATAGCGATAAACAAGGCAGTGACGTTAGTGTTCGCACAATTAATTGCCTTAATATACAAAACTATAAATGCGCAATAAAAAAGCAATGTTGCCGTAATATTCAGTGCACTTAATTGCTCAAAATTAAAAAATGTGGGTAATAGATAAAAACCTGTAAATAATAGTGGCCCCCAATTCCAAAACTGTTTGATTCTACTTTGCAAAGCCAAGCTTGTATGTGTACTCATAAATGTCCTTTATAATCCCTAAAACCGCACCACATAATATTACTTAACCTGAACTCGGGTTAAGATATTTACTAACGTATTGATTTAATATTATAAAAACTTACTCAACTCTCCAGTCGGAGATTTTCAGGGATAACAAGGCGAATTTACGCGTCAATAGCTGGTCTATTGCAAGTAAATTCAACGTAGTTAGCGTTGAAAATAGCCACTGGAGATAGATTTATTATCCCGAGTTTAGGTTACTTACAGGTTTTATACTGTGTGAATTTTTAACCCAATAATACCTATCAATATTAGCCCTATACATCCTAACTGAATCAACGATATTGACTCATTTAGCCACAACACACTAACAATACTTACACCCACAGCACCTATTCCAACCCACATTGTATAACTTATGCCTAAGGGCAGTGACTTTAAAGCAAAGGACAAAAACGCAAAGCTTGCCCACATCGCTGCAAATGTAATAATACTGGGCCATAATTTGGTAAAACCGTTTGATTGTTTCATGGCTAAAGCCCAAACAACTTCGAAAAGACCAGCAATAAATAAACTAAACCATGCTGCATTATTCATAGACCCCCCTTGTATACATTACAAAAATCTGACGCTTTAACTATCGCTATTAATACACAGCGAATATAGTGTAAATTGTCATGAAATAACCTGACATTTGTCACTAAAACAAAAAAGGAGTTATATGCAGCCCCAACAACAAAGCTTGATCTATTTACATATTGCGGTTCTATTGTTTGGAGGCACTGCACTCTTTGCTCAACTTATCAACCTTAACGCATTAGACATTACGGTTTACCGCGCTGCGATTGCTGGCGTTGCCATTTTGTTATTATTGCTGTGGCAAAAAAAAGCCATCAAACTAAATGCAACTAAAGATTATGCTATTGCCCTTTTTTTAGGTGTTGCCGTCGGGCTACATTGGGTTACCTATTTTGCAGGAATGCAAATGGCAGGTATCGCGATAGGTATGATTGCATTTTTCACTTACCCAGTGATTACCGTCTTTATTGAACCTTTTTTCAATCAATGCAAACCAAAATTAACCGACCTACTCAGCGCCTGCGTAGTTATTTTTGGTATTTATTTACTTATTCCTGATGCTGATATGGGGGGGGATATAACACAAGGAGTCTTAACAGGTGTTGTATCTGCGTTTTTCTTTGCAATTAGAAATATCATACATAAGCGTTATTTTAGTCAATATGGCGGGCCACAAACCATGTTTTACCAAACATGTGTAGCGAGCATTTTATTGTGTGCTTTTATAGAAGTGCCAGTGATAGAAATACCATCTTATGATTTAGGGTTATTATTAGTAGCTGGGGTAATCTTTACAGCGACCCCACATTCATTATTTGCAGCCAGCCTGCAATACTTATCAGCTTCAACAGCAGGGCTGATCTCGTGCTTGCAGCCTTTATATGGCACATTTTTAGCTTTTCTATTATTACATGAACAACCTTCATTGCTGACCTTGCTCGGCGGAGCTTTAGTGATCAGCGCGGCGTTTTACGAAACATGGTCTGTTACACGGAAACACACATTATGATAAAAGTTTTTGCCCACCGTGGCGCCAGCGGGAGCTACCCTGAAAATACCAAAAGTGCTATTCAAGCAGCTGTTGAAATAGACGTCGATGGCATTGAAATTGATGTACAAAGTTGTCTTGATGACTATTTGATTATTCACGATACCTGGCTCGATCGAACCACTGACGGCAATGGTAAAGTAAATAAATTAACTCGCGAACAAATACAAAAATTTGATGCCGGTAACGGTCAACAGGTACCTACATTACAACAGGTAATTGATTGGGTTAACAATAAAACGCTACTCAATTTTGAGTTAAAACACACCTTTTCTCTCGATAAATTTGTTGATCTTATTGAAGGTAATATTGCCGCAAATAAACTGTCTCAAGACAATATATTAGTCTCTTCGTTTGATCATCATCAACTCATGTGGCTTAAACAAAAATTGCCTTGGATAAAAATAGGCGCTCTAACAGCCTCAATCCCTATTAATTACGCTGAATTTGCTCAGCGTTTGGGTGCATCAAGTATTCATATTGATAAAAATTTTATTAATCATACCTTTGTCGCGGATGCCAAGCAGCGAGGGCTGCTTGTTTACGCATATACTGTTGATAAGCAAGAAGATATAGAGCTTATGCTCGAATATGGCGTTAATGGCGTTTTTACTAACTACCCATGTAACACTAAAATGATTTTAAATTCCCTCTAAATTAGAGGTATTATGGACTGCTATTCGTCCTATATTCTTGAATTATAGCCGATTTGAACGATACTGAGTAAAACTCCATGCAACAGCCAAACGGACCATTGATGAGTGGGTATATGCGCATTTATAACTTTCTAGAACAAACTTTCTTTTTTACCTTAACACGTAAGATCATTGGTAACCTTAGTTTTGTCTTTGCTTTCCAAGCTATTACATTACTTTGGCTGTATAAAAGTCTTACTACGCAAGACGCAGATCAAGGAGCATTCTGGCTGCTTACCTGCGTTATTGTTGCCGGATTTACATTCACTATCTTTTATATGCGTTTTTTAATTGTTCGCCCTGTTACGGCCATGCGTGATACGTTAAAGCAAATAAACCGTCAAGATGCCAACTTAACTGAGCAGTTGCCACATTTTACATACGATGAATTTCGCGAAGTCAGTGAGCAATATAATATGTTTACGGCACACTTAAGTGAATTACTCGCAACCACCTACGAAAGCTCACAAGCGAGCGCGCAAAGTAACACGCAAGTAACTAAATCAATGCAACATACCGTACAGTTAAGCGAACAACAGATAGACTTTAGCCAAACAATTACCGCGGCAAGCAATCAGATAACAGATAGCTTACAAAGCATAGTGACAAACACTGACAGTGTTCATCAAGTAAATGCCGAACACTTGAATTTCGTTACCCACTCCGCTCAAGAACTCACTGAGCTTGTTACCCAAGTCAAAGCAATTAGCCATGTATTGGGCAGCTTTTCTAAAACCATTTCAGGATTAAAACAAAACAGCGATAATATTCGTAGCATATTAAAAATGGTCGAAGAGTTTTCAGATCAGACCAATTTACTGGCACTAAATGCCGCCATTGAAGCCGCTCGCGCAGGCGAAGCTGGCCGTGGTTTTGCAGTAGTAGCCGATGAAGTGAGAACTTTGTCTGTTAAAGTCAGTGATGCTACCCGTCAAATCAGCGATTTTATTAATCAAATGGATGCTTTAGTAGGCAAAACAAATAAAGAATCTGAGCAATTGGTTGGTTACTCTCATCATGCTGAAACAACAATAAGTAAAACGTCTCATGGATTTACTGACCGACTCGTTGAATTTGAACACAACCAGCAACAATTGCAGCAAATTGTCAGCGCCGTGCACTCACTGGAGCAAACACAAAACGAAACACACCAGTCAGTTGAGCAAATTGTTGAATTAGGCTCTCAAGCTAAAGCGCAAATTGATGTAGCTTTAGGTGATTGCAAATTATCACAACAACTGAGCGAACAAACTCAACACCAGCTAAAGCGCTTTGTTTAATCTGTCGTGATGTTCTCACACAAATGTGCTAAATTACGCGGCCATTTTACAACCATGACTATACTCACGTGACGAGCCAATCTCCAGATTACAATGAACTTGCACAGCAGATTAAGCTTTGGGGCCAAGAACTTGGTTTTAGCGAGGTCGGCATTACCGATGTAGACCTAAGCAAGCATGAGGCACAACTGCAACGCTGGCTTGACTTGGGTTATCACGGCGATATGGAGTATATGGCTGCCCATGGCATGAAGCGCGCGCGTCCTGCCGAGCTTGTTCCTGGTACACAGCGAGTCATTTCAGTAAAAATGAATTATTTACCTCCCGATGCCAGTTTTGCAAAAAACCTTAAAAATACCGATAAAGCATATATTAGCCGCTATGCACTTGGCCGTGATTATCATAAGTTAATGCGCAACCGCATTAAAAAATTGGGTCAAAAAATAGAGCAGCATATTGGTCAATTTGGTTACCGCCCTTTTGTTGATTCAGCCCCAGTATTGGAGCGCCAACTAGCTGAAAAAGCAGGGTTAGGTTGGCAAGGAAAGCACAGTTTGTTGATCAATAAGGAAGCTGGTTCGTGGTTTTTTTTAGGGGAGCTATTTGTTGATATTCCTTTACCCATAGACAAACCGAATGAGATCGAAGGCTGCGGAAAATGCGTGGCATGTATCACATTATGCCCAACAGGCGCCATTGTAGAGCCGTATGTTGTTGATGCACGTAAATGCATATCGTATTTAACAATTGAGCTACAAGGGCCTATCCCTGAGCAATATCGTCCACTGTTAGGTAATCGTATCTATGGGTGTGATGACTGTCAGCTGGTGTGTCCATGGAATCGCTATGGCCAAATTACCGATGAGGCCGACTTTCATCCTCGCACACAACTTAAAGACCAAGACTTAGTTAGCCTATTTAGCTGGGACGAAGTAACTTTTCTAAAAAACACAGAAGGCAGCCCAATTCGTCGTATTGGGCATGAACGTTGGCGTCGTAATATTGCCGTAGGGTTAGGTAATGCACAGTTTAACCAAGCGATAATCGACATACTCTTAATAACTCGCGAAACATCCAGTGACTTGGTCAAAGAGCATATTGATTGGGCGCTTACACAACAAAAATCAAAACAAGATAAGCTATTAAGAAAAACAGCACGCCTTATACGTATTGTAGAAAAAGGCCTACCAAGAGATGCCTAGGCCAATATCAAAAAAGCAACGTGACACTCATAAATTAGCCACATTAGATTTAAGTTCTGTTTGTATTATCGAGTAACTGTGCTAGATCCTGCTCTATTTCTTGAAATGCAGCTTTAACATTTTTTACTGAGTCTTCTCGTGCAACTGAGTTCTGAATCGTGCGATCTACTTTTTGATAAATAAAGATCTCTTGATCCTCATCCAACCCCATTGTCGGGATACGCTCTTCAAGCTCTTCTTGCAGGCGTTTAAATACCGCTTCATTACTTAAGCGGTTTTCGTTCAGTAAATCCATTAAACCATGAAATTTACTATGTACCATATCCACAACTTCATTTAGTTTGGTTTCTTGTCGCTCTAATTTCTTACGTGTAAGAATCGCTTTTAGTTGTTGCTCAGTAACACTTACTAAAAAGCAAACATGATCTCGAATACGCCCATGCTTATCTTGATCATGATCCGGCATGTTTAATATTAATAAGCTTATAAACTCGTAATTAACTAATATCCTGTGGGAGAACTCATGTAAGCGCCCTTTACTTTTAAGCATATCGAATAGTTCAATAACAATAGGGGAGCAAACACCTCTTAAAGCAAAGTGCTGAGGGTCATCATTTATAAATCTAAATTCAATATTACTCTGTAAGTCAAATGAGCTTAAGCAACTAACCAAAGCCTGGGCGAGTATATCAACCTCATTGATCAGCGCAATATTCTCGATATAGTTAACTATCTGGCCCATTTCACTGCTATTAGCCATGGCATTAAAAGCTGTTGAAGTGGCCTCTTCGACTTGTTGTTCTAAGTTTTCTTTATCAATAATTATTTGGTTTAGATTTTTTAACTTTAACCGCAGTTCCTCATGCCCAAAAGGCTTAACTATATAATCTTCAGCCCCGACAGAGTAACCTTCCATTCGCTCCTCTACGGTGCCTCTAGCCGAGACAAACATGACAATTATATGTGCAGTATTCGGATTCTCCTTTAGCTTAGTACATACTTCATAGCCATTCATTTTTGGCATGCTAACATCGAGTAAGATCACTTGAGGGTCATAATCTTCGACCACACTCAAGCACTCTGGGCCGCTGCTTGCCATCTTTAAATCAAAGTCATTTTCCAACAACTCCTCAATAATCTCTAGATTAAATGGCTCATCATCAACAGCCAAAATTCTTGTTAATGGCATAGTGTGTCATCCTTCTCAAAACTGATATTAATAGTTTAGTCGCAAAAAAAGCACTTACCAGTAAGTAAAAGTAATTTATTTATTCTGCATCTCAGGAATACTAATATTTAAAGGCAGCGCGATTCGAATTGTTGTTCCATCCTGCTTATTTGAATGAGCAGATATAGTACCTTGATGCAACGACACAAACTCACGGCACAAAGCAAGTCCCAGCCCTGTTCCTCCAGCGCCATGATTCGTCTTACTACTTTGTACAAATTTTGCAAAAACATGCTCCAATTCATCTTCAGGTATGCCTATACCGCTATCTACAACATTAATAATAGCCTGATCATCTTGATTAATTAATGTTACTTCAATACTACTTTGAGGCTCACTAAACTTTAATGCATTGCCTAATATATTTCGCAATAGCTGATTTATTTGTTCTTCGTCACACTGTGCAATTACAGGTGTTTTTTGCGGGTAAAATAAGATTTCAATATCTTTTTCTAAGGCTGTACCTGAGACATCATCGATACTGGTTTTAATAATATTACTCAAATTATGAGGTCGGGGATTAAAGGGAAATTTACCAACATCTAATTTCGATAAATCGAGTAAATTATTTAGTAATGACAACAGCCTTTCACCACTGCGCTCTATGCGCGATAAATATTTTTGCAGCTTCTCTTTAGCGAAATCCCCTGAGGTGAGTTTATCTAGTCCAAAGCGCGAAAAACTTAAAATAGAATGCATCGGAGTACGTAATTCATGCGACATATTAGCAAGAAACTCTGATTTACTATGATTGGCTGCTTCTGCGACATTTTTTGCATGTTCTAATTGTGAGGTTCGTGCTCGCACTTCTTGCTCTAGCGTATCTTTAGCTTCAAGTAATAAGTCTTCTTTCTCTTTAAGGTGAGTAACATTTTTAAAGATCACAGCAAGCGCGATTTCACCATGATGATCAATTTCATTGAACGAACCTACTAAAGGAATTTTTCCTCCTTCTTTTTGCGGCAAACTCAAGTCACAACTAAACTGACGATTTTGATTTAAGGTAGCTATTTTAGTTTTAATACTTTTACTTGATGACTCGCCAAGCATTTCAAATAACGAACGGCCTTGAAAGTCTTTTAACTGCATTTTAAATAACTTAGAGCATGCATCGTTCGCTTCAATCACGCTCCCATCACGCTCAAACAACATAATCGCGTCAGGAGTGTGTTTATAAATCACTCGTAATAAACTATCTTTTTCGATCAATGCATCAACAGTGTCCTGCAAACGCTCAACTAATTCATTGTTATGGCGCTTTAATAGCTCTGTTTGCCATAATTTATGCAGTGATTGAAGTAACACATTTTCATTTATTGGTTTTACAAGTACATCTTCCACCCCACCTCGAATTGCTTCAATCATCGATACTTGATTGGGTTTTGAAGTAAATAATAAACAACGGCATTGAGGTTGAATTAATTTTAAATTAGAGAACACCTCTAGACCGGTTCCATCAAGCAAGCTGAAATCACTTAATAAAATATCAACTTCCTGCTGTTTAATTTTTAAAGCGGCACTGTGTAAACTATCCGCAGTGATCGTTGTAATATGAGCACCAATAAGACTTTTTTCAATTTTAGCTAACCGTTCAGGGTCATGATCAACTAATAAAACAGTGGGCAATAGCAATATGTTGTCGGAACCGAGATCTAAAACACTTTCAAGTAAAGTGCTGATCTCTTTGTTTGCAAAAAAAGGATAAATTACGATCGCATTTGGTACTAAATTATTGAGCTCGCTAAAAGCATTAAGTTGTTCCCCATACTCCGCTTTGGGCGCTAATAATACAACTTTATCTTGATGGAACTCGTTAACCAATGATTGAGCCGTTGCTATAGGTACCCCATGGGCTATCGTGACCAAATCATATTGATTGTAAGCGACCTCTTCACTTAACATCGAGAAATGAATTAATTCTATTTCACAACCTATGAGCTCCAACAATACTTTTACGCGCATTGCTAGCACACTACTACTATCTACGATTAATATTTTGCGCACTGTGCCTAGCACTCCCTTAAAAACGTTAGCGTTTTAAAAGAGTAGTTCAAATTTTTAGCATTAGTAACAAGCTAAAGAACTTTCCTCAAACTTAAATAGTATTAACCTAAATGCTTACCTAAAATGGTCAAGCTATAGTACTTGCTGTCCATGACCGCTACGTTTGGTAATTCTCCCCATTTTTGATAACCAAATTTATTAAATAGCTTTATGCTTGGTATGTTATGGCTAAAAATAAAAGCGAGTAATACTTCAATGTTTAAAAATTTTGCTTGCTGCTGTGCAAAGTGCAATAATTTTTTACCCAGCCCCTGCCCTTGCGATAACGACGTTATATAAATGCTAATTTCAACAGTTCCATCATAAGCGGGGCGGCCATAAAACGATTTATAGCTCAGCCAAGCAAGTACTTTTCCGGCTTGCTCATATACATAAAGTGGTCGCTGCTGCGTATGACTTTCAAACCAAGTACGCTTTTGTTCAACACTGACGGTCTCGGTATCCGCGGTGACCATTCTGCTCGCTATGGTTTCATTATAAATTGCGACAATGGCTGGTAAATCATCAATGTTTGCTAAACGTGTCGTCATAATATTTTTAACTGTTGTTGATCAATTAATAGCATAGTAACGTATGAGCTAAGGAAATCACCAGAGAGGAAATCTAGGTATGTTAAAAAAAATTATGTTATGTGCGATGATATTCAGTAGCAACGTATATGCACAAGTTAAAGCTCCAGCAGCTGTTAATGCGCTAGTAACACAAGATTGTGATGACTTCACAAACGTAAGCTTACGAAAGCTTCGCTCTAAAGACAGCATCAATTTATGTCAATTTAAAAACAAACCTATGCTCATCGTTAATACAGCCAGTAATTGCGGGTTTACTTCACAATTTGAAGGCCTTGAAGCGCTAAACCAAAAGTATAAAGATCAAGGCTTAGTTATTATTGGATTCCCTTCAGATGATTTCTTTCAAGAAGAAGATGACGAAAAAGAAACAGCCAAAGTATGTTTTATAAATTATGGCGTAACTTTTACCATGCTTGCCACCAGCGAAGTACGCGGAAGTGACGCGAACCCAATTTTTAAACATTTAAATGCACAAACAAGCTCACCAAACTGGAACTTTTATAAATACCTTGTTTCTGCAGATCGTAAGCATGTAGAGCGTTTTAACAGTAAAACCAAGCCTAATTCTGACAAGCTAATTAAAGCAGTAGAAAAAGCAATTTCAGATATTTAAATTTATGCTGGTATAATCCGTTGGTAGTAGGCTAGAATACTATCAAAATTGATTAAAAAAACACCAACTTTAAACGGGAGATTTTATGGCAGTGGCAAGTGCACGACACATATTAGTAGATAGCGAAGCTCAGTGCTTAGATTTAAAAAGCAAAATTGAGCAAGGTGAAGATTTTGCAGAATTAGCTAAAGCACATTCAAACTGTCCATCAGGTCAAGATGGCGGTGCATTGGGTGAGTTTGGTCCTGGTATGATGGTACCTGAGTTTGATAAGGTGGTTTTTTCTGCACCTATTAATCAAGTACAAGGCCCTGTACAGACTCAATTTGGTTACCACCTTCTTGAAGTTACTAGCCGTACAGAATAAAGTAACCTGCAAAGTTAACAATAAATAAAGCCGCTTTTGCGGCTTTATTTATTTTTATGGAAGATTATCATGAAGCTAATCGGTTCGACCACCTCTCCATTTGCTCGACGTATTCGCATTTGGGCACTTAAAAATAATGCCGATATCCAGTTTGAAAACTTAGATATTTTTTCTCCAGCAGACCGACAAGTTATGATTAATAATAACCCGGCTCGTAAAATTCCTATTTTGGTTGATAACCAACACACAATCACTGACTCCAACACGATTATTCGGTACTTGCTTAATAAAAATAAATTGCCGAGCCTAAGCTGGCAGCATGAAAACTTGCTCACCACCATCAACGCATGTAATGATTCTCTCGTAGAGGTTTTGCTATGCCAGCGCTCAGGTTTTGATACTCATTCTGATAAATTATTTTTTAATCTGCAAAATGAACGCATTGTTGAAACATTAAGCTATTTAAATAACCATTTAACTGATAATGAATTTAATAGCTGTGAATACCTCAGCATCAGTTTATACTGCTTACTTGATTGGATTTGCTTTCGCGAACTGATTGACCTAACTCCTTTTAATAAGTTAATTGAGTTTCATCAGGCATATAACCTGCAAGAAGTAGCAAAGCAAACCGATCCACGAATTTAACATTAAGGGTAAACACATGAGTGATATCGAGATTGAATCGGAACTAATCAGTTTTGTAGAGAAAGTACGCCAAAGTGAGCAATTATGGGCGCTAGGCGCTGACGACGGTGGTTTTGTTGTTTGTGATTCAAACCAATTTGAAAACGCCGATGTATTACTCCTGTGGGAAAGTGAAGCTGCAGCAAAAGCCCAATGTAAAGAAGAGTGGGCAGACTATAGCCCTGTTGAAATCAACCTTGATGAATTTTTAGACGAATGGGTTGAAGATCTAAAAAGCGATGATGCACTAGTTGGCCTAAACTGGAATGATGACCAAGTTTGCGTTGAAATAGAGCCCGTAGGTCTTGCCCGCGCGTTAAGCGAATAAGCATTATTTAGCATTGCGTTACTGTGCTGGTTTATTTCCTAAACACTTGGGTATAAACTAGCGCAAGTCTTTACTTTCAAGGTACTTACGTTGAAGTCCCATCTTGGTCGCCGCCCCTTTTCCACTATGGAGTTACACACCCTTTCCCATGGCTATATTTATGGGGATATTCGCTTACCTCGAGAGCAAGCTAAGCATTGGCACTTTTGGTTACCTTTGATTGCATATTACAGCGGCGCCTATAGCGATGAAATTGGCCATTTGCAGCTAAGTGATATTATTGTTCATCAGCATATTCTATGTTTTCATTTCCACACTCATGGAAAAATAAAAGCCCGTATTGTTCCCGTACACCAAGCACTATTTGATGCCGGTTTAGACGACTATATCACCTTGGTTAAACAGCAGGGGCATACTCGATTACTATTTGACTTACCAGCAAAGTCAGGCCGATATAGCGAAAAAGTACGTATCTGGTTCTCTGGTGAAGGAGATCGCGCTGGCTACTTAC
The DNA here is from genome assembly GCF_045064175.1 of Pseudoalteromonas sp. Ld20. Classification (NCBI taxonomy): domain Bacteria; kingdom Pseudomonadati; phylum Pseudomonadota; class Gammaproteobacteria; order Alteromonadales; family Pseudoalteromonadaceae; genus Pseudoalteromonas; species Pseudoalteromonas sp. Ld20. Next base: position 301,965 of record NZ_JBISHB010000043.1, read on the forward strand.
AAAAGTGTGATATTCCCAGTATCGACCAACTCGGTATGAAAACAGCAATTAGTAGCCTACGCCTCAATTTTGAGCAGCAAATTCGCATTTACGCTATCCAAGCTGATAACAAAGCTGCATTTAATTACCTGCTCGGCTTTAATGAATATGAGCCTACTGATTTTGCAGATGTAGCAACCCTTAGTAATATCATCCAACAAATACGCGTAATCAACCCCCAAGCTCACTGGCAACGGTTCTTGCAGCGTCACACTATTTGATAAACCTTGTTACCAACTACTTCATTACTCACCGAGAAAAAGCTGTTAGGATGATTTGTACGCTACTAAAATTCTTTTTCTATATTTTTAGTACATAACTTCTAACAAGAAAAATCAGGATCCCCTTATGTTTATTAAAAGCCTACTGACGCTCAGTGTCGCTATTGCAGTGAGCTCAGCTCACGCTAATGAATATGTTATTGAAAAGCTGGCAAAACCAAGCTCTCAACACGTATCTTTAACCCTTGATCCAGCTCAAGATACTTTCAGTGGTATGACTGAAATTAGTCTTGAAGTTCTTAAGCCAACAAAATATATTGAGCTTAATGGAGTTGATTATGCAACTCAAATGGTCAAGCTGCTCGGCACAAAAAACTGTGATTTAAGCACTGAAATGCTAAAAACAGGTAAAGTTAAATTTAGCTGTGACGAGCAAATTCAACCTGGTAAATACACCTTAAAAATAGACTTTACTGCCCCTTATAATCGTCAAAGTGTCGGCTTATATAAAACATTAGATCAAGGGGTACCTTATCTATTTACACAATTTGAAATGAGCGATGCTCGCCGCGCCTTCCCTGTTTTTGATGAGCCAAGTTATAAGATCCCATTTCAATTAACGATTACAGCCCCGAGCTCACAAAAAGTCTATGCCAATACACCTGAGTTAAAAACCACTGTAAATGGTGATATGACGACCCACTTCTTTGATAAAACACCACCAATCCCTTCCTATTTAGTGGCAATGGCTGTTGGACCATTTGAAGAGCGTGAAGTCAAAGACATGCCAATACCTGGGCGTATTATTACTCCTCAAGGTAAAATTCATTTAGGTGAATATGCAGCACAAGCGATGCCTAAAGTGCTAGCGGCTCTTGAAGATTACTTTGGTATTCCTTACGTTTATAAAAAACTTGATTCAGTAGCTGTTCCAGAGTTTCCATTCGGCGCAATGGAAAATTCAGGCTTAGTAACATACCGTGAAGATATCTTGCTACTTGATTTAGCAACCGCTACTCGCAGTAAAAAACAACGTAACATCTCTATCATAGCGCACGAGCTTGCACACCAATGGTACGGTAATTTAGTGACCATGAAGTGGTGGAATGATTTATGGCTAAACGAAGCATTTGCAAGCTGGATGGCGGCTAAAATTACAACACAGCTAAACCCAGAATTTGAATCACACCTAGATCTACCGCAAAATAATGTAATGGCATTAGACGCTCGTTTAAGCACTAAACCAATCCGCAAACCAATTAAAACCGAAGCCGATATAATGGATGGTTTAGGCCTAGCTTACAGCAAAGGTAGCGCTGTTTTAGCTATGGTCGAGAATTGGATTGATGAAGAAGCATTCCAACAGGGCATTCGTGCTTACCTGAAAGAGTTTTCCTATAAAAATGCAGAAGCGGCTGACTTATGGCAAGCCCTTGGTAAAGCCTCGAATAAAGACGTTGCAGGGGTTTTAAAATCGTTTATAGAGCAATCTTCTTTCCCACTCGTAAAAGTAAGCCAGCAAGGTAAAATGGTTACTATTAACCAAAGCCGCTTCACTAACGCAGGTGTTGATGCCCCCGCACAGCTTTGGAATGTACCTGTTGCAATAAAATATGGTGCTGGCGACCAAGTAAAAACTGCTAGCATACTTCTAACCAAAGAAAATCAAACCATTGAGCTTGAGTTTGAACCTGAATGGATTTATCCAGATCAAGGCGCTCTGGGTTACTACCGCTGGGTATTAGACGATAAACAGTTTGCAGCACTGATCAATAAAGCCGCCGATACATTGACTGTACGCGAACGTTTAGCGCTATTATCTGCCGCTGATGCACTGCTAGATGCCGGTGTTATTTCAGCTGCGCATTTAATGCAAACACTAGAGACCTTTATAAGTGACAAGCACCCACGTGTAGCAAATACCGCTTTGGCTTATCTAGCTTCGCAAAAGCGTACCTTTGAAGATGCAAGCAATCAGCACCTTTGGCCTGAATTTATCCGAAAGAGCATCACACCTGCAGCTAAGCAATATGGTTTAACAGCAAAAATAGGAGAAGATGCCGCAATTTCGCAATTACGCACACAGGTTGTTTCTCGTTTAGGGTTTGATGGCGAAGATCAAAGTGTGATCAATACAGCGAAAGCCCAAGCACGTGTTTATTTAAATAATCCAAGTAAAGTAGACCCATATTTAGCATCTACCTACTTAAATTTAGCTGCATTTCATGGCGACAAGAACTTACTTGACGCTTACATGAATACATTTAAAACCACTAAAGACCCACAAGTTCGCACTAAAATGCTCGCTGCGATGAGTTATTTTGGAAAACCTGAGCTACAAAAAGCAGTACTAGATTACAGCCTTACGGATGATGTGACCGCGTCAGATATGCGAACTATTTTATCTGGTCAAAAATATACACCAGAACGTGAAGCGCGATTGATCAAATGGGTTTATACCAATTACGATAGTGTGGCCGCTAATTTACCGCCATTCGCACTGCCGAACTTACCGTATTATACAACTGCCGGTTGTGATGCCAGCAGTTTAAAAACCACTCAAGCTTTCTTCACTGATAAAATATCTGAAGTGCCAGGTTATGCCCGCTCATTAAGCAAACTAGCAGAAGGCATTAACACGTGTATTGCATTAAAAGAACGTGAGTTAGCATCCATTAATAGCTTCTTAAAGCGTTAACCTTCGCTGTAAACTAAAAAACGGCAAGCCAGTAGTTTGCCGTTTTTTCATGGGTCTGAAGATAAACAACCTAAAACTACCATTCACCGAGTTTAATAACCGATAACACCTGCTTAGTACTATTTGGCAGCTGATAATCTAGATGAGTAAATTTAACTAAAACGTTATCACAACTGCCCGACATACTACCTTCAGTGCTTCTTTCACATACCTTCAATTGATAGCTATGAGTGGGGAGTATTTTTTCAATACTATATGTGATCAGTGTTTCATCTCCACCAGGGTAAGGGTAGTTAGCTGCATTACAGCCACGTAAATTTGCAGACTCAATAAATACCGCTGCGGTTGTATTATCACCATTTAGGTTTGTCATTAATTGTGCAAAGCAACCTGCAGGCATCGGTTCATTGTTACTAACAAACTGGTTGTGCTTTATTGCATAATCAGGCTCTGGTATATCACTTTTAACCTGCAAGCCGCAGCCCACTAAGCTAAATGTTGTAATTAAAGTGAATATTAATTTTTGCATAACCCAATCCATTAATTCTTACTAAATAATCATACCTGCGGTTACCTGACAACAAAGTGAACTACCTAACCATTCATAATTTTTAGCAATAATTCAATAAACTCTTTTGCCGATTTTTCAGTGCCTATTTTAAACGCAACACCATAATGTATTGGATTCGCACTTTTATAAATTCGAGTAGGAAAGCGGGTCATCTCATTATTATGAAAAACATCGCTGATCCGCGAAACCCCATCAAGTGCAGAAAAATCATCACTAAACACTTCAAAAGCTGGGCGAATGACAATTTTAGGTTGGCCGCCTTCAATATGTAAATAAATGGCTTCTTTTGAACTTGGTAGCATAAACTCGGTAATATTCTTTATTTTAAAATTGCTGCGACACTTAAGTGCTATTAACTGCTCTGTTACTTGCTCTGCGCTGACTGGCATAATGATCCTTGTTAATTCATTACAATAACGTGATGGCTTACACTACAGTAAAACCATTTAAATAGGTTTAATTAACCACTGTTATGATTAATTAAACCAGCCTTTACTTTGTACAGACAAAAGCAAGTTGATTATTTAAGTAGCTCATACGAGTAATTTTCGTCTCGCAGTAAGGTGTTAAATCTAGCCACAGGGATACAACCTCAGGTTCACTCAGGTTGCGTTGATAAACGCGATTATCCACAGCATAAATTACAGTGTCTGCACCTTTAAATGCATAGTCTTGCACAGGTTTCGGTAACCTAAATAAATCCGTTACTTGATTTTGTTTTGCATCAAAACTTGCCAGCCACTGCTGTTGCTGCTTTGTATAGTTAAAAGTATAAGCACCAAGCTGTTTATTGAACGTAAGCGTGCGGCCAATGTCACTCGCAACTACTTCTGGTTTCGCAGCAGCTACATGGGTGTACTGCAGTGTATGAGGTTTACCTAGAATAAACATCACCACGTCATTATTAATACCCCACGCATGATAACCAACGGGTTCTACCCACTCAAAAATACGCCTTGGCGCAACATTTTTATCAAACGGGTATTGCCATAACTTTTGCTTACCATTAGCTTCAACAACAATTGCAGAAAGAGCGCTGCCGTCAGGTGTTAAGGTAGGCGAATACTCACTCACAGCAGTATTCGTTAAATTAGTTGTTTGCTGATCGGCGAAATTATAAAAAACGAGCTCTGTTTGGCTTTGCTCATTATTTTGCACTTCTTTAGTGAAATAAATACCACTTTTGGTAAGTAGGGGCTGATTATTGTAAACATCGCCATCAGTAATACGACTAACCTGTAAACCATACTCAGTATTAACATCAGCGAGTAAGATTTCGCTTTTTGGCATAGCCGCTAAACTCGAATACGACGTTATTGCTAAAGTGGCCATTAAGCCCAGCAAAGGTGAAATCAATTTCATATGAATCTCTCATTATTATTCTTCCTCTATAATAGCGCTAATTAAGTGCGCCTGTCACTTGACCTAGCCCCTAACTAACCCTTATAACTAGGGTGCTACTTAAAATGAGAACAACTATGTCAGCTAAACATCCTATTATTGCGATCACGGGTTCATCGGGTGCGGGTACTACCACCACTACAAATGCTATTAAGCATATATTTCGCAGTCTTAATATCGAGGCCGCGTTTATAGAAGGTGATAGCTTTCACCGCTATACACGCCCAGAAATGGATAAAAAAGTACGCGAAGCGCAACAAGAAGGTAAACACATTAGCTACTTTGGCCGTGAGGCAAATGACTTTGCGGCACTGGAAGGGTTATTTAGTAATTATGGGGATACTGGCGCCGGCAAGTTACGTCGCTACTTACACACATTTGATGAAGCTGTGCCATATAACCAACTACCCGGTACGTTTACTCCATGGCAAGAGCTTGAAAATAACACTGATATCTTATTTTACGAAGGGCTTCATGGTGGCGTAGTCGATCAAGATCATGATGTTGCTAAACACGTCGATTTATTGATTGGCATGGTGCCAATCATCAACCTTGAGTGGATCCAGAAATTAATTCGCGACACATCTGAACGAGGTCACTCTCGTGAAGCTGTGATGGGCTCAATAGTTCGCAGTATGGATGATTATATTAATCACATTACACCGCAGTTCTCACGTACCCATATCAACTTTCAACGCGTACCAACGGTTGATACCTCAAATCCTTTTAGTGCAAAAGATATTCCATCCCTTGATGAAAGCTTTGTTGTTATTCGCTTTAGAGGTATTGACGATGTTGATTTTCCTTATTACTTACGCATGATTGAAGGCAGCTTTATGTCACGTATCAACACACTTGTAGTGCCCGGCGGTAAAATGGGTCTTGCGATGGAGTTAGTTTTAACCCCACTCATTAAAGATATTATCTTAAAAAAACGCGCCCTTGCCGAATTAGCTCCTGTTGACTTACCTATTTAAAAAAACCGCTTGCTGAAATAAATAGCTTATGTATACCCAAGCCACCTCAAGATACAAAATTCAGCGTTTCACAGGGGCTTAATATCAAGGCGTTACTTTGCAGCAATGGCAATCCCTTTTAAGAAGGAACAACGATGAGAGTAAGTTCCTGTGAAACGCCCAAAGGGTTGGTTTAAAAGCGATTTATACTGCGTTATTGATTTTAACAAGGGAACAACCATTATTTGCAATCAATGCCTTGTCTAAATCGCTTTTAATTCCAACGACGCTCGCATCTTGAGGTGGCTTGGGTATACACTACTGACTTCATCATAAAAGGAGAAGTCAGTATGACAGAGTCACTTCGCATTATTGTGGGATCAAAAAATCCAGTGAAGATAAGTGCGGCACGCAGTATCTTTCATCTCTTTTACCCTAACATAGCTATAGATTGCCAAGGTGTTAACGCTCCATCAGACGTACCGGATCAACCTATAGGTGAAGATGAAACCCGAATTGGCGCACAAAATCGCGTATTACATTGCCAACAGCACTATCAAGCCGATTTTTACGTAGCAATGGAAGGTGGTGCAGAGCAATTCAGCTACGGGCCTGCGACCTTTGCTTATGTTGTTATTGCTGATAACCAACAACGTGCAATAGGCCGCAGCAGTAATTTACCACTTCCGCAGAGTCTTTATAACGCATTACTGCAAGGTAAAGAGCTAGGTGATGTTATGGACAATGCGTTTAATACAACCAATATAAAACAACAAGGTGGGGCTATTGGCCTACTTACTAACCATCATGCCACACGTGAAAGCACATACACACAAGCCCTGACCCTCGCTATGGCACCTTTTTTACACCCGGATCTATACAGTAAGGAAGTTTAATGAAGTATACCCACGTTTTATTTGATGCAGATGAAACCCTATTCAGCTTTAATGCCTTTGCAGGTTTAAAAAGAATGCTCGCCACTTATGGCGTGGATTTTAATGAGGCCGACTACCAGCATTATCAAGTGACCAATAAATCATTATGGCTTGCCTACCAAGACAATAAAATTACTGCCAGTCATTTACAAGTAACACGCTTTAGTGAGTGGGCAACAAAACTCAACGTGCCAGCGCAGCAACTTAATGATAATTTTTTAACCGCGATGGCCGAGATCTGCCAACCACTTCCAGGTGCTGTCGAATTACTTAATAGATTAAAGCCTCATGCCAAACTTGGCATTATCACCAATGGTTTTACACAATTACAAGCCCGTCGCTTAGAACACACAGGCCTAAAAGACATGTTTGACTGGTTGGTTATATCAGAACAAGTAGGCATTGCAAAACCGGCCGTTGCAATTTTTGATCACACATTTAACCTAATGGGTAATCCTAACAAAGAACATATTTTAATGGTCGGCGATACTGCAAACAGTGATATTTTGGGTGCACAAAATGCGGGGATTGATAGCTGCTGGTTGCAGCATCCAGGGGTTGTGTTGCCTGAAGGAATAAAACCAACTTATCACGTTACCGAGCTTGTACAGCTGCAAAATATTTTAGGCTTGTAAAAACTTAGTATTAAAGGCTAGGCAAAAAAAATGACGCTAAATAGCGTCATTTTTTATAACTGTTTTTTAAGCGCTACTATTAAGCTGTAGCTACTTCTAAGCCTGGTGCTGGCATAGTAACTGGGTTTTCAAACGTAGCCCATTCCCATGCTGACTCAGTCGCCATAATTTTACGAAGTAACTTGTTGTTTAAGTCATGACCTGACTTATAAGCGGTAATTTTGCCTAAGATGTTGTGGCCTGTCATAAACATGTCACCAACACAGTCTAAAATTTTATGCTTAACAAACTCATCGCTATAACGCAGACCGTTAGGATTAAGTACTTTAAACTCATCCAAGACTACGGCGTTATCCATGCTACCACCTAGTGCTAGGTTATTTGCATGCATGTATTCTATATCTTTCATAAAGCCAAATGTACGTGCACGGCTAATTTCTTCAGTGAAGCTTTGCGTAGTAATATCTAAACCGATACGTTGGCGGCTTTCATTGATTGCCGGATGATCAAAAGCGATTTCAAAGTCGATATGAAAACCATCATATGGTTCTATCTCAGCCCATTTATCACCTTCTTCAATGCGTACTTTTTCTTTAATACGAATAAAGCGCTTAGCGGCATTTTGCTCTGCTATGCCGCCTTTTTGTAACAAGTAAATGAATGGTAATGCACTACCATCCATTATTGGTACTTCTGAGCTATCTAATTCAACAATTAGATTATCGATACCCATTGCCGCTACTGCTGCAATTAAGTGCTCAGTCGTTGATAAGCGAACACCATCTTTATTTGTTAAACAGGTACACAATTGCGTATCACCAACGGCTTCAGGTGTTGTTTCAAAATCAACAACCGGATCAAGGTCGACACGACGAAATACAATCCCAGTATTTGCGCTCGCAGGTCGGAGAGTTATTGTGACCTTCTCACCTTTATGAAGTCCAATTCCTATGGCTTTGACTATTTCTGCAATCGTACGCTGTTTAATCATAGGTTCGCTCACTTATAGTTACAGTTAGACGGCGGATTATATCACAGATACGACCAGCTGCCAAATTCGTTTATTTTTTAATCAGCACTTTTACATTTTGATTAGTCTGCTTGTTTTCTTAAAAAAGCAGGAATGTCAAAATAATCACCACCATCCGACTTGTCTGATTTTTTACTACCATTCTCAACAGTTTTACTTGCGCTTGTTTGTGGATTCATCGTCGAATCATGCTTTTCAGCTTTAGCTGCAGAGCTTGTTTCTTCACTGCTGCCTTGACTTGCAAAGCTTGGCACATACATGCCACTTGTTTGACTGCTTGAACCACTAACATCAGAACCTGACGCTTTCTTAAAGCCATTATCAACAATACCAAACTGTGGACGACGATCGCCGCCTAAACCCGTAGCAACAACTGTAACACGTAGTTCGTCTGTCATTTCAGGGTCGATTACCGCACCCACAACCACCGTTGCGTTTTCAGATGCTAATGCTTTAACGTGATTACCGACAATTTCAAACTCTTCAATCGCAATGTCCATACCTGCGGTGATATTAACCAAGATACCTTTAGCACCCGTTAAATCAACATCTTCAAGTAATGGGCTAGAAATAGCGGCTTCAGCAGCTTCTTGTGCACGATCAGGACCCGATGCAGACGCTGTGCCCATCATCGCAGTACCCATAGCAGACATAACTGTACGTACGTCGGCGAAATCCACGTTAATCAAACCAGAGCGTGTAATTAACTCCGCAATACCTTGAACCGCACCAAATAATACGTCATTTGCTTTAGCGAACGCATCTAGAAGTGTAGTCCCTTTACCTAAAACTTTAAGCAATTTATTGTTAGGAATTGTAATAAGTGAATCTACAATTTCTGACAATTCGTTAATACCTTGATCAGCGGCTGCTGCACGTTTCTTGCCTTCAAAATCAAACGGACGCGTTACAACTGCCACTGTTAAAATACCCAGTTCTTTCGCTATTTTTGCAACCACGGGTGCTGCGCCAGTACCTGTACCGCCACCCATACCAGCTGCAATAAATACCATATCTGCACCTTCAAGGCTGGCACGAATTGTATCTGCATCTTCCTCCGCAGATTGACGGCCAACATCAGGATTTGCCCCAGCACCTAGCCCAGATGTGATCTGAGTACCAAGTTGCACCGTAATATCAGCTGATGAATTACGTAATGCTTGCGCATCCGTATTTGCAGCGATAAAACGCACACCTTCAATTTGCTGTTTAACCATGTGCTCAACCGCGTTACCGCCGCCACCGCCCACGCCTATTACTTTTATGACAGCTTCTTCGCTGTGTTGTTCCATAATATCAAACATGTTTACTCTCCGACTTGAGCATTAAAACTCGCCTTGAAACCACTTAGTTATGCGGCTCCACAAATTGTTATCACCTTCAGGTTTCGACTTTTGTGCATTCATCGATTGCATTGTGCGGCCGTACTGCAATAAACCAACCGCGGTTGCATATGAAGGGTCATCTACATAATCAGTCAAGCCAACTATCCCGATTGGCTTTCCTACTCTTACTGGCATTTGGAAGATATCTTCAGCTACTTCCATCGCGCCCGCCATTTTAGCACTACCGCCTGTAATGACGAGTCCTGCTGCAATTTGGTCTTCTAACCCTGAACGACGGATTTCTTCCATCGCCAGTTCAAATAATTCTCTAAAACGTGGCTCTACAACCTCAGATAAGGTATGACGCGACATTAAACGCGCTGGCCGACCACCTACACTCGGTACTTCAATCGTATCTTCACTGCTGGCCATTTGGCTGCTCGCACACGCATATTGTACCTTGAGTGATTCAGCATGCGAAATCGGTGTACGAAATATTTTTGCAATATCACCCGTTACTTGATTTCCCGCAACGGGGATAACTGCAGAGTGACGCAGCGCACCATTAATATAAATAGTGATGTCCATTGTGCCACCACCAATATCCAATACAGCAACGCCTAGCTCTTTTTCGTCATCGGTTAATACTGAGTAACATGACGCTAAAGCAGTAAAAATGAGTTGATCAACTTCAAGCCCACAACGCTCTACACATTTCTCAATATTCTTTGCCATGTCATTAGAGCAGGTAATGATGTGAGCACGAGCTTCCATTCGTACGCCGCTCATACCTAAAGGATTTTTTATCCCTTCTTGCATATCAATACTGTATTCTTGTGGTAATGCATGCAACATTTTGCGTTCAGCTGAAATTGGTACTGAACGTGCAATATGAATAACATTATCAATGTCTTCGTCTGTCACTTCGGTATTATTAATTGCAACAACACCATTTTCATTTTGACACTGAATATGCTTTCCTGAAATCCCCAAGTAAACTGAACTAATACGGCAATCAGCCATTAATTCTGCTTCATCGATAGCCCGACGTATTGATTCAGACACTAAATTGAGATCGTTAACACCGCCTTTATCCATACCATGAGATACTTGGCTGCCAACCCCAACAATGCTGAGTTTGTTATCTGCGGTGATTTCACCAACCGTGGCCACCACTTTTGAGGTGCCAACGTCTAATCCTATCACGAGGTTTCTTTCTGCTGACTTAGTCATGCCTTACTCTTATTTTGTATTTGCTCTTCTTCCAGGAGCTTCCAGCTCACAGCAAGACCGGTATCATACCGTAAATCCACAACATCTACTTGTGCATCTGCACGTTTTTCCATGCGTGGGTAAATATCTATAAACCGTTGTACCCGTTTAGCTTTTTCTTTGCGCCCTAAATTAAGACGGATACCGTTTTCAAGCCATAACTGCCATGAAAAACGCTCTGACAAAGCTAAACTTGTTAACTTAAAATTATTTAATGTGAGCATTTCATCAAACTGTTTAAAGGCAACCCATGCTTCAAACTCACTACCTTCGGGGCCATACAGTTGCGGTAACTCAACACTGAGCTTTGAACTTGCAGCCTGAAATACTTCACCTTTTTGGTTAATGAGTAAATCACTATTCCAAACAGCCACGGCTTGATGCTCAACTACATATACTTGTAGTGTATCTGGCCATTGCTTACGTACTGATGCGGTTGCGACCCAAGGTAACTCTTGCACCAAATACTGTACATGCTTAACATCTAAATCAAAAAAACTCGATAAGTCAGCTTTTTTTATTGCGCCAATAATAGCTTTTTCATCGGTATATTCGGGTTCGCCTAATACCGTTAAGTGCTTTATTTGCGCATCTTTATTTTCTACCAGCCACTGCCTTACGCCACTCGTTATTTGCACTAAGCCAAATACAACGATTAAAAAAAAGCTAACACCAAAAATTAGCGACCAATTTAGTTGCTGTTTTAATTGTTGCGCTTTTTCTAAAAAGGCATGCATATTAAAGCGTTTGCTCCAAAATGCGAACAACTAATTGCTCAAAGCTTGCGCCGTTTGCTTTAGCCGCCATTGGCACCAATGATTTCTCAGTCATTCCGGGCACTGTATTCACTTCTAATAGGTAAAAATTACCATCCGCATCTTGCATGGCATCAACACGCCCCCAGCCACTGGCGCCCACTAATTCAAATGCAGCAAGTGCCATTGCCTGTAAATGTTCAGTATCACTAGCAGATAAATCTGCCGGACAGTGATATTGCGTCGTATTTGATTGATACTTTGCTTGATAATCATAAAAGCCATTTGGTGTGGTCATTTCAATTACCGGCTGTACGTCATCACCCAATACTGTAATGGTAAATTCACGCCCTGTTATCCATTGCTCTACTAATACTTGGCTATCGAATTTAAATGCCTCAGCTAAAGCAGCATCCAGTTCTTGTGCATTGTTTGCTTGCGCCATACCAATACTAGAACCTTCATGTGATGGTTTAACCATTACTTTTTTTAGCTCATTCATTATCGCGGTTGTATCAAAGCCATGTTTGCTATCAACCACCGCGTAAGGTGCTGTGCTTAAGCCCGCTGATTTAAATAAGTGCTTACAGCGGATTTTATCCATTGCCAACGCTGATCCTAATACGTTACTGCCTGTATATGGCAACCCCATAAATTCAAGCGCGCCTTGAATAGTGCCGTCTTCACCACCGCGGCCATGTAGTGCAATAAATACACGTTCAATACCTAATTCTTTTAATTGCCACAAAGGCTGCTCTTTTGGGTCAAACGCAATAGCATCAACGCCCGCATTTTGTAATGCGTTCAATACAGCCTGCCCTGATTTTAGTGATACTTCGCGCTCTGCTGAGTGACCACCTAACAACACGGCAACTTTGCCAAATTGCGTATTTAATTGCGTCATACTTTTACCTGTTTCAATTGCTCTATCGACAACGATGTTGCTGCGAGTGTTTTTACTAATTGGCCAATATTACCAGCGCCTTGCGTCAATACTAAGTCATTATTTTTTAATATGTTTGCTAATACACCCGCTAACTCCGAGCTGCTAGCAATATGCAATGGCTCTTTGCCTCTTTGGCGCAAACTACGACAAAGGCTTTTACTGTCAGCACCTATAATCGCCTCTTCGCCAGCGCTATATACATCTAAGAGTAGAAGCTGATCAACATCAGCCAATACTTTTACAAAGTCTTCATACAAATCACGCGTACGCGAAAAGCGATGTGGCTGATAAATCATGACTAGGCGTTTATCAGGCCAACCTTCTCGTACTGCGGCAATAGTGGCGGCCACTTCAGATGGATGATGACCATAATCGTCTACCAGCATCACATTACCACGCTCATTTTCAAACTCGCCATAGTGCTGAAAACGACGTCCGATGCCTTCAAACTGTTGTAAAGCTTCTAAAATTGCGTGATCGGCTATCTTTTGATCTTTTGATACTGCAATAGCGGCCGTTGCATTAAGTGCGTTATGTTTGCCTGGCATATTTAACTTCACGCTCAGCTCATCGCCTTGCTTATTACGCACTTTAAACTGACTTGTATTTGCTGTTTGGCTAAAGTCAGTCATACGGTAATCAGCATCAGCAGCCTCACCATAGGTGATCACAGGGCGACCAAAGCGCGGTATCAGCTCAGCAGCCACTTCAGAATCAATACAGACAACGGCAAGACCATAAAATGGTAAGTTATGAATGAAATCGACATAGGTGTCTTTCATTTTTTCCAAACTACCACCGTAGGTATCCATGTGATCTTCTTCTATATTTGTGATCACTGAAACCATTGGCTGTAAATGTAAAAATGATGCGTCACTTTCATCCGCTTCAGCGATTAAAAAATCACTTTTCCCCACTTTAGCATTGCTACCAGCACTGTTAAGCAAGCCACCAATAATAAACGTTGGATCAAGCCCTGCTTGGCCATATATACTGGCGATTAAACTCGTTGTTGTCGTTTTACCATGCGTACCAGCGATGGCAATACCATGGCGAAAACGCATAAGCTCAGCAAGCATTTCAGCGCGACGAACAACAGGTATACGCGCCGCTTTGGCCGCTATTATTTCTGGGTTTGTTTCGTCAATCGCACTTGAAACAACAACCACATTGGCATCTTTTATATTATTCTCGTGATGACCTATAAATACTTCGGCGCCAACTTTAATTAAGCGCTCAGTCATCGCACTGTGCGCAATATCAGAGCCCGTAATTCGGTATCCTTCAAATGCAAGCACTTCAGCAATACCACCCATGCCCGCGCCACCAATGCCTATAAAGTGAATAGTATCTATTCGTCTCATGGCTGGACGATTAGTTTTTTGAGCGACGTTTGTCGATTTATTAAATTCGTTCACACAGTTCTCTTTTTATTTGTTACTTGCTCACAATGTTTGGCAACCTGCGCCGTCGCATTTAGCACAGCAAGACCTTTAGCGCGGCTTGCCATTTCATTAATTAACTCAGGCTCATTTAAATACGGGCTCAATAACAAGGCAAGTGCCTGTTGATTAAACTGCCCCTGCGGCATGAGTAATGCCGCATTGCCTTCAACTAAAAATTTTGCATTTGCGGTTTGGTGATCATCCACCGCATGAGGATAAGGCACAAACACCGCCATTTTACCTGCGGCAGCTATCTCGCTTACAGTTAACGCACCAGCACGACAAATAACAATATCAGCCCAACTATAAGCAGCATCCATATCATCTATAAATTCAGCTACTTTAACTTGCTCGGTACTCATTTTTTGCTCTGTGTATGCTTCACTCACAGCGCCTAAATGCCCTTTCCCAGTTTGATGCCAAACATTTATTTCACATACACTAGTAAGCTGCGCAAACGTTGTTGGTAGTGTGATGTTAAGTACCTGAGCACCTAATGATCCCCCTACCACCAGCATATTGATTGGATTGCTAGCATTGCGAACTGGTACATGAGCAACGCTTTCGCGTACTGGGTTACCCACCACTTCACATGCACCTTTAGCAAACGCGCTCGGAAAGGCAGCCAACACCTTATTCGCAAATTTTGCTAGCCACTTATTACTCATTCCGGCCACCGCATTTTGCTCATGGATCACCAGCGGAATACCTAAACTTTTTGCCGCAATACCGGTCGGTCCTGTTACATACCCCCCCATTGCTAACACAACATCAGGGCGCTGTTTTTTCAGCACTTTGCGCGCTTGTAAAATGGCATTAATAACCATAAAAGGCGCTTTAATTAACCGTGCGAAGCCATTGCCACGTACGCCTTTGACATTTATAAAATCAATATCAATATTGTGCTTAGGGACTACTTGCGCTTCCATACGATCAGCGGTACCAATCCAGCTTACTTGCCAGCCTTGCTGTTTAAGGTAATCAGCCACAGCAATCCCTGGGAATATATGCCCTCCCGTACCACCAGCAACGACTACTAATTTTTTACTCATCGTTTACCTCCTCGGGATGTTGCTTGTTTGGTTGCCATTTTTGTTTCAAAATCTACTCGCAATAAAATTCCCGCTGCGATTGTCATAATTAATAAACTAGAGCCGCCATAAGAAACAAACGGTAAAGTGAGTCCTTTGGTTGGTAAAATACCCGCACTTGCGCCGACATTTACCATGGTTTGAAACGCAAACCAAATACCAATCGCAAACGCAAAGTAGCCTTCGTATTCTTTGCCACATTTTAATGCTTGTTGACCAATTAATAATGCTCTAAATACTAAGGTGCCGAACACCAATAAAATACTTAATACACCAACAAAACCGAGCTCTTCGCCAATCACTGCAAAAATAAAGTCATTATGTGCCTCAGGTAAATACTGCAACTTTTGAACGCTATTACCTAACCCTTGACCAAACCAACCACCTTGACCATATGCCATTAGCGATTGCACCAACTGATAGCCTTTACCAAACGGATCGTCCCATGGTTCTAAAAAGCCAACCACTCGCGCCATCCTATATGGCTCTACAATGATCAACAGCACGACTAAACCAATACCAGTTAAAATCAGTGCGAAAAACTGCCATAGCTTAGCGCCAGCTAAAAATAATAAGCCAACGGTGGTAACAAACATCACTACCACAGTCCCGAGATCTGGCTGTAATAAAATTAATGCGGCATAAACAGCAAACACTGCAATAGGTTTAGCAAAGCCTTTGATGTTCTCTTGTACTTCAGCGCGTTTACGCACTAAATAACCCGCTATATAGCTAAAAAAGTACAACTTTGCAGCTTCAGCAACTTGAAAACCCACTGGCCCAATAGGGATCCATCGTTTGGCACCATTTACTTCGCGCCCAACAATCAGCACCACAATCAATAACACCATACCCAATAATAGTAAGTATGGGTTAGAGCGTTTCCACCATGTCATAGGCACACAACACGTAATCCAAAAGAGCGCTAGACCCATAGCTAAAAACATACTATGGCGAATAATAATATGATACGGATTGTCAAATAGTCGCTCAGCGGCAGGCATTGAAGCACTTGTAACCATGACAAAGCCCAAACCAATTAACATAATTACACAATACAACAGTGGAGCATCATACAACTGTGCTGATTGCTTGGGAGTTAATGCATCACGAATATCAGCAAATGTTGTCATAGCGACACCCGCTTTACACATTCGCTAAAATGATCGCCGCGTTGCATGTAATTATTGTACATATCAATGCTGGCACAGGCTGGGGCAAGTAACACAATGTCTTGGGCAACAGCAAGTTGCTTAGCAAGCTCAACTGCTTGTTCCATATTTTGCGTTAAATGGCTTTTGTTTGTTAGCGCTGCTAGTGCATTGGCATCTTTACCAAAACAAATAAGCGCTTTTACTTGCGCTTGTAAATACGGTTTTAAGCTATTGAGATCTGCGCCTTTAGCATCCCCTCCAGCAATCACAATTAGCTGCTTAGCTTGATCTGATAAACTATCTATTGCTGCGATAGTTGCACCGACGTTCGTTGCTTTAGAGTCATTAAAATATTTAACTCCTGCAAGTTCTGCTACAAATTGGCAGCGATGAGCCAAGCCATTAAATTGGCTAAAAGCTTCATGGTAGGCAGTTTTGCTAATCGAAAATGGACTTAATAATGCCATTACTGATAAAGCATTTAAGTGATTATGACGCCCAACTACCTTTAAACTATCTACAGGTAATAACGCTTGCTGCATTGCACTAAACTGGGCGCAACCGTCTTTGTAGGTAATCGAGTAATCAGCATCACTAATACCAAAACTCAACTGTGGTTGCTGTGTGGTATGTGTTGAACTATCAGCGGCATTTACCACTGCAAGCTCTGTATGTCGGTAAATTGTTAGTTTTGAGTCAATATAAGCGTGATAATCAGCATAACGATCTAGGTGATCTTCAGATATATTCAGTACTGTTGCACTCGTTGATTTTAAACTGTGTGTAGTGTCTAGTTGAAAACTCGAGAGCTCTAATACATACACATCAAAGTCAGCACTGAGTAAATCCAGAACGGCAGTTCCAATATTTCCACCTAAACCAACTTTGTACCCTGCAGCTTTAAGTACTTCATAAGCCAAAGTGACAACGGTTGATTTACCATTAGAGCCTGTCACCGCTACAACGGGTTTTGTATTTAAGCGGGCAAACAGTTCAACATCACCAATCACTTCTACGCCCGCAGCCATTGCGGCGACAACTGCGGGTGTCGTCAAACTCAAACCAGGGCTAATGATGATTATATCAGTGCTATTTAGATTTGCAGTTGCCAAGTCACCAAAGTGAGTTTCTAAATTAGGTGCATGCTGTTTAAGCCAATCAGCGCCAGGTGGACAACTGCGACTATCAACAATATAAGGAGTAAAAGCATGAGACATTAAAAAACGCACAATGCCCAGACCGGTAACACCGAGTCCGAGCACTGTTATATGTTTGTTTTTTATCTCGTTTAAATACGTCATTTACCTAATCTTTAATGTAACTAGACCCGCTAACACGAGCACGATCGAAATAATCCAAAAACGTACGATAACACGAGGCTCTGGCCACCCTTTTAATTCATAGTGATGATGGATTGGCGCCATTCTAAAAATCCGCTGGCCACGTAACTTATAGGAACCAACTTGCAAAATAACCGACAAGGCTTCCATTACAAATACTCCGCCCATTATCACTAATACCAATTCTTGACGGACTAATACCGCAATAATTCCCAGCGCTCCACCTAAAGCAAGAGATCCTACATCACCCATAAATACTTGCGCTGGATAAGTGTTAAACCATAAAAAACCAAGCCCTGCTCCGACGATCGCAGTACATACCACAACTAACTCACTGGCTAATGGTAAGTGTGGAATGTGTAAATAAGCTGAGAAGTTTACGTTACCGGTTAAATAAGCAATGATTGCCAATGCCGCAGCCACTAAAATTGTTGGTACAATCGCTAAACCATCTAAACCATCGGTAAGGTTTACCGCATTAGATGTTCCAACAACGACAAAATACGTCATTACGATGTAAAACAAACCCAGTTGCGGTAATACATCTTTAAAAAATGGCACAACTAACGATGTTTCATTTGCATGATTTGCTGTAAAAAACAAAGCGCAAGCAACCACCAATGCAATTACTGACTGCCAAAAGTATTTCCATCTGGCGATCAAGCCTTTTGGATCTTTGCGGATCACTTTACGATAATCATCAACAAAACCCACCAGACCCAACGAACCAATCACAAATAATGTAGCCCACACATACTTATTGGCTAAATCTGCCCATAATAATGTACTGGTAAAAATAGACGCTAAAATTAATAGGCCACCCATTGTAGGTGTGCCCTTTTTAGATAAATGCGACTCTGGGCCGTCATTTCTGACAACTTGGCCTATTTGCATTCTTTGCAAAGCGCGGATCAGTTTAGGACCAAAATATAATGAGATTAATAACGCCGTTAAAATACCAAATACAGCGCGTACAGTAAGGTATGAAAATACATTAAATGCACTGTAATATTGGGTTAAATACTCTGCCAGCCAAACTAACATTCAGATACTCCATTGTGGCCACTTTGCTGGCTATTAACTAAATCTTGTACAAGTAATTCCATTCGAGAACTGCGCGATCCTTTTACGACTATGGTGGTTTTTTGTGATGTGTTAGCTAAGCCAGCTTGCAATTGTAGTAGGAGTTGATCACGGCTTGAAAAATGACGATTCGGTTTTTCAAATTCATCACTCGCATATTTGCTCAGTACACCAAGAGTATAGAGTTCATCAATACCTTTTTGCTTAGCATACTCGCCGACTTGTTGATGATACATACGAGCGTCTTCACCAAGCTCACCCATATCACCAAATGCTAAAATACGTTGACCTTGTATATCGCTCAATAAATCGATTGCTGCTTTTACCGATTGCACATTCGCATTGTACGTGTCATCAATGACGGTTAATGTATCGCTAACTTTTATGATATTGACACGCCCTTTAACTTCTCCCATTGAGCCAAGCGCAGCTGCAATATTTTCAAAGCTAACTCCAAACTCACTGGTAAGTGCTGTAGCAATCAATGCGTTTGCAACGTTATGTCGCCCAGGTAAAGCAAGCTTTACTGGTACTCGTTTTTCTTTAGTGCAAATAAAGAAAGAGGCGTGAGCCTGCTCATCTAAGCTGATATCCTCAGCCCAGATATCCAGCTTTTCACTGCTTGAAAAGCACTTAATATTGCGTCCTTGTAATTTATTAAGCCAACGGTCACTAAATTCACTGTCGCAATTAACAATGGCTACGCCGTGCTCTTTCAAACCATCGTAAATTTCACCTTTGGCAGTGGCAACGCCCTCCAATGAACCAAACCCTTCAATATGTGCAGCAGCCACATTACACACCACAGCCACATCCGGTTTAGTCATCGCCGCAGTATAGGCAATCTCACCGATGTGATTGGCGCCAAGCTCAATAACGGCGTATTGATGATGAGGCTCCAAACGTAATAAAGTCAGAGGTACGCCAATATCGTTGTTAAAATTACCTTTTGTTGCAAGCACGTCACCATGAGAGGCTAAAATAGCAGCACACATTTCTTTTACAGTAGTTTTGCCAACACTGCCTGTAATTGCAATTGTTTTTGGTGCAACGCTAGCCATTACCGCTGAGCCAATTTCACCCAAAGCAATTCGTGTATCTGCCACTACAAACTGAGGCAAATCACATTCAATAGCATGATCGACAATAGCTGCGATAGCGCCTTTTTCTTTTGCTTGCTGAATAAATTTATGGCCATCAAAATTAGGCCCTTTTAATGCTAAAAACACCTCACCATCACATACTGTGCGGGTATCCGTGTTAATATTTATAATCGTTTGATTACCACCTTGGTAATCGGTTGCCAGCACATTTGCTAGCCAATCAAAATCCATAGGGATCATAACTGCGATCCTCTTCGTTGTTGTTCTTTTAGATGTTGTTGTACAAACTTACGATCACAAAAATCAAGGCGCTGAGTACCGACAATTTGATAGTCTTCATGCCCCTTACCTGCAATCAAGATCACTTCACTTGGCTGTGCATTATCAATCGCATAAGCAATAGCTGCCGCGCGATCAGCTTCTAAATGAATAGCCTTGCCCTGTGTAAACCCTACTGCTACATCGTTAATGATCTGCCACGGATCTTCGCTGCGTGGGTTATCACTGGTCACAATAACCTTATTAGCATGTTGCTCTGCCGCGTGGGCCATCATAGGGCGCTTACCTTTATCTCGGTCACCACCACAACCAAAAACACAGCTCACACCACCCGGAACATGTTGTTGTAATGCTTGTAGTGCAAGAGCTAATGCATCTGGTGTATGTGCATAATCAACAATACAGGTTGGTTGGTTAGGTGCACTAAACGCCTGCATACGCCCAGCAACAGGCTGTAAACTTACACACCCAGCAGCAAGTCTATCCAGCGGATACCCTAAACCTAGCAGCGTCGCAATCGCGGCCGCTAAATTATATAAGTTAAATTCACCAAAGAGCGGGCTATTAATTGAGATATCCCCCCAACTTGTTGTTAATTTAGCTGAAATACCTTCTTTATGGTAACTAACATCAGTAAAGTACACATATTTAGCACCTGTAGGAACAAGCCCTTTTCGCCCATAACATACTAGGTTGGTAAAATCGTATTCCTTTAGCCAATGTTGAACCTGACTATCATCTTGATTGAGTACCACTAACTGCGCGTTAAAATCACGTAAAAGCATTAGCTTTGCAGCAGCGTAGCTTGCCATATCACCATGGTAATCTAAGTGATCACGTGACAAATTAGTAAATACCGCAGCTTTAAATGTTGTTTTTGCAACACGCTGCTGTACTAAACCATGCGATGATACTTCCATGGCAACTAACGTGTTTTTCTGTGTAATAAGTTCAGATAAAATTCTCTGTAAATCAACACACGATGGCGTGGTATTAATCAGTGGCGTTAGCTGTTCAGGTTGGCCATAACCCAAAGTGCCAATAATCGCCGACGCGGTATCGCAATAATTAGCTAAGTGAGCAATCATTGCTGTAGTCGTCGACTTCCCGTTTGTACCTGTTACACCAATTAACTCAAGCTGCTTACTTGGCCGCTGGTAAAAATGACTCGCTAATGCTGGTAATTTTTTATCTAAATCAGAGACCAAGTACAACGGCTCAAAGTCACTCTCAAATTCACACAAGCGATCCGCTATAACTGCTGCCGCACCATTTTCAATTGCTTTTTGTATAAACTGACCACCATCTAATTCATGGCCTTTAATTGCAACAAATACATCACCTGGCTTTACATCTCGACTGTCCAAGCGTAACTCGTTCACTAATAAGCTACTGGCCGCTATCTCTAAGTGCTTTAAAATTGTTTGTAAATCACGCATCATCATCTTTGCCTTTGACGTAAGCAACCGAGCCTTTATCGGGAGCCACGTTTAAAATTCTTAACGCGTTAGAGATAATTTCTGCAAATGCAGGGCCTGCTGTCGCACCACCATAATAAACATCTCCACCGGGCTCATTGATCATTACCACCACAGCTAAACGCGGATTACTCGCCGGTGCTATGCCTGCAAAATAGCCAACATATTCGTCACCATAACCACCTGCAGCGGCTTTTTTAGAAGTACCCGTTTTACCCGCTGCACGATAACCATCTACTTTAATACGGCTGGCGGTTCCGCCCTCTTCAAAAACGCTTTCCATCATATTCACAACGGCTTCAACATCTTGTTGTTGAAATACACGCTCACCCTCAGGAACTGAGTCTTGCTTTAAAACGGTGAGCGGTCGATTCACACCACCAGCACCTAACATTGCATAAAAGCGTGCCATTTGAGCCGTACTAACAGCAATATTATAACCAAATGATAATGCTGCAATTTCATGATCAGACCAGCGACGATTTGGATAAAATAAACCGCTGCTTTCACCAACCATCCCAGTGCCCGAATCAGTCCCAAAACCCACTTTTTGATATAAACCAACAAAGTAGTCTTTCGGTAGTTCTTGGCTAATTTTTGTCACGCCCATATTACTGGAGTACTTTAAGACCTCTCGCAGGCTCATTTCGCCATGATTACGGGTATCTGTAACTAAGCTACCTCCCAATCGCATCCAACCTGGAAAAGTATCAACTTTATCACCAGCTTGAATTGTGCCGTAGTCTAATCCAGCCAAAATGGCTAGAGGCTTAACGGTTGAGCCTGGTTCGAACAAATCTGTAATAGCACGATTACGGCGTTTATGAGGGGCGGCATCATTAAGGTTGTTTGGGTTAAAAGACGGGCTGTTAACCATCGCTAATACTTCGCCGGTTTTAACATCTACCACCATCGCTGAGCCTGAGCTCGCTTTGTATGTCAATACCGCTGACTTAAGGGCTTTGTAGGCAATAGCTTGAATACGCTGATCAATACTTAATTGGATATTTTCAGGCTCAACGCGCTCACGCTCATCAAGCACTTCTACTTCACGTCCTTGAGCATCTTTACGAATAGTCCGGCGGCCTTCTTCGCCAGTCAGCGCATTTTCATAAAGTTTTTCAATACCTTCAATGCCTTTACCATCAATGTTAGTAAAGCCTAAAACATGGGCGGTTACTTCACCTGCAGGGTAATAGCGTTTTGATTCATCTAATAAATGAATACCTGGCAAGCGTAAGTCACCAATGTAATTTGCAACCGCTGGCGTTACTTGGCGTTTTAAATAAACAAAACGCCGAGTTGCATCATCACGTAATCGGCTTGTTATTTTTTTCGGCTCAATACGTAAAACATCTGCAAGCTCACGCCATCGTAAATCGTTTTTATAATAAAGTGCGACTCGCTGTTGTAGTAACGGTTTGTTCTTAGCAAGGGCTTTGTGATCTTCACCCTCTTTTTTAGCTTGTTTAAGTACTTTTGCAACCAAAGATTTATGTAATGCTTTAGGATCTGCGTATACACTCACAACAGGTACACTCACAGCAAGTTCTTTACCATGGCGGTCAAAAATCATGCCTCGCTGTACATGTAACTTCTCAACACGCACAGTTCGTTTGTTGCTCTCAGAGCGAGCTTTGTCTGGCTCAATAACTTGTAGATACGCAGCACGAGAAACTAAGGTTACAAATACCAACAGCACCACAGAGCACACCAGCATAAAACGCCATGTGCTCAATGTATTCGCTGGTTTTTTTCCTCTATTTCTCATGGCAGTATAATCACCTGTTCATCTTGGCTGGTTGGCCGTTTCATTTCTAATTGCATTGTGGCAATTTCTTCAATGCGCACATGCTGTGAATAAAACTCTTCTTCAACTAATAGATAACGCCACTCTAAATCAAGCTCATCTCGTTCCTGCAAGAGCTGATCTTGTTTAATCAGTTCTTGGCGTGCTAAATAAGTGCTTTGTACGACGCTCAAACTTGAAGCGAATATCAAAACCAACAAGGCCGAGGTTAGCTTATTCGCTCCTAGGCCTTTGATTATTTCTAAAAATAAGTTGGGTTGTCGATGATTCGCTTTAGCCTTCATCCCAATCTCTGTGCCACCCTAAGTACTGAGCTGCGTGAGCGTGTATTACGTTCAACTTCAGCCGCACTTGGTTTTATCGCTTTACCTACTGCTTTTAACGTCAGGTTTTTATTTATTTGTGCGTCTGTTAAAGGCAGACCTCTAGGTAATGCTTCTCCCTTACTCTGTTTTCTAATAAATTGTTTTACAATACGATCTTCTAAAGAATGAAATGAAATAACCACTAAACGTCCACCCGGTTTAAGCACTTTAACCGCAGACTGTAATGCTGTTTGAATTTCTTCCAATTCACTATTGATGTAAATTCGAATTGCTTGGAAAGTACGCGTAGCGGGATGTTTAAACTTATCTTTTACAGGCACTGCCTCATCAACTAAATCAGCTAACTGCTTAGTCGTCGTAATCGGTGTGTGTTCACGTGTTTCAAGTATTTTGTGTGCTATACGTTTACCAAATTTCTCTTCGCCCAGCTTTTTTATCACATGAGTAATGTCGTCTAATTCTGCCTCAGCTAACCACTGTGCTGCGCTGCGACCTGAGGTAGGATCCATTCGCATATCTAAAGGACCATCTTTCATAAAGCTAAAGCCACGCTCAGCATCATCAAGTTGCGGAGATGACACGCCGATGTCTAATAAAATACCATCAACTTTACCAATGAGATCGTTTTGCTCCGCTACTTCGTATAACTTTGAGAATCGGGTGTGAGCAATGGCAAAGCGCTTATCATCTGCAAATTTTTCTGCTGATTTGATCGCTTGTGGATCTTGATCAATTGCCTGCAGTCGGCCAGTCTCACCAAGGCGCGCCAAGATTTGTCCAGAATGTCCGCCGCGGCCAAATGTACCATCCATATAAATACCGTCTGGCTTAATTGCTAGACCCTCGATGGTTTCGTCCATTAATACGGAAATGTGTTCAAATTGCGCTGTCATTAGCTATTTTTTGCCTTTTTTATTGTGTGATCAGAGCGAGAAATTATCTAAATCAGGGGTTGATTCAAAATCACCGAGTCGCTCTATTTCGGTGTCTTGGCGCATTTGCTCATGCCAACGCTCTTCATCCCAGATCTCAAATTTATTCATCAAACCGACCAACATGATTTTTTTGCCTAAATCTGCATGAGACCGTAACGACGGTGCCAATAGTATTCGGCCATTTTTATCTAGTTGGTACTCAGTTGCATTACCTAACAACATTCGTTGCATGCGTCGTGCACGTGGATTCATATTGGAAATTTTAGCTAATCGATCTTCGATATCTTGCCACTGTGCTAATGGATACAACCATAAGCAGGGCTCATTCAATGCCACAGTACAGATCACAGTCCCCTGATCTTCAGACAATAACGAGTCTCGGTATTTAGTAGGTACCGCAAATCGTCCTTTGTCATCCAAACTCAGTGAACTCGCACCGCGAAACATATAAAACCTATTCTAATAATTTATAATTAACCGATTTCGATTACTTTGATCCAATTTGATCCACTAAAAACCACTTTTTACCACAGTGCTCCAGTTTAGGGCTTGACAAGGAGTTTTGTCAAGTCAGCAAAATCCTATAATTGACTGTTAAAGCCAGAAAAAATAAGGGCTCGCGCAAAGCTACTGAATTACGTGGGAAAATGTGGAGAACAATAAAAAAATAAATTTGATCATCAAATTCAGTAAACTTTTCACCGCTGATGTAGACTGAATAATCTATGAATAATTACAAATATTTCCCTTCTTAATTCCTCATGCTTTAATTGTTTCGATTAAAGTTTAAACAAATCAACATTATTCTCTCACTGAAGTTGTGAATGTCTGCATTTGTAATCACTTTGTAAAATTTACCATTACAGTGAAACTGTTACTCACTCATAATTTTAAATATTATGTATTTGTCTGAACGAAAATCGTAATACACTGATTTTAAATAATAATATAAAAATAATATGGCTGGTCTAAAGCTTGCTTATTCTAAAGCACGATTAATTTATTAAGGAATAATGATGACTACATCAGCAACTAACTCAACAACGGCAACCAATAGTAAAGCAACTGTAAACTCAGCAGTGCCTGAAGCACCATTAACAGAGAAAGCAACGTCAGCAGCTCATCAAGCTGTTGATACATTGTCTTCAAAAGCAGCTGCTGCAGAATTAAACATTCGCAAAGGCGCATCTACTTCAGCAGAAACTTTATCTGAAAAGCAAAAACTAGCGCAAGATAAGATCACTGAATACAGTGGTAAAACACGCAAGTTAGCGTCTGAAAACCCGTTAGCGACAGCAGGTATTGCATTTGCTGCTGGTATGTTAGTAACCGCGCTAATTCGTCGTAAGTAGCCGTTATGGACCAAGATACCGATACGGTAAATAAGCAGCATCGTGCCACTGATCCAGCCGCTAAAAGCGCTGATCAGTGGCAAGATCACCTTGTTAAACTTTCGCAGTATGGTGAGCAAATTTATCAGGACTATCGCCAACAAGCTGGTACGTGCAAAGAGCTAGCAAGTGCAGAATGGCGACTGTCTACACGCTCATTAGCGTTGACCATTATTTTATTGGTTAGCTTTGCTGGAGGCTTAGTATTACTGTGGGCTGGTTTATTGGCAACAATCGGGCTCGCTATTTTTGCATTCAGTCAATCTATTTGGCTCAGCGCGGCTTGTTTAATTGTTTTACAGTTACTGTGTTTAGCATGGCTGTGGAAAAATATTGGCTACATTAGTGAAAAAATTGGATTTGACAAAACAGCACGTAGTATCAAACAGCTGCTTAACATCAATAAGTAATAAATTTCTTGGAGCTTGTTATGATCATTGATTACTTCATTCAAAAGCCGAACCGTAAAGTCACCCATTTAAGTCAAAAAATGGATGCTCTCGATGGCTTAAAAAAGCAACATCAGCAAGCATTTAACTACAGACTAAAGCGATTTTTAGTAAGTAATGTAGGTATTGGAAGTGCATTTACAGCAGGTGCTGGGTATCAAGCCCTTAAATCTAGTGAGAAGCACAAAAGTACCGCTAGCAAAATAAGTAAACTAACGTGGCTACTGCGTTTACTATAATAAAGTACGCGCCATCAAAATACCTTATTGAATTTCAATCAATGATATTACTTAATTATAAAATGGGTAATAACACATCAACTATACGATTATTTAAATTCAACAATAACTTATCATTATTTAAAGGGCTTTGATGCACCAAAATTAGTAACATTGTATTATATAAAGTAACATCAATCATTCGTTTTAAATGAATATTCACTTAACCTTATATAATACGTGGTTATTTTTTACATTATTGGCTACAATTTTGAATTGAGTGCAAAGTTAGAAGAGTATCATCATTTTTTCGTCGTCATTAAAACATCGCCTTTACCGTTTGTTTATATTGTTAAGCTTGCCTGGTATTGTCGTGATGCTGTTTAGCCTTTGGCATGCAAAGGAAACTGCACTACAGGAGAGTCGCTTTCAGGCATTAGCTATTGCTGAACAACTTGCCACCCAACAGACTGAGATACTTAACGAAATTGAAATATTCACAACACAATTAGCCAGCTTAAAAGATTTTAGCTCACCGCTTATATCCGAATGCCCGTATTACTTAACAAAAGTCCAAGCACTTAAGCCTGAAATTGCGAATATTGGTATTACTAACTTAAAAGGTGATCCACAATGTTTATTAAAAGGCGTTAAGGAAGAGATCAACATTGCTGATCGTGAATACTTTCAAAATGCGCTAGAAACTAAAAATTTTGCGATTGGTTTTTTTCAAAAAGATCGTAGCTTAGATACATTAACTGTAAACTTTGCTTACCCACTTTTAGATGATAAACAAACACCATATGGCGCTGTTGTTACAGTAATAACATTAGATTGGTGGAGCCAAAAACTCGCAAACTTCCACTTACCACCCAATGCAATTGCAGTCATCACGGATAGCCATGGCCGAATTATTGCCAATTATCCCAATGATCCTAGTTTATTTGGCGCAAATGTTAGTCATTATGGTTTTAGTATTGAGCAACCAGCAGTAAACAACATTGTTGATTTTAAAGGTGTAAACCATGTTTTACATAGTCAAGTAATGTACCAAGATGAAGTGAAAAACACCTTAAATGTGTATGTTGCGATCCCCTTTAACAATGCAATAAAAGAAGCCAATCATCTATTTTTAAATACTATTTTTGCTTTTATTTTCATGATTTTTATATTGTGCATATTTGCCCATATACGATTAAAGCAATCAGTATTAACACCCATTGCCCGCCTAACTACGGCGATTAAAGAACTGGCATCTGGACAATTACCAAAGCAATTTAGCCTAAACAGCCCTGAGCTAAACACGTTATACACACACTTTGAAGAAATGGCACAAACGCGCCTAAACGCAGAAGCTAATGTAAAACGCCAGCATGATGAACTAAGTAGCTTATTAAACGCTTTGCCCGACATTTATATTAGGGTAAACGTTCATGGTGAAGTACTTAATTTAGGTGGCCAAATATCACAGCTCAACACCCCAGTTTTTACTCGTTCTAAACTGCATTTACGCGATATTTTAGACGAAGAAAAAAGTAAGCAATTACTTAAAAATTTACCTGCAAAAAATGAAACCACCTATTTTGAGTTAACCGAAAATAACACCACTGCAGAGCATATTTTTGCGGTGCGTATTAGCGCAAAACAAAACAGCAATGAATACACTATAGTTTTACAAGATATTAGTGAACAAAAACAAGCTGCAAAAGCCTCTCACCTCGCCTCACTTGTTTATTCAAACAGCAGTGAAGGCATGGCGATCACTGATCCAAACGGCATGATTTTAGATGTAAATCCCGCTTTTTGTAAGGTAACCGAGTACAGAAAAGAAGAAGTACTGGGCAAAACCACCGCAATCTTAAGCTCAGGAAAACACACAAAAGCGTTTTATTATGCAATGTGGCAGGAAATACAAGAAACAGGACGCTGGCAAGGTGAAGTAATTAATCGACGTAAACATGGCGAACTGTTCACCGAATGGCTTACTATCGATACCGTATACGATGAATATCACCAACCCCAGCGCCGTGTTGCTATTTTTACTGATCTTACCGAGAAAAAAGCTGCGGATGATTTAATTTGGCACCAAACTCACTTTGATCATTTAACCAACCTGCCAAATAGAATTGAGTTAAAAGAACGACTAAATTTACGCCTCAGTACACATTGCAATCCCACAGAGCCGCTAGTGTTAATGTTACTAGATCTCGATCACTTTAAAGATATAAATGATACTTTAGGCCATTACTATGGTGATGAGTTACTTAAGCTCATTGCTACTCGGCTACAATATGCGATAGCTGATCTTGACTTTATTGCCCGCATTGGTGGTGATGAGTTTGTTATGGTGCATACCAAATTAGTAAGCGATGCTCATATTAAAAAGGTCGCCAATGATGTGCTCAAAGCGATGTCAAAACCATTCCATTTAGAGAATGAAGAAGTGTATATAGCAGCCAGTATCGGTATTGCAATTGCTCCAACTGATGGTGACACTTCTGAACTGCTGTTAAAAGCAGCCGATCAAGCTATGTATCAAGCCAAGCAAAATGGCCGAAACTGCTTTGCGTTTTTTAACTTAAATTTACGAGAGCAAGCACAAGCTAGAATGAATTTACTAAAAAACATTCGCAGAGGCATTGAGAAGCAACAATTTGATCTTTATTATCAACCTATTGTTGATCTTGATTCTGGGACGATCCACAAAGCTGAGGCCTTGATCCGCTGGTTGCACCCAAGACAAGGAATTATTAGCCCCGCACAATTTATACCTCTTGCTGAAGAGTCTCGCTATATTAATCCTCTGGGGCAATTTGTTTTCACCAGAGCATTACAAACACTCAATATATTACGCGAAAAAATAGACCCTAATTTTCAGTTAAGTATTAACGTCTCACCCGTACAATTTAGCTGCCTTGATAGTGGTATTGATCAATGGCCTGCGCTACTTGAAGCAGCCAATTTACCACCTAGCGCCATTGTGGCAGAGATCACCGAAGGACTAATGATCACGCCAGAGCATTTAACCCAACAAAGGCTCAAATCGCTAGTGCGTTCAGGTATGGAGCTTGCTTTAGATGATTTTGGTACTGGTTACTCATCCCTTGCTTATTTACAGCAAATGGACGCCGATTACCTAAAAATAGACAAATGCTTTGTTGATAACATTCATGCTAATAACCAAGAGCTCGCGCTATGTAAGGCCATAATAACTATGGCGCACCAGTTTGGTTTAAAAGTGATCGCTGAAGGGATTGAAACAACCGAACAACGCCACCTATTAATGGAACTTGGCTGCGACTATGGCCAAGGGTACTTATTTTCAAAACCATTACCTGAGCCAGAATTTATCGCCCTACTCAATAATTCAAAAACAAATGATTAGGGCGTGTTGACCTTTCGTGATTGATTTTGCAGCAGTATGTTTGGTATTTAGGCAAGGCAGAGCCTATGTCGTGTGGTTGTTCCCCATAAATAGGTGATAACGCAGTATAAATACCAAACATGCGCTGCCCAAAGGGTTCTTCCTAGGGGCGATTGACTCTTTGTTACTCGGTTTTTACTTAGCCCGCTAGGTTACAAACCTCGCGCCGCGATTAAATCGCCCCTAGGTTGAACAAATTTCAATCCACAAAGGTCAACACGCCCTAATCAACCCTATTTTTCTTTTGTAAGGTGGTTAGTCTGTCAGCCACAAAAGCGCCCCGTTCACCCACATCTTTAGCGGGGCCAATAGTGCTATCAAACATTGTTTGCTGCTCTGCGCATGCATTGATAGCTGCACCAAAAATGATAATATAAGCACTGATGTACAACCACATTAGCATGATCACAACGCCCCCCAGTGACCCATAAGTTTCGTTATACGAAGCAAATTTAGCAACATAAAACGAAAAACCCAACGAAGCTACTATCCACAACACCATCGCAATTAAAGAACCCGGTGTTACCCAGCGCCATTTAGCCGCTTTTCTATGGGGCGCATAACGATACAAGCATGCCAATGCAAAATTAAAAACAAGCGCCAATAATGGCCATGAGACTAATTGAATGACAATATCGACCTGTTGAGTTAACCCAACCAAATTAAGTGCTATAGGTAAAATACCGATAATGAGCAGCGCGATGACTGCAACCATAATCGCACCCACAGAAAATATAAACCGTACAATCAATGCTTGAAAAAACGCCCGTTTATTATGCTCATGGTAAGTAATATTACATGCCGTAATTAATGCTTGGCAGCCTTTACTGCTACTCCATATAGCAAGTAACAAAGTACCTATGGCGCTTATACTTAAAGTGGTATGCGACTTTTGACTCACAGCAGTCACTTGTTCAAGCACAATGTCACGACTACTAGGCGGTAACAATGTGATAAATTGGCTTAAATGTGCTGATATTTCAGCTGGTGATGAAAAGTAAGCATAAACAGATACCAACGCAGCAATCGCAGGAAAAATAGCCAACAACGCATAAAATGCGACCCCCGCAGCCACAAACGATAAATTATCTTGTGACAAACTAACATAAACTCGCTTAGTAATGTCCCACCAACCAAGTATAGGTATAGAGGTAGGCGTACGAGCTTGATGACCTCTTTTATTTTTCGCAGTATGCATTTTATACCTCATCACATTTTAAACTGTGGTTAAAGTTAATACGTTTAACCTGCAACAAACTTGCCATTAAATTATGGTCTATTATTTGCACTTACACATCAACAATCAGACCTGCCACCGCAAGGGATTTGTATCAATGAATAATTTTTTTATATTTATAAATCAGTTTGTTAAGTTAATAGAGAAGGACTCAACCAAGCTGAAAGTAGAGCAGCCTTGGCAGTTCACAGCCCAAGGGTTCAGCGAGCAAATAACGCACTTTTTACAGACTACGGCGCAAATGTTACCCGCACTCATATTGGGTATACTTGCGATCGTAAGCTGTTATTTTTTAGCAAAGCCCTTATCTTACTTATTACTTAAGCCTTTAGGGTACGTAAGTGAAAGCCGCTTGTTGCATGTAGTCACAAGACGGTTCATTAGTACTTTAATCATATTATTTGGCATTTATTTATTTTTAAGGCTCGCTGGTTTAACTCAATTTGCCGTCGCGGTAATGAGCGGAACAGGCCTTCTCGGTTTAATTTTAGGGTTTGCATTTAGGGATATCGCCGAAAACTTTATTTCAAGCATGTTACTAAGCGTACAACGCCCTTTTAAAATAGACGACGTTATTGAGGTAGACGGTCGCCTAGGTGTTGTAAAAAAAGTAACTGCGCGTGCAACAACCCTTGTTGATTT
The DNA here is from genome assembly GCF_045064175.1 of Pseudoalteromonas sp. Ld20. Taxonomy (NCBI): domain Bacteria; kingdom Pseudomonadati; phylum Pseudomonadota; class Gammaproteobacteria; order Alteromonadales; family Pseudoalteromonadaceae; genus Pseudoalteromonas; species Pseudoalteromonas sp. Ld20. Next base: position 334,154 of record NZ_JBISHB010000043.1, read on the forward strand.
TGATGGTAACCATATACAAATACCTAACGCGAGCGTTTATAAAAATGTTATTAAAAACTTAACAGCAAACCCCAAAATGCGAGGTCATTTCTCAATAGGAATTGGCTACGATAATGATATTCGCACCGCACAAAGCCTTGCTATTAGCACAATATCAGAGCAAACCGCAGTGCTTAGCGATCCACCCCCTCAAGTATTAGTTGATAACTTAGGCTCAGCCACCATCAACTTTACCGTGTACTTTTGGGTCAATAGCGAACAACATAGTGTTGTAAAAGTAGCTTCACAACTCATGCGAGAATTAATCAATAACTTTACTCAACATCAAATAAGCATGCCTGACGATGCCAGAGAACGCGTACTGCTTAATAGCCAAGGTGAAGATATTTACCCCCCAGCAATAGCACCTAAAACAGCGGCAACAGAAACCACAAACACGAAACCCCACATTAAAAAACGTGCAACAACACAGCATGAACACGGTATTGACGATGTAAGCAGTGATACTGATGATATTCGCGAACAAGCCGGTGAATCTCGTGATCCCGAACAAGGTAATAATATTATTTAAATTTTAAAGGGTTAAAAAATAGCGGTACTTCACTATAAAACAGCAGACACAAAAATGGACGTAGATTATTTACTTTCAAAACCAATAGCGGAACAGGCGTTTTTGGCACTTGCAAAAAGCGCGCAATCCTTGAATAAAAAGCCGTTGAATACGAATTGAATGGATGCAAAAATTAGATTCAGGTTGTGTAATAAATAACGAACTGATAACTCATTTTAATATAACTATTAACTGTGATTTCAAAATTACCTCGCTGGGTAGAGGCTGGATCTTTTTTTACTTGCTCTGGTTGCAGGGCTTGTCAATTCGATTGGGTTATTAGGCTTCAAACATCAATCAATTTCGCACCTATCTGGCACCGCAACTCAACTTGGCACCAGTTTTGTTATCACTAATGTGGCTGACACCTTACATTTAATTTTTATTTTGCTTAGCTTTATTATCGGTGCAGCACTATCAGGCGCATTTTTACCAAGTGGCGCACTTAAACTCAGCCATAACTACAACGGCTTACTATTATTTGAAGCCACTCTGTTAGCAAGCTCAGTGTATTTTCTATCTGATAGTTCAATGATCGGCCACTACCTAGCATCAGCAGCATGTGGGTTACAAAATGCATTAGCCACAACTTATAGCGGCGCAGTTATTCGTACCACTCATGTTACCGGCATCTTTACTGATCTAGGGTTAATGCTTGGTGCAAAATTAAGAGGCGTACCCTTTGATAAACGCAAAGCACTGTTGTTTTTACTGATCATCTCAGGATTCATTTGCGGTGGCACATTAGGTGCTTATGCATTCCAGTTTTATAAATTTAACGCACTCTTTATCCCCGCAACCATCTGCCTAGTATTAGCCCTCAGCTACTCAGTGTTTAAAGCTATCAATAGTAAAAAAACTTAAGTCATGTGCAGAAAGTAAATTAACGTTAATATGTATTAACGTTAGCCGCGTGACCAAATTGCCTTTTAAAGCTCACTTCTTTTGTAACCTGCCTAGAAACTCACTTTCACTCTTATGGCTTATGGCTTATGGCTAAAATCTGATAGCAAATTTCAAGCACAAAAAAGCCCGCAGCGTTAACTGCGGGCTTTTTATTGAATGAGTGAGTCAGCCTATAAGTTAACAGGGAGACTTTAGTATAAACTTATAAATCAATACGTTATTTTTTTTAGTAAGTGTGAATATACAGATTTTGGCACAGTATTTGGCACAGTTCTAATGTAATTATTAAGCTTAACATACTACTCTAACTGAATAGGAGCAAACTGGTAGTCTAGCCAAAATGTTGTTCCCTGTGGCAATTAGGGCATAAAGCAATTGCATTTTCTACAGTATCTTCTCCACCTTTAGACAAAAATATCTTGTGGTGTACTTCCAGATATGGGCTGCCATCACTTCTTCTATTGAATGGCGCAGCTTCTCGACATAACTCACAGATATCACCAGCTCTTTCAAGAACCTCTGCGACAACATCTGGGTTACGATCAAACAAAGCTACAGTTGCGTAGTATTGTCGGGGAATTTTAGGGGATTTGGCCAATCGTTTTTTTCGTTCAGTCATCCCTTCTTCAGTACTTTTCTTCACACGCTCTTTGAATTGCTCTTCCCAAGTCTGCTGAGAAAAAGCAAAACTAGCATATTTTAACGATTCCATATGTTCAATTAATTTTGGTATATCAAATGAACTTCTAATAAAGATTTCTGGCTGCAACCACGTTCCATTAGCTAACAATAGGTTAACCTTCACACTACCATCACCTTTAGCTGTAATAATCGTGTATTCACCATTTTTTTTATCATTGTACCTATATTCAGGAGGAGTAAAATCAACATATCCACTATTGTCATGCAAATATGCAATATTTAGTCTATTTACAACCTCAAGAAAAAGAATCGACTTACCTGGATTGTCTAGCAACCACCGATATGCCCTAGGTTTACTTTTTATATCGTTAGTTCGTTTAGAATTCATGACTTCCCCCAAAGCTCAATTGGTCTCAGTCTATAGTGGACAAAATTAATTGACCACTACATTTTAAAGATTTAACAATTATTCATTGGAGTCTTACTATCATTGTTAAATAGTCACTAATATCATGGATTAAAAAGAAGTTTTTGTATAGCTCTTAGCTCATTTCGAGTTGAGCCAATTAACTTCTCACCAAGGAAACCTTTTTCAACTGATTGTAAATTTCGTCTAAGTTGCCTCTTTTCTGTTTCACTACCTAGAGATGATCTCGCAGCTGTTACACCTAATTGTTTAATTAAATAATACTCCGAGATACTTAACCGTTCTTTTAATCCTCTTCGACTATATCTTCTTAAGTCAGGTATTCGATTAAAAATATCGAATAATGATTCTAAATCAATCTCAGAATTAAGCTTTTTCAATTGGATTTCGCACCTAGTAATTGGAACTTTAGATTTCAAGTTTTGCTCACGCAATTTGTTGTATACCTGAAGCCTTTTACCGCTTTTGCCATATACTTTAGTTTCTACCTCACCTTTATAGTCGAGGTACAAAGTTATATTCCGTGAGCGATTAAGGTTTAAATGGAAATTTTTTACTTTAATTCCCTTTACATCAATCGCAAAATCTACCCTTAATAACTTTGATGTTCTGATTAACCTTTCATAACTCGGGCCACTTACAAACTTTAATAGCGAAAAAATCTTTGTTAGAAAACTCAAATCGGTTTTTGCAGGATTGAATGTACATTTCATATAAGAAACATTTTTCTTTCTTGGCATATAATAAAACGCAATATGCTGACTTTTATTACTAACTCTACACTTATATATTCGAGTATCCCTAATGTTATTTGAACTACAAAGCTTCTCTCGTAAGAGATGCTTTATAAAATCATTACCTAAATCATCAGGAACTTTTAATGAAAATGATAACTTATCTAAAAAACCACTTTCACTTTTACAGTATTGGGCATTGAAAAAGTTCCTACTTTCATCTTTATTTTTCGGCTTAACAATTAACATTACACTTGGTTGATAAAAGCATCTATACTGTTTCAACTTACTATATAATGAAATTGGTAAGGCGATTATATCTATTGATTTCATTTCACTTTTAGTTTTTTCTATAAATTTAATTTCATCCATCCATTCATACTCACCACTCTCAAAGTTTAGTATGTATACCTCCCCCTCTTTATTAATGCGATTAGAAATATACTTAAAATTAATTTTATAATCATCATGTCCGTTAACTACTATGTTATAGAAGTCAGGTGAAATATTATTACTCATAAAAAAGACCTTTTAATTTATTCGGTCTTTCTTTTTACAGATTCAAAAAAGTACTAATCTAGTAACGTTTAAAAGCTTAAAACAATTAGACCAAATAACGTTCCGGAACTACTAACATCCCAAAAATAAAAAGCCACCAAGACGTTCCGGAACGCAATAAGTACCGAACAACCGAAAGCATTCCGGAACTGCACCGTGATAATATGAACCTAAAATTTCAGTGGCCTTTAGCATAAAAATACAATTGCAATTGCGTTCCGGAACACTTAAAGTGACTATAAATTGACTATGATGAGAAATTTATGGCAACTGGTAGAAAAGACATTTCATTATTAGAGTTTTATATTGCTTGTGATTATTTACTTAAAAAGTTAGATAAGTATGAAAAAATTCATAACTATCTAAGCAGCCTTGCTCGAAAGAAAAGCAGAATAAAAGATGAAGATAAAAACCGCTTATCTGAAATTGCAAACAAAAACCTAGATGAATCAAAATTCAAACGGACGATAAAAAAAATATCCCCCAAGTTTATAGATACATGCGAAAAAATAAATAAAAACAAAGATAATGTAGACAATAATGATTGGAAATTAATTCAGACAAATTTAAGAAAGTTAAAGTACAGAAAAAACACAACCAGCATAGTTATTTCAACTGAAATATACGAAGATTTAATATCACTAGCAGATAGTAACTACTCTAACGAGTTAATTTACAATAACACCTTAATAAAAAAACTAATCAAAAGGTCCAAAAGCAGGGCAAGAGCATGAAAAAAATCTATGATTTCAATATCTTTTCAAGGTAATCTGTACTGCGCATAGCTTTTTTCTGTTTTGCGGGCATGCCTTTATTAAAGCTTGTTTCTGCTTTTAGCTGATTAAATGCGATGTGTCTCAGCCCCGCAAATACAGGTGCTGCACCTTCACGCCTAATTCGGCAATCATCTTCTTTAAATCCGACATCTAAACGCCAATGTAATCCATTCTCTATTTGCCAATGTTGCCGTGCGGATCTTGCGAGTTCTTCCGCCGATAAATATGCTGAACTGATGTAGTATCTATAGCATAACTCATTGCTTACTTTGTTTTTTTCTTTCCTATAAGAAACAATAACTCCCACTGTTTTAGCATCTTTCCAATTGCTCGTTTCTGATAAATCACTTACGTTATGACTAACAGCACAACACCTGAATTCTTCTCTGTTTTTATGATAATCGGCTTCATTAAACAAAACTCCTTCGGACGCTTGTCGTGTGACCTCAGGTAATAAAGCATTCTCTATTTGTGACAGTAGTCCTTTATGGTTCGCTTTTACTGCCAGTAGGTAATCGGCTTGTTTATCCACTATTGTCTCTGCAATTGATTTTTGACACCCCATCGCGTCAATCGTGACTAAGCAGCCTTTTATCTCCAGTAATTCAAGAAGCTCTGGTAACGCTGTTATTTCATTCGACTTTTTATCAACAGGGCATTGCGCCAAAACAACACCATTTTCGCACGCAAATGCACTGACCATATAAAGTGCATCGCGCCTATCTGACTGATTAAATGAACCTTTCAATCGCTTACCATCAATCGCAACTACATCGCCCTGAGTTAATTTAGAACAGTCTTTCATCCAAGAAGAAAAAGAATCTTGAAACTGCGTCATATCAATGCGACTCATCACACGAGCGATTGTGTCATGGCGAGGGATACCTTGCTCAAGAGGAACGTACTTCCTGAGCCAATCTAATCTATCATGGCCAAAATCTTCAATATCTTCCCAGCCTTGGCACCCAGATATGACAGCGCTGACAGCTAAGAATATGATATCAAAAAGTTTATGGACAACTTTACCCTGCTGGCGAGGGTCGTCAATTGATTCGAAATATTTAAATAGTTGAATATCAGGCATGGGGGCTCCTTAAAAAGGAGTATAAGATCATACTTTTAAGTCAAGGTAAAGTTCGTGATCTTGCCCTGGGTCCAAAAGCTAAAATAGTACATACAAGTAATTAAAAACCTATGCGCCGTTTACAATCGCCTTTCAATTTCTGCTCTTCAAACAAAAACTCTAATACTTCACTTGATGTCGGCGCTTTATTCAAAAAACGCATTTTTCGTGCTATTACACTAAAATCACCAGGAGTAATACGATCTAATCCAACCAATTTAGCGCTTTCATTTTTAACCAAAGCTTTTTTATTAGTCAATTTTAGTATCATTCGTGATACTTGATCAGGTGTTAAGTAATCCAGCTCAAGCTTAAAATCACAACGTCGCAATAAGGCTTTATCTAAACGCTTTTTAAAGTTGGTGGCGGCAAAGAAAGGAAGGTCAAACATTTCAAGGTTGCACAATAGTTGGTTTACGGATTGAACTTCCCAGCTATTTGTGGCGCCCTCACGGCTTGAAAATAAGCTGTCGGCTTCATCGATAAATATAGCCGCACCTTCTTCTGTAGCCTGTATAAATAAGTTCTTTATATTTTGTTCACTCTCCCCCACCCATTTACTTAAAATGTCTGAAGCCTGAACGCTAATTAGCTCAAAACCAGCTTCTTGGCATACATGATTAACGAATGCTGTTTTACCTGTACCCGCAGGACCAAATAGTAAGGTTCTCGCACCATGATGGTTATTAAGGGCGTTGGTTATATCATTAAGACTAGAAAATGAGCCCTTTAAGTTAATATTGGTATGATCAAACTTAAGCTCTGGATTGTAATGCATTTGGTTTAAATCAATACCCGATGCAGCCATTATCCCTTCAACATACGAATCTATAAACTCTTGAGCTGCTTCACTCTTATAACCACATAAACTAGCCCCATGGCTGGCTTTACTTATATTCGCCAAGCTTAGGTGTTTGTTCGAAACCACCTTTTCAATAAAGCTTTGGCTTACTTTTAGTTCATTAAAGTACCCTACGGCATGCTCTAAACGCTTTTTCTTCGTTAGCTGGGGCATTTCAAGTACAAAATCAAAACGCCGTACACAACTTTCAGGGATATCTTCAATATGATTCGTTATCCATATGGCTGCACCAGTAGGCTCTTCAATTAAGCTATGCAAAAGCTCTTTTGGTTCACTGGAGCCAAACATGTTTACATCGAATATATCTTCGCATTCATCTATAAGTAACACTCCATCACGGCGTTCCCCCATTAACCTACGTGCCATAGATAAGTTATGAAAGCGGTAGCTAGTTGAAGACTTTGTGCCTAATTGCCTTTCAACTTGTGCATCAACTTCAGAGCTAGATTTAACTTTCATTAAAACTAAGTCAGCATTACTACATAAAGACTTAGCTAATTCAGACTTACCCGTACCTACAGCCCCATATATCATTATATTTAAGCCTTTATTATTTGATCCCTTCCAACCACTTAATAAGTGTTTTAAGTGTAATATATCCCTATGGCCAAAAGAGCTTAACTTGTAACTAGCTGGCTCTTCATTTTTTAAAAATAACCCTAATGCATCTTTAGTCTTGTATTGGAGGCTAGTGAATAAATAATGGGCAAGTGATCTAGGGAGTAATGGCAACTCATAGTCAAAAATGCGGTTTTTATATAATCCAATCGATTCAAGTGCTTCTATACTCTCTTCTAACTCAATCTCCCCAAGCCCTAACAACACACTGAATGCATCTGAATATGAATACGCAGATTTAGTAATAAACTGCTCTATAAACTTAAAAATGGTTGGTTTGAGAGTACCAACAACAATAAACTCAATAAGGGTATTAGCATTGCTTGGCAATCCAATACCTTTGCTAAAATAACGACTGTTTTTTGAAAGTAATTTTTGGTCAAAATCTTTGGTTATTTCTATAAATGAGTCGTATAGGTCATCTAAATCAATGGGTGAATTTGACTTTTTTGAGCCCGATAACTGCTTTACTTCCATAGGGCTATATTGCTCAAACGTATCATCATCAAACAAGCCTGACTCTATTAACTTAATGCCATAATGGCTTGTAAATTGGCTAATTAGCAACTTATTCATAATCACCTCACCCATTCACAGATAAAGTATTAACAGCGCGCTTTAAACTGTCCACGCCACGTTTATCGTATAGCTGTGTGGTAATTATGCTTTTATGCCCTGCCAACTTACTCACAGTAGAAATATCCACACCATTAGCCAATAGTGATGAAATATAGGTTCGCCTCATATCATGGGGTGTAAACTTTTCCCCCAAAACATGATTAGTTCTGGCCGTTACAACGCTATATATAGTTTCAGGAGAAACACCACGACCTTGAATAACTTTACCATTCAAAACCACACAAAATAATGGCCCATCATTTTTACCACGTACCGCTAGCCATGAACTTAAATACTCTAATACCCAAACTGGTAAGTACTGTGCTCTAGTTAGGTTCCCTTTTCCCTTATGGATAACAACTAACCGATCAGCCATTGAAAAATCACCAAGCTTTAAAGCTGAAACCTCAGATCTTCTTAGTCCAGCGCCTGCCATTAAAGCCAATAATGCAATATCACGTGTGCTAATAATTGAAGGTGGTGTGTGGGGCTGTTTTAATATGCTTTTTAGCTGTGTGGCTGTAAGTGACTTACCTTTTAAGCTTGGTTCTATATGAGGGAGTTTAAGTACATTAAACTTTTCTAGTTCGTGCTGCTCAATTAAATTCATTAAAAAAGCAGTTTTAGCTATGGCTTTAATAACTTGAAAAGTAAGTTGGATAGTTCTAGCTGACTTATTATTGAGTACTAAGCTTTGCTTAAGTGTAGATAGCTGCTCAAAGCTTAACTTGTGAAGGGGTAATGCGGCTAGCTTACTATTCAATAATAAAGTGTTTTTAACACTTTTTATCAGTGAAATAACTGCTTTTCGTCCTGTTGGCGCTAAGTTATTTAAGTAGCATTCTGTAGGTGTATAATTAGTCATAGTAGATACCTTTTACATGTAAAGATATAATCGGTATATATGACTAACTACTTAAAACCAGAGCTGTTTTTGACAAATAATGACTATTTATTAAGTTAATTCAAATCTTCGATACAAATCACATTCTCAGCTAAAGCTAGCTTTGTAAGTTGCATTTGCGAGGTTAAATTTAATTTAGTCATTATATTTGCTTGATGAAAATGAGCTGTCTGTGCTCAAAGGTAAACCCTGTTTGCTTGGCGGCTTAGTAATTAAAGTTACAAGTTAATTAACTCTAAAATGCTACTTTTGCGTGCTTGTATTAAAACAAAAAATTTAGTTATGGAGCGCTCACCAAATTAAAGTAATTAAAAACGTGCTCTCGCATATTTTTATACTTTTCTTCACTGATATCTAAAAAAGTTGCCCTAATGTTATGATCTAAAATACTAACTGAGAGATGGTTATCCCTTGGAGTAAACCATTTAACAGGTACTCTCCATTCAGTAGTAAGAGCTGTTTTGCTCAGCTTTTTCTCACTACTTACAATACTTTCTGCTGTTCCTGTTGCTTCTCCAATGGCAATAACTCCTCGGCGATTAGCGTATAAAAAAATAATGTCGCCAGCAGCTACTTTCTTAATATGGCTTATATAATTATAGGTTTCCCACGCCAACGCATAGCCTTTAGAAAGCATAAGCTCTTCATGGTAGTATCCACCGCTATCTGTGCGGTTACCGTTTCTACGATCTGAATTACAGAAAAAGTAATTTTTCTTATTTTCTAAATTTTTAACGAAAATAGAATCCGTTAAGTCAAAACCAAGCTCATCATTTAGCTGTTGTTCTAATTCTAACTCGTTATTTCTTCTTCTTTTAGATGAACGCTCATGTTGCTTTTCAAAGTCTCTTAAAGTTTCAATGATATTTTCTGTTAAAGGTTTTGCCTGTCGCCAACTCTCTTCAAACCAATTAAGTAGTTCTTTTGTTTGCCTACTACCACACGTTACACCAACTTCAACATTTCGATTTAGAGCACTATGAGTCAGGTTTGCAGAGGTTATGATCGCTTGCTGATCATCAAAAATATAAACTTTAGAGTGAAACTTGGGGCTAGTTGGTAAAAATCGAATATTTACTTTTTGCCCTAGAAGAGCACTTAAAGCATTTAAACTTGTCGCTCCACTCAAAATATCATTACCTCGAATAGAAGTAAGAATTCGTACGTTAACTTGATTATTCTTAATGCTGCTAAGTAATTGACTATCAGTAAGGTAAGCAGTTGCTATAGCAATGCTAAAATTAGTTTTTGAAACTAATTCATTCAGCTTATTTTTGTGCTTTCGGCCATTCCCATCTTCAATTAACAGTTCCATGCTTCCTTGCCCACATAAAAGTTTTATTAGTTACTATGACATGAATATAGCAAAAACTAAAAACTCAATTAACGTTAATATGTATTAACGTTAGTTGATATCTAACATAGGTCACTAATTATTTAGAAGTTGCTTGTTTACGCTCATATCATTTACGTGTAACTTTATGCTAAGCATAAAGAAAACTATATATTTACAAAAATAGCTCTTGAACTAAGGACGGTAAATGCTCAACTGCATCTATAAAGAAGATAACTCAATTTGCACAACCACTGATTATGAAAATAGCCCAGATAAATATCGCGGCTTAATTTATTGTATAGAATGCGGTGCGAAAGCATGGTTTACCAAAGGTTATGAAACGCAAAAAATAAACAGAATGGCGTGCTTCGGTGCAAAGCATAAAGATGGCTGTAATGCATCTACCGTAGAGTTTATTTCAGACGATCATGAAGTTAATGAAGGTGATGAATCAAATCAAAATAGCGATATTAGAGTAGATTTAGATAAAGCATCAACACAATCCATATATGTGTCTAATGATAATAACAAACATGGTGATGATGAATCTGAATGGAAAGGCAAGTCCAAAAAAAGAGCTATTGGTAATTCAGATGGTTTTCCTTTAGGAAAGTCTCTTCGTCAACTATTAACCAACCTATGTCGCAATACTGACTACGCCGAAGATGATCAAACGATTACCATCGTAGCTAATTCAGGACGAATAGTTCTCGAAGGCGAACTTAAACAAAACCTAGTAAAAATAGAAAATGTAACTAAAAAACATATTGGTAAAGACTATATCTTCTGGGGAAAGGTCAATAATCTAAGCACAGATAAAAATGGAGACCTTTGGCTCAACTATGGTGATTATAGAACAGAACCTAGTATAGCTCTTAACTCTCGTTTGAAAGAGGAACTGCTCACAAACTTCAAGCTCAAAGATGTGTCTGAACTAGATGGATCAGATATTATCATTGTAGGCCATGTTGGATTTTCCCCCCAAGGGAAAGCAATAATTAAAACAGGCTTTACTAAGTATATGTCATTTAGACGAATTAGAGTTGCTTAGAAGAATGCATTAATTGTTTACTAGCAAAACTTTAAGCCTAAATTTATGGATTTATAAATATGGAAGATTTTGAAAAACAGTTTTTATTTAATTTTTCCCCAGTTAAGTTACAGAGTACTTTTCATGACAAAATAAAAAATAAAACAGGTAAAGGTATCGATGGAGTAAGCAGTGCACAGATAGAAAAAAACCTTGGTTTGATTTCATTAGGAATATCAAAAAAAGTACTGAGCTCTCAATACCGTTTCAGTCCATATTTAGAGATAGTCAAATCTAAAGGCCGAGGGAAAACCCCAAGGATAATATCGAAACCTACCATTAGAGATAAATTAACCTTATGTGCTTTAAAAGATACTCTCCACTACTATTACGACAGCTGTATTCAAAAGCAACTGCCGAATAGTTTCATTAGAGAGATTAAAGACCTAATAAGTAAAAATGACCTTGAAAAAACCCACTACCTAAAAATAGATATAAAAGGGTTCTATGACAATTTAGATCATACGAACCTCTTAGACAATTACTTGGGCGAACTAAATAATGAGCATGCAATAGCTTTAATTCGTCGTGCTATCAAAAACAAGACCGTACCTAAAAACTATAAGAAAAAGGACTCATCAAAATATCATGGAACACGAGGGGTTCCGCAAGGTTTATCTATCTCTAACGTCCTGGCAGGTATCTATATGAGCAGCTTTGACAAGGAACATTCTAAAATAGGTATTAAATATTTAAGATATGTGGATGATATTTTAATATTTGCTCACGAATATGAAATATTAGCCATAGAGGAAAAAATCGATAAAGCTTTAAATAAAATAGGTTTAGAAACAAACGACAAAACTGAAAAAGGTTTAATTTCAAAGCCATTTGATTACTTGGGTTATAAAATCTCATCCGAAAAAATATCTGTCAGGGAGTCTACCATTGATAGGTTTATTAATTCTATTATCGCTATGTTTACAGACTTCAAGTTAAACTTTCATTATAGGGTCGAAAATTCGAAGTGGTTAACAGCTGATCATATGAAAACTCTTTTTTTATTAAATATTAATGAAAAAATTACAGGAGCTATTACTGAAACGAAAAGATATGGGTGGATCTTTTATTTTATAGAAATAACAGATATTCATAGATTACATAAACTGGACTCAATTATTAGTAAACAGTTTTCAAGATTAGAGATGTTCAACAAGCAACCCCCTAAAGAGCTAAAATCACTTGTTAAAAGTCATTATTCTGCTAAATACTCTACTTTTGATGGCTATATACATAACTACGGCGTTTACACATCAACAATTGAAAAAGTTCGTTTTTTAGTTAAATTTGGTTATCTCAATGAGCAAGATACAAAGAACTTTACAGAAGAAGAAATTGCAAGAAAGTTTGAAATAGCTAAAAGTACAAGACTAGTGAAATTAGAAGAAGATATTGGTAACATATCCTAGGTACCCCTCTTGTACGAATGTGCAAGTCCCTATCTTAAGATAACGGGCTAAGGTAATAATATCGGCTTAAGCTGTCTCTAGTTTCTAACTTATACTTATCGTTAGAGAATAACTACTTGAATCACTAGAGGGGTACCCTCACTATTTGGAAAAAATATTATGGATAATAAAGAACTACTAAACAATAGAATTTGGCGAACAAAGGGTTCTAGGTTTAATGCTTACAGAAGGCTAGCGAAGAAAAATAGCACCTTAACATTTGTCACTTCATGTTCATCAATACATTTACTAGCCATTAGCATTCTTCAACTGACCAATCTAGTTACTATATCTGCAAACCAATCACAATGGCTCAGTTTCATATCAATTATAATATCTATTATTATTTTGGCTTATGGTTTATATGAAAATGGCAAAGAGCATGGTCTAAAATCTGAAAGGCACCATTCTTGTGGAATTGAGCTCGACGGCTGTTATTCAAAGTTACAATTCATTAAGGTCGATGAAATAGAAAAAGTTACAGCTATAGCTGATAAGTATAACCAAATAACTGCAAAATATTTACTAAACCATGAAACAATAGATGACCTTTATTTTCAGCTACAAAACCCTGTTGATTTTCCAGATATAGCGAAAGTAAGTACATTTGGAAAACTTAAAATAGAACTAACTTATAAATATTATGACGCTATTATCGGGTTTCTATTTGTAATAATCCCAGTACTCATATCATTAATAATAATGCTTTGTTGATAAGTTTAGAAATATCTTTTGCTTAAAAAGAATTCACTACTTCTGCCAATCTATTCAAACTAGCTCCACCATGCGTATATTTATCTGTTATCCCACCTTTTGAAATTTCATGACCAACTACTTGTTGTATCAATGAAAGATCAAACGAGTGGTTATTTCTTATGTTACTTATGAACGTATGCCTAAAGCTGTGATAGCTACGAAGTTCGTCTAGCTCATTAACGCTAGGTATTTCAAGCTCTACAACCAAACGACCGAACCAACTAGTAATACTCTCAGCCGATGTTATTTCATATAGAATACGTTCTTGAGCTTGATCTACATACTCTAAAAAGCCAAGCTCGATTAAATGCTTATGGATAGGGATTTTACGTTTTGCGTTATTAGTTTTAAGGCGTTGTGATTCGTGTTCATCAGTAACTAGTATGTAGTTAATACCATCTTCAACACGGATATCTGTTTTTCTTAACTGATAAATTTCTGTGCGCCTTGCGCCTGTGTACATAGCTAATAATAATGACCACTTTTGCCACGAGTGTTTTGTTTGCATTGCGAATGCTTCAAACTTAGTAAGTTCTTCACTATTAAAAACACCACGTATACGCTGCTTAAAGTCTCGTTTTATAGTACATGGTGAATGCTGGATATATTCAACAGTATCTCTTTTAGCATACGAGAAAATCCCCTGTAACCACTTGTAATAGCCTTGAACTGTTTTAGGTGTAACTAAGTCAACTTCTGGCACATCAAAGTCTAGGCACTCTTTCAGGCTCATTTTACTGTATGGTGCGCGATTCTTTTTAGGTAGCTGATAACAACGGTCTATAAACCGGCCTATATCACTCGCTTTGTAACTTTCAATTGGTTTATCTTCAGTCAGTAAACACCATATTTCATAATAGCGAGCATATTCTTTTAGAATCCTATCACTTAACCCAGATCTTCCTTTGAGAGCTAAAAACTCAGCATAGACTTCTGAAAATAGTGGGCCATTATTTTGTGGTTCTTCTTGTCGCGGCTGACTCTCAGTTATCGCTTGTGAGCTTTTATTAAGTATTGAATCTAATAAGTGCTGTTGTTCTGCGTCTTTAGTTAAGCATGACGCTAAATATTTAACCTGTAAATTCCTTGAGCTATCTAGCATACTTTTAAACTTCAAATATTCGAGTGAACCATGCTCAAACTCGACACTGTGTTTGTTTAAAGTATCTATTGCATCAATATTATCGGCATAAAAGTTGTCGTTTTCATCGCAGTCATTAAACAAGTCTTCATCTGTTTCAACCTCAGGATCATCAAACATACCAGCGAATAAAAACATCTCTAATTGTCGAGCGAATTGACGCACACTTGTTTGAATCTGCTTATTAGCAATAATCTCTGCATTACTTAAACCAGTATTTTTAAGCGCAATGTACTGAATGACCAAAACAAAAATATTAAGTACTTCATAATCATTACTTTTTAGAGCTTCAACCAACAATTCGCCCGTTTCACCATCTGCAATAGAAAGCATTATCTTTGCCGCAGCTCTTAAATGAGTTGGTGAGTGATTATTTAACGGTTTCGCTTTAATGCCATTTATCGAATGTGCGGTTGAAGCATAGCTTTGCTCTTCTTTGGCTATTATTTTTTTACTTAGCTCGTGAGTAAGTGTTTGCTTCATATGATTTAAAATACTTTTAGCTTGAGTGATTAAAGATTCAGTATCTAGATTGTGTCGTTCACTCGCAAGTATTTTTAGTTTATCTAATTCGGGTTTGATTAATTCAAGGAAGTTTAAAGCATGATGAAGGTGTTTGGTTTTAAGTGAAATGCGTATATCGGAGCCGATAAATTTACGAGGGAAAACATAACGAAAATAGTAACGTTCTTTTCGTAGTATGAGGTGTTCGGGGAGTTTGATATGTCTCATTAAGTTACCTATGTGTAAGTAACGTATTGAGTTTATTTGGCACACTATTTGGCACACTTTTGAAATTTTGTGCCATGAGATTAGTGGTTCAAGCGTAAGCACCTAATAAATTAGATGCTTACGCTTGAGTTTGAGTCAGCCTATAAGCCGGGTTTTGTCCTTTCCGAAGAAAGTGATAATCATTCGTCTAGGCCATAAATCGCTCTATGGCTCAAGCAACCTACCCGGTTCTCACGTGGGCCACGCGTTCATTATTTAAAATGATAGAACCCTATTTGGTCTTGCTCCGGGTGGAGTTTACCTTGCAACCAACTATTACTAGTGGCCCGGTGCGCTCTTACCGCACCCTTTCACCCTTACCAATCCGAAGATTGGCGGTCTCCTCTCTGCTGCACTTGTCGTGGGCTCGCGCCCCCCAGCCGTTAGCTGGCACCCTGCCCTATGGAGCCCGGACTTTCCTCCCCCTGATCATTTTCGTCACAGGCAGCGATCATCTTGGCTGACTCGGCGCGCATTATACCTGAGCTAAGCAGTATGTGCAGTAAGATTTATTCTTTTTCGTCGATAATTGTTTTATATAAGGCATTTTTCTTCATGCCGAAGTAATCAGCCACAATACCGCAGGCTTTTTTCATTGGCATTTCATTCTCAAGGAGCGCCAGCATTTTACGCGCCTCTGGTGGTACATCATCAACAAGCTTTGCTTTACCTGGCAACATGAGTACTATTTCACCGCGCTGCTTGGTTGGGTCGTCAGTTAAAAACTGTTTAAGCTCGCTTACTGTGCCATTAAAAAAGGTTTCAAATGTTTTGGTTAGCTCTTTAGCAAATACAACCTGCTGATCGCTGCCAAGCGCAGCTTCTAAATCGTCAAGGCTGGCCATTATACGATGCGTGCTTTCGTACATGATGCTGGTGATGTTGGAATTAACCGCATCAATGAAAAAATCTTGTCGCGATTTACTTTTAGCGGGTGTAAAGCCAATAAACTGAAAACGATCAGTTGGTAAGCCTGAACAACATACGGCCGTAATTGCAGCACACGCACCTGGAATTGGCGTGACATGCGCACCTTGCTCTCGGCATAAGTTAACCACGGCATAACCTGGATCACTAATCAGCGGTGTGCCGGCATCCGATACCAACGCAATATTTAAACCTTGATTTAGTTGATCAATAATTTGTTGCGCTTTTTGCTTTTCGTTATGGTCATGCAAAGCAAACGTTTTTGCTTTAATCCCAAAATGACTGAGCAACTTGCCGGTGTGGCGAGTGTCTTCAGCAGCGATTAAGTCAACTTGCGATAATGTCGCGATTGCGCGCTGACTTAAATCGTCAAAATTGCCGATTGGGGTGGCTACAATGTAAAGAGTGCCGATTTTCTGTGAATTCTCCTCATTTAACATTGAGGTCTCCTGCGTCAGTCAGTAATATAAGCAAATCGCGTTAACGTATTGGGAAATCATTGTGCGACTTAAACTTGTTAGTCTATTAATCATATTGTCAGGGTTATCGGCCTGTAGTACAACCGAAAAACCGACTAAAACCACTGAAAACCTCAGTTCAGCTAATAGCACCACACAAATTCAAGCGACTGATGCACAATCTATGTACCAAATTGCTTTGAATCGCCAAGGTGCTGATAAAATTCAGCTACTGTACAGTGCTCGTGACGCAGCAATAACTGAACAAAGCTGGCCACTATTGGAACAAGTGTGTATCGAACTTGAGCGTACTCCGAGTGTTGATCAGGTACAAAACAAGCTTTACATCGCATTTGCACAAAAGCAGCAAAACAAGAACACTTTGGCGCTTGAAATCCTCGCCAGTTTAGATTCACAACTAACACAGCCCGAACACTTTGCATGGCACCAATATCTAACAGCCAGTATTTACGCATCACAAAATTTACCTAAAGACGCGATGCCTTACTTTTTTAGGGCGTCAGAGACTGCAAGTAAAAATAACTTAACCATACCGCAGTTAAACAAAGGATTATGGGAAAACTTAAAACAGCTTTCATCTTACGCGCTTGAACGCTTTAACCGCGGCTCTGTTGTTCAACAAGGTTGGGTTAATTTAGCTTTATATCATTTAGTGTATTTAGGCGCGCCTGTTGAATTGGATCAGGCAATTAATAATTGGCAGCGACGCTATCCAACTCACCCTGCGATAGATGTATTGCCTAAGAAAGCGGCCGCACTTATAGCTATTGCCCCCTTAGATATTGAACGTTTAGTAGTGCTAATTCCTCAGTCAGGTGCAAATGAACGATTAGGTGATGCATTAAAAGCAGGTATTTTAGGTGCGCTAGATAGCTCACCGATTCAAGAGACTATTTTTATTGATGAAATGCTTAGTCCCTCAGAAATAACAGCTAAGCTTAGCGAGATTAAACCAAACTTTGTGATTGGCCCATTACTCAAAGGTAACATTGATAAACTTGTGGCTAATCAAGCTCTGCAAAGCTATCCAACTTTACATTTAAATTCATTTGATGGCGAACGCACATCAACTCAGCATTATTTCTTTGCACTTAATCCTGAGCATGAAGTTCAGCAAGCGCTGGAACACTTTTTAGCAATGGGTTACCAAAAACCGATGTTGCTTGCGCCAAATAACGGTGCTGGTCAACGGTTAGTTGAGTACTTTAATGTTCAGTGGCAACGCTATAGTGAAACAAAACCAGAAGTCGGTTTATACGATGATAAAAAGGACATGCCTACAACGATAACCAGCTTACTCGAAGTGGATAAATCGAAGGAGCGAATCAGCACAGTAAAATCATTATTTAAACAAGAAGTTGAAAGCGAAACTCGATCTCGTCGTGATATTGATGTTATTTATATCCTAGGTGATGCCATGGAAACCCGTTTGCTCAAACCTTATTTAGATGTAAATGTAAGTACCTTTGCTGAACGGATCCCACTTTACGCAAGTTCAAAAAGTCATAGTAAACAAATTGATAAAACTGATAAAGGCGACCTAGATGGTTTGTACTTTACTGAGTTACCGTGGATGCTAAGTGACCAAATACCAAAGCAAGCCTTACGTCAGCAATATAATACTTTATGGCCTGATCAAGCTGATATAAGCCAACGATTATTTGCGATGGCCTATGACTCCGTAGCAATGCTTAGTGATATTACACAGTTGAGTATGATCCCTGGTAAGCAGTTCGGTGGTTTAACAGGCCAATTAAGCATTACTAGCGATGGCCAAATTAACCGTCATTTGAATTGGGCTCAATACAAAAACAAGCAAATTAGCGCCGTGCAACTTAAAACACATGCACCGATCCCATTATTTATGCAAACAGCAAGTGACCAAATGGGGAGTGAGTAGCTATAATCCTGATTTGAGGCCAGCAAAATAAGGATGTTGTGATGTCTTGGTTTAAACAACTATGGCAAAATAGCCGTGAAAAAGGTCAGTATTACGAGTTACAAGCGCAAAAGTATTTAGAAGAGCAAGGTTTAATAGCCATTGAGCGCAACTATAACTGCCCCTACGGCGAACTAGATGTGATAATGCGTGATGGTGATACATTAGTATTTGTTGAAGTGAAGTTTCGCAGTAGCCACATAAAAGGCGGCGCGCTGCATGCACTTGGTAAACAAAAACAGCAACGTTTAAAACGTACAATTTATCATTATTTAGCATTTAAAAAACTGAGTAATCAAGCGCTCAGAATTGACTTTGTCGCAATAACCGGCGAAGTGCCGCAACAACTTAATTGGATAAAAAACGTATTTTAATATGCAAGATACAATAAAAGAAATTTTTACAGAAAGTATTCAAGTGCAGATTGCTGCGGGTGAAGTTTTGCCTAGTGCGTTAGAAAGCGCCGCATTCACAATTGCGCAAAGCTTAATCAATGGTAATAAATTGATTTTTTGCGGCACAGCAAGCTGTCATATGCTGGCTCAACACATGGCTGGTGTGTTGATTAATTTTTATGAAACAGAACGCCCGTGCTTACCTGCAATTGCGTTATCGCAAGAGCATATTAACTTAGGTCAAACGAGCCAAAGTGACGAACAAGATACATTTGCTCGCCAAGTGCGTGCGTTTGCACAACAAGGTGATTTATTGTTGGTACTGGCCATTAATGGTAATGAAAAGAATATTATTTCTGCGGTTGAGGCTGCGTTAACTAAAGATATGAAAGTGATCGTTTTAGTGGGTGATGATGGTGGTGAATTAGCAGGCTTGCTTGGCGCAAATGATGTTGAGATCCGCGTACCATCAAAGCGCCCTAGTCGCATTATAGAGTCACACTTAGTTAACCTTCATTGCCTAAGTGAGCTAATCGATTTAACCCTATTTCCACAGGATGAAAGTTAATGCTCAAGCACTCACTTATTATTATCAGTACCGTTTTATTTTTACAAGGTTGCGCCGTTGCCGTTGTTGCAGGAACTGCTGGCGCAGTAACTGCAGCGAATGATCGCCGAACTTTGGGTTCGCAAATTGATGATAACAACATCGAGATCAAAGCTAACTTATCTATAAATGAGATACCACACTTAGCAGATCATGCCAATATAAGCGCTGTAAGCGTTAATGGCATTGTTTTATTGATAGGGCAAGTTGCCAATCAAGAAATGAAAAATGAAGCCCATCGTGCGATTGAGACAGTAATAGGCATACGTAAAATCCATAATCAGATTCGTATCGGTTCTAATATTAGCATTAGCACAAAAACACACGATTCGTGGTTAACATCAAAAGTAAAAACAAAGCTACTTACTACCGATAATATTAGTAGTAATAACATCAAAGTAATTACTGAAAATGGCGAAGTTTTCTTAATGGGTTTAGTCTCCAACTCCGAGGCTAACACGGCTGTAAGCGTTGCCCGTAACGTATCTGGTGTTGAACGTGTAATTAAAGTGTTTGAGTATTTGTAAAGGTATCAGGTTCGAGGAGTTTAAAAGCCTTGCAGTTAATATCGCAAGGTTTTTTAATTCCTGTAGGCGGGAGTTTACCTCGCGCATCTTCACTAAAAAACGCGGGGTAAACAATCAACCTTAACCCGGCTTCTAGCAGCTCGTCGCCTATGAACTTTAACACCACCTGCGCGGTATAAAGCCCCGTCTACGCAAACATAAATCCCTATGCGCCCGCAGCAGGGAGTTTACCTAGCACCTAGTCACTTCCCTAGCACCTTTGATTTTTACCTTTAATGCGCTTTTATACTGACATAAAAAAACCGCTACTTAGCGGTTTTTTTGTCAATTTACATATTATTTTACAACACGTAAATGCGAGCCTTTTTTATTATCTGGCTTAGGCGGTGTAGGTTCATCATCAGGGGTGAACCCATCGTCTAAATCAACACTTTCTAGCTCACCTACAAAATCGTCTTCGTCCTCTAAAAACTCATCTGCGGTAAACACTGTGCCTTCTCCGTTTTCGCGGGCATAAATAGCAAGCACTGCACCAATTGGCACATATACTTGCATTGGCTGACCACCAAATCGGGCGCTAAAGCTTAATTGCTGATTATCCATCGAAAACTGCGTGACGGCTGAAGGGCTAATATTAAGCACAATTTGACCATCTTGGATAAACTGTGTTGGTATTTGCACTGCAGGAAAATCAGCGTTTACCACTAAATGTGGCGTACACTGATTATCAACAATCCAATCAAAAAAAGCGCGGAGTAAATAAGGACGATTAGACGTCATTACAAACGGATCTCACGCTCAGCTTCAGTCAAAGAAGCTTGGAATGATTCACGCTCAAATAAACGGATCATGTATTCTTTCATTTCTTTAGAACCAGCACCATTAAGCTCAATACCAAGTTCAGGTAAACGCCATAGTAGTGGTGCTAAGTAGCAATCAACTAAACTGAATTCTTCACTCATAAAGTAAGGAGCTTCAGTAAAGATTGCTGCAACAGCTAGTAATGCTTCTGTCAGCTCTTTACGTGCTTGAGCAGCATCTGCGCCATTGCCATAAACTTTTGCAGCAAGGCTATACCAGTCCGTATCGATACGATGCATCATTAGACGGCTACGGCCACGCATTACCGGATATACAGGCATTAGTGGAGGATGAGGAAAACGTTCATCAAGGTATTCCATGATGATGTTTGCCTGATATAAACCTAACTCACGGTCAATCAGTGTTGGCACTGTACCGTAAGGGTTAATTTCATGAAGTGCTTCTGGCAGGTTGTCCTTTTCAGCCAGATGAATATCTACACTTACGCCTTTTTCAGCAAGTACAATACGTACTTGATGGCTATACATACAGTTAGCACCAGAAAAAAGGGTCATTACAGGGCGCTTATTGGCAGCTACGGCCATGCCTACCTCCATTAAATAACAAAAACAGCAATAGGGGCTTAAGCCCCTATTGCAAAATTACCTTTAAATATGTTCAAACTTAATGAACATCTCTCCAGTATTCTTTCTTAAGCATGAATGCCAAGATAAACAGGATAATTAAAAATCCGATTACCTTAAGACCTAACGCTTCTGAATCAAGACGTGAAGGTTCACCCACGTATTCGAGGAAGTTAGTTAAATCACGAGCCGCTTGGTCGTATTCATCCACACTCATTTCGCCCGACCCATCTGTTTCAGTGCCAATAACTTTAGTCACAGTGTGACCATGTTCTTCAACCTGTTCAGTAATAGGTGTTGGTAAGCCTTGCAATTCTTGAAGAACGTGAGGCATACCTACCGATGGGAAAACAATATTGTTTACGCCAAACGGACGAGATTCATCTTTATAAAATGATTTTAAATACGTGTAAATATAATCCGGAGATTTTACACGTGCAATTAGAGTTAGATCCGGCGGAGCCGCACCAAACCATTTTGCTGCATCATCTTTTTCCATTGCATTGGTAATGTGACTACCGACTTTTGAACCATCAAAAATTAATTGTTCAAGACCTACTTCTGTAGGAATCCCGATATCACGAAAAGTACGTTCATAACGCTGATACTCCATTTGGTGACAACCAAGGCAGTAGTTCATGAACAACTTAGCACCACGTTGCAACGAAGGCTGATCAGTTAGGTCATTTCCAGCTTCCATTAATGGAACCGAAGGACCCGCCGCCATTGCCGGCAATACGTTTATTGATAAAGCAAATAAACCGATAATTAGCTTTTTCATCATTTCGTCAACCTCTCTGGCAATGGCTTAGTTTTTTCATTCTTACTGTATACAAACAACAGCACGAAGAACATAAAGTAAGTCACAGTACAGACTTGCGAGATAATCGTTTTCATATCAGTTTGAGGAGTTGCACCCACCCAACCTAATAGAACGAAAGTAACCACAAAACCTGCAATATTCCATTTATGGAAGCCACAACGATAACGAACAGATTTAACTGTACCACGGTCAAGCCAAGGTAATAACGCAAGTACTACAATCGATGCGCCCATCGCAGCAACACCCATAAGTTTATCAGGGATTGCACGTAAGATTGCATAGAATGGCGTAAAGTACCACACTGGGAAAATATGCTCAGGAGTCTTAAGTGGATTTGCTGGCTCAAAGTTTGGCGCTTCTAAAAAGAACCCACCCATCGCTGGCATAAAGAACACAACCCAACAAAAGAAAATTAAGAAACCAACCACACCCACAATATCTTTTACTGTGTAGTAAGGATGGAACGGTATCGCATCAACAATATCTTTCTTGTCAGTGTAATACTCATGGAATTTAAATTTAGGCTTATCTTCTTCAGCTACAGAGCCTTTCTTACGCTTGATTTCAACACCGTCAGGGTTGTTTGAACCCACTTCGTGAAGTGCCACAATATGTAAGAACACTAAGATCACGATAACCAATGGCAATGCAATTACATGCAGTGCAAAGAAGCGGTTAAGCGTCGCACCAGATATTACATAATCACCACGGATCCAAAGCGTTAAGTCATCACCAATAACCGGAATAGCACCGAATAGTGAAATGATTACCTGTGCACCCCAAAACGACATTTGCCCCCAAGGTAATAAATACCCCATGAAAGCTTCAGCCATAAGTGCTAAGAAAATAAACATACCAAACAACCACAGTAATTCACGTGGTTTTTGATAAGAACCATAGATCATACCACGGAACATATGCAGATAAATAACGATGAAGAACGCTGACGCACCCGTTGAGTGCAAATAGCGTAATAACCAGCCGTATTCTACATCACGCATGATGTATTCTACTGACGCAAACGCGCCCTCAGCAGACGGAACATAGTTCATGGTTAACCAAATACCTGTAAGGATTTGGTTTACTAGCATTAACATGGCTAACGAGCCAAAGAAATACCAGAAATTAAAGTTTTTAGGTGCAGGATACTGTGCTATATGCATGTTCCAAACACGTGTCATTGGGATACGATCGTCGATCCAACCAATAATTTTACCAAACATTAGGCTACCCCTCTTTCTTCACCCACTAAAATAGTGGTCTCATCTAGAAAAGTATAAGGTGGTATTTCTAAGTTCAATGGAGCAGGTACCGATTGGAATACACGGCCAGCCATATCAAATTTAGAACCATGACATGGGCAGTAGAAACCGTCATCAGTTCCTTCTACCTTTTCACCAAATCCACCACTTAAAAACTGCGGTGAACATCCTAAATGCGTACAAATACCTACAGCGAGAAATATCTCTGGACGTAATGAACGGTAATCATTTGTTGATGATTCTAATTGTTGTGGCTCTTGCGATTGCGGATCACGAAGTTGACCTTCATGTTCTTTCATCTGCTCAAGCATTTTTGGGGTACGTGATACAACCCATACAGGTTTACCACGCCACTCGACACGTATTAATTGTCCAGGCTCAAGTTTGCTGATATCTACTTCTACAGGCGCACCCGCAGATTTAGCTCGCTCACTTGGATTCCAAGACGCAATAAAAGGAACAGCAGCCCCAGCCGCACCAACACCACCTACAACAGAGGTAGCTATGGTTAAAAAGCGACGTCGGCCATTGTCTACAGGCGCATTGCTCATCCACTTATCTCCACTATGATTCTCAACACTTGCCATATTGAGAACATCAGTTACAGCAGGTTAATTTTTCGAAATTTTAAAATAGAAGCGATCATAATTAAAACCCCTGACTAAAACAAGGTTATTAACAGCCTCATGCTCGAATAATCCCGACTTTATCAACTAATTGACTAAGTTAGCTCGAGCATAGAGCCGTCTCTATGATATGACTTTTACAAAAACAATATACTGACCAAGATCAACCTCACTAAGAGGAAGCAGAAAAACTGCACATGGTGCTGTTGAACTCACTCACATTACTTGCCAGACAATTGTAGCAAAAAAATTCATCAATTAACTGACGGATTTACACTAATTATGATAATTATTGAACTTTTTTTAGAGTTATACGCAGGAAAGGCAGTAGTAGGTTAATTATTAGGCGTATATTTAATACGAGTTTGCTGGTTACTTATAAAAAGTGCGAGTTTTCGAATACTGTAGATTTCTGTTTCAAAGGGTACACTGAGCTTTGAAGTGTTCGTGGCGTTCTTTTACCCATGGGTTTCGTGATACCCAACCCACGCTACGGTGTATTGGTTGACACTGTACTACTCGCTAACTTTACTCTCGCTAGCTTTTATAGCTCAAAAAACAAAAAACCCAGCATAAGCTGGGTTTTTGAATTCTTGATAACGTAAATATTAACGTTTTGAGAACTGTGGACGCTTACGCGCTTTCTTAAGACCCACTTTCTTACGCTCAACTTTACGTGCATCACGTGTAACGAAACCTGCTTTACGAAGTTGTGGACGTAATGACTCGTCAAACTCCATAAGTGCACGAGTGATACCGTGACGGATAGCACCAGCTTGACCAGTAGTACCACCACCAGAAACGGTGATGTAAAGATCAAACTTTTCAGTCATATCAACAAGCCCAAGAGCTTGATGAACAACCATGCGTGCTGTATCGCGACCAAAATACTCTTCTAAAGAGCGATTGTTGATTACGATGTTACCAGTGCCTGGGCGTAAGAATACGCGAGCACTTGAACTTTTACGACGACCTGTACCGTAGTATTGATTTGCCATGTTAGTGCTCCTTAAATGTCTAGAACCTGAGGCTGTTGTGCAGCATGGTTGTGCTCAGTACCAGTGTAAACCTTAAGTTTACGGTACATTGCGCGGCCTAAAGGACCACGTGGCAACATGCCCTTAACAGCCTTCTCGATGATCATTTCAGGCTTTGCAGCTTGAAGTTTATCAAAAGTAGTAGACTTAAGACCACCTGGAAAACCAGAGTGTGAATAGTACACTTTGTTTTTGAATTTGTTACCAGTTACAGTAACTTTTTCAGCGTTGATAACGATGATATAATCACCAGTATCTACGTGCGGTGTATATTCAACTTTATGCTTACCGCGTAGGCGATGAGCGATTTCAGTAGCGATACGACCTAAAGTTTTACCTTCAGCGTCAACTACATACCAGTCACGTTTTACTGTTTCCGGTTTAGCAACAAACGTTTTCATTTATAAAAATCCAATGTTTTTCAATTAAAACCACAGGTAATTATTATTAATTACCGCTCTAAATGTTTGCTCCAACCCCTTCGAGTTTAAGACTTGTGCGCCATTCAAAAGAGGCTAATCTAATGAAGGCAATAGAACGCAACGTGGCAGACGCGGGAGTATACCAGCACTTTTACCACATTGCTACTCAACGGTTGTTTTTTCCGCAAGAAATTTGTTCTATAAGCTATAAGCTATAAGCTATAAGCTATAAGCTATAAGCTATAAGCTATAAGCTATAAGCTATAAGCTATAAGCTATAAGCTATAAGCTATAAGCTATAAATTTTGTTCGTATTAACTTACGTGTCAAGAAAAGCTTGCCTTAACTGACAGCTGACGGCTGACGGCTGACGGCTGACGGCTCAGACTACGCCAAATGCTCTCTTGCTAAATACTCTAACGACTGCATTTCTTGCAATCGACTAATACAACGCTTGAACTCAAAATTAAGATTTCCTTGCGTGTATAACTCAGTGATTGGTTTTTCTGCTGAGATGATCAATGTTACGTGGCGCTCGTAAAACTCATCGACCAATGCAATAAAGCGACGTGCTGCATCATCATTACTTTGCCCGAGTTGTTTTACGTTCGATAAAATCACCGTATTATATAATCGGCTTATTTCCATGTAATCAACTTGGCTACGTGCGCTTTCACACAGCTCAGCAAAATCAAACATCACAATACAATCGGATACTTTGCGGGTTTTGATCATTCGCCCTTCTATTTGTATAGAAGTATCGAGCTTGCCAGGCTCTGGCGATAGCTTATCAAAATACTCAAACAAGTTTTTATCAGCTTGCTCATCCAACGGGCTATGAAATATCTCAGCCTGCTCCAAAGTACGTAATCGGTAATCAATACCCGAATCCACATTCACAATTTCAGTGTTTGCATTTACGAGTGCTATTGCTGGTAAAAAACGAGCTCGCTGCAGGCCATTGCGATATAATTCGTCAGGCACAATATTGGACGTTGCCACTAAAACGATACCACGAGCAAATAATGCTTCCATTAAACCGCCAAGTAGCATGGCATCTGTGATGTCTTGTACAAAAAATTCGTCAAAGCAGATAATGTCAGTTTCAGCTTTGAGAATATCAGCCACCACTTCAAGTGGATCAGCCGTTTTATTGAGCTTTTTAAGCTCATCGTGAACACGGTGCATAAAGCGATGGAAATGCACGCGCATTTTCCGTGTTCCCGGTAGCGCCTCATAAAAGGTGTCGACTAAATAGGTTTTACCGCGACCCACACCACCCCAAAAGTACAAACCTTTTATAGGAGCCGTGCTATCTTTACTAAATAGCTTCGCAAACCAACCTTGAGTCGCAGGTTTTTGAGTCGTTAAATCATCGTATAACCTTTGTAGGTGACGCACTGCATTTTCTTGTGCGGCATCATAAACAAAGTCATCACGCTGTAGATCTTGTTGGTATTTTTGCCAAGGAGTCATAGATTATTACAATAAAACACGGTTTAATTTGCGCAATATATTAACACGCATCGTAACTCGGGGTATATTATCCGCAGCAGAAATTATTTTTGAATATACGCTTTATGCGTAATTTTAGTTATTTTCCCAAAGGGGTAGAATTTATGGGTACAGTTACTTGGATCGGCATTATTATTATTGTGGCAGTTGCGGCGTTTTTCCTCGGCGCATTTGTAACTAAAAAGCAATTTAAACAAGATGAGCTAGAACAACAGGCTGAACAGGCAAAAAATGCACTAGAGCAATATCGTCAAGATGTTGCCGATCATCTAGCAAGTACAGGTAAGCTCGTTAATAAGATGAAAGACAATTATGATCAGCTACTTGATCACGTTGAAGAAACAAACAAATTACTCGTTAATGATAAAAAGCAGCACCCTGCTGAACCATTTTTCTCAAAAGAAACCACAGAACAATTACAACGCTCATTAAAAGAGCGTCAGAGCGATCGCTCATCTGCTCATGCACAACCAGCTGACTATGTATCAGGTGAGTCAGGGTTATTTGCAGGCGAGAATAAAGAGCCTGAATCAGCGAAAGCGTCTTAGGGCGCGTTGACCTTTCGTGATTGATTTTGCAGCAGTATGTTTGGTATTTAGACAAGGCAGCGCCTATGCAGTGTGGTTGTTCCCCATAAATAAGCGATAACGCAGTATAAATGCCAAACATGCGCTGCCCAAAGGGTTCTTCCTAGGGGCGATTGACTCTTTGTTGCTCGGTTTTTACTTAGCCCGCTAGGTTACAAACCTCGCGCCGCGATTAAATCGCCCCTAGATTGAACAAATTTCAATCCACAAAGGTCAACACGCCCTAGTAATTTCAAATATTCTAAAGTGTCTTGATGAACTTTTATTTGACCCCATAGTCTGTAGATAGAGCAGCTTATGTTTTATATGCATACCTAAAGACACTGAAATATATTTTCCAGTGCATTAGATGCAACATTGATAAAAGGCTGCATTTGCAGCCTTTTTTGTGTGTGCTTTTTCTGTAAAGTGGAGTAAACCCTGACTATGAAAATGAAATTATCGTTAATCAGTGCAGCTATGGTATCTGCCAGCTTGTTATTAACCCCTGCAATCTCAGTGGCTAAAATGCCTATCGCAGTAAATGGTCAACAATTACCAACTTTAGCGCCCATGCTAGAACAAATAACGCCTGGTGTTGTCAGTATCCAAGTTTCTGGTTCAAAAGAAGTGCGCCGTCGCGGTGACCCGCTCGACTTCTTTTTTGGCAATCCACAACCGCGCAGCCAAAAGCGCCAATTTAGCGGTTTAGGCTCCGGTGTAATTATTGACGCCAAAGAAGGTTACGTTGTTACAAACAACCATGTAGTACAAGATGCGCAAACCATGCTTGTTACGCTTGAAGATGGCCGCGAATATGAAGCGAAGAAAATTGGCAGCGATAAAGAATCCGATATCGCCCTTTTACAAATAGACGCTGAAGACTTAATCGAAGTGAAACTTGCTAACTCTGATCAACTTCGCGTTGGTGACTTTGCGGTGGCGATTGGTAACCCATTTGGCTTGAGTCATACGGTAACATCAGGAATCGTTAGCGCTCTTGGCCGCAGCGGCTTAAATATAGAAGGCTACGAAGACTTCATTCAAACTGATGCAGCTATAAACCAAGGTAATTCCGGTGGCGCATTGGTTAACTTAAATGGCGAGTTGATTGGTATTAATACCGCTATTTTAGGCGCATCTGGTGGCAATGTAGGGATTGGCTTTGCAATTCCTTCCAATATGATGAAAAACCTCGTCGATCAAATTGTTGAACATGGCGAAGTACGTAGAGGCTCATTAGGTATATCTGGCCGCCCTCTCGATGCAGGCCTTGCCAAAGCGCAAAAGCTAGATGTAAAACAAGGTGCTTATGTGATGAAGGTCACTGATGATTCAGCTGCAAGTAAAGCAGGGATCCAAGCAGGTGATGTAATTGTTAGTATAGATGGCACAGATATAAGTGGCTTCCATGAGCTACGCAGTAAAATTGCGACTCTGGGCGAAGGTAAAAAAGTTAAATTGGGAATTTATCGCGATGGTAAAATCAAAACGATAAAAGTAACTCTTGATGGTGCAGCAGGTCTAACAGCCGCTGGTGATGAACTACATCCTGCATTCCAAGGTGCAACTCTCGAAAGCGTACAGAAAAATGGCGCTAAAGGAATTGAATTAACATCTGTCGATCCTCGTTCTCCATCAGCAAGAGTGGGACTTGAGGAAGGCGACATTATTATGCAAGTGAATCGTCAACGCGTCGAATCGATTCGTGATATGAACAAAATCATCGAAAACACCAAGGGAAATATTGTGCTTGGCGTAAAACGAGGCCGCGAATCTGTATTTGTACTCATTCAGTAAGCAATAAACACATTTAATAACATAAAAAATAACAGTGGCACTTGCCGCTGTTATTTTTTTTGTGCCATCATAAAGGGAATGCCCACTAATAATAAGAAAACCGTGCTGAAATTCTTTAAGTTTGTCCTTCCACCACTTTTTGCAGGCCTTGGGATTGCGTTTTTAGTGGTGTTTTTTAGCCCTAACATGCGAGCGTCACTACTACCTAACGTCCCCTTGCCCAGCGCAATGAGTGCACAACATCTTAGCTTTGCTGATGCAGTGCAACGTGCTGCACCTTCTGTTGTCACTATCTTTTCAGAAAGCATTTCTAGCCAACCTCGTTATAAGCGCCAAAATACCGTAAGGGAGTTAGGTTCAGGGGTAATAATGTCTAGTGACGGGTACATTTTAACGAACTATCATGTCATTAATAATGCTGATCAAATTATTGTAATTTTAACCGATGGCCGACGCTTTTTTGATGTGCAGTTAATTGGCTTTGATACCATTACTGATTTAGCGCTATTAAAAATTAATGTAGAGCATTTGCCTGTTATTCCAATCAGTGAGCGATTCTCGCCCCGCGTTGGTGATGTAGTGCTCGCAATAGGTAACCCATTAAACCTTGGCCAAACAATTACCCAAGGGATTATAAGTGCTACAGGTAAGCAAAAAATCACCGATAGTCCCTATAATAACCTGCTACAAATGGATGCTGCGATTAATGTCGGTAATTCAGGTGGTGCACTGGTTAATTCTAATGGCGACTTGGTAGGCATTACTTCCGCACAATTTAAAACCCGTGAGAATTTAGATATTCAGGGTATTTTCTTTGCTGTGCCTTATTCATTGGCGAAAGAAGTTATGGATAAACTGATCCGCCATGGTCGTGTTGTTAGAGGTTACTTAGGCTTTACGGGTACTGCCGTAGATACGACTGGCAAAGAAGTAAGTGATAACTTTACACCGGTTTCAGGGCTGCGTATTACTAATTTAGACCCGTTAGGTCCAGCATGGCAAGCGGGCATCAAAGAGCAAGATATTGTTATTAAAATTGCGGGGGTGAGCGTATCTAACCCACAACAAACATTGAGTACCATAGGAAACTCAGAACCCGGTGAAAAAATTGAGTTTGAGCTTTATCGTGACGGAAAAATTCAAAAAGTAATGCTGACAGTTGCAGAGCTAGAAACCAAGTTATAAAAACCTAGGGTCCTAGGACCCTAGGACCTAGAACCATTTAACTACTTCTACGTTTAATATTTGCACCCAACGCACTCAGCTTATCTTCGATACGCTGATAACCACGATCTACATGATAAATACGGTCAACAACCGTTTCACCTTGCGCAACAATACCGGTCAAAATTAAGCTTGCAGATGCACGTAAGTCAGTTGCCATTACCTGTGCGCCGCTCAAGCTTTTAGTGTCGCCACAAATTGCAGTGTTACCTTCTAAGCGAATATTAGCGCCCATACGTTGCAGTTCAGGGACATGCATAAAGCGGTTTTCAAAAATCGTTTCTGTGATTGTTGCGCTGCCATTTGCAACCACATTTAACGCGGTAAACTGGGCTTGCATATCAGTTGGAAAACCCGGATGAGGCATGGTTTTGATATTAACTGCTTTTAACTCGCGGCCACGCATATCTAAATAAATGCTATCGCTATGAACTTCAACTAATGCATTAGCGGCGCGTAATTTTTCAATGACTGGCTCAAGGCTATGAAAATCTGTTAACTTACATAACACTTCGCCGCCAGCCATCGCTGCGGCAACCAAAAACGTACCGGTTTCAATGCGATCAGGTAAAATGCGGTGCTCACACCCACTTAGCTTTTCGACACCTTCAACTTCTATACGACTAGTGCCTGCTCCGGTGATTTTTGCACCCATTGCAGTTAAGCAAGTAGCTAAATCAACAATCTCAGGTTCACGAGCCGCATTCTCTAATACTGTTTTACCATCAGCAAGCGTTGCCGCCATTAATAAGTTTTCAGTGGCTCCGACGCTAACCATTTCCATATAAATTTCAGCGCCTTTGAGTCGCCCATCAACGGTGGCATTGATATAACCATTTTCAACGTTAATCGTCGCGCCCATGCGCTCTAAACCTTGAATATGAATATCAACTGGGCGCGCACCAATAGCGCAACCACCAGGCAATGATACTTGCGCTTGACCAAAACGAGCAACCAAAGGTCCAAGTGCAAGCACTGATGCACGCATTTGTTTAACAAGCTCATAAGGGGCAAGTGTTTTATCAACTTTGCCACCATCAATTATAAGCTGATCGCCATGCCATTGTATTTCTGCGCCAAGCGTTTTTAATAGCGCTTCAGTAGTGCCGATATCACGTAAGCGAGGGACATTGTTAAATGTGCTTTTACCCTGTGCTAACAATGCAGCAAATAAAATAGGTAAAGCTGCATTTTTAGCGCCTGAAATAGTGACTTCACCGGCAAGCCCGGTTCCACCCTGAATTACAAATTGATCCATGAGGAAACCTTTTTATTGAGGTAAAATGAATTTTTGTTCGCGCTTCCACTCTGTCGGGGTAAAAGCCCGAATCGATACCGCATGGATCGTGCCGTCAGAAATCGTATTCATTAACGGGCCATAAACTAGCTGTTGTTTTTTTACACGGCTTAACCCGTCAAAACATTCACCTACAGCAATCACTTCATAATGACTACCGTTGGCTTTAACATGTACTTCGGCTAATTGCAGTTCGTCGCGCAATAAAGTTTCAACTTGGCTAGTTTCCATAACTCTCACTCAAATAGGTTTGTGACCTGCCCCAACTGCATTAATTTTTGCAATTGTTCAGGGATATTTTGCAATTCAAGGCGTATGCCTTGTTGCTTTAATTCTGCGAAAGAGTGAATTAACCAAGCTAAGCCCGCCGTGTCAACCCTAGATACCTCAGAAAGGTCAAAATACCATGTTTTATGGTTACTTTGTGAGTGTTTATTAACAAGTGGTTCAGCTGAAATTGAATTTCGGGTCAATTCTCCACTGACCCGAAACTGCGCATCACTGAGTTTCGTGACGGTGACTTTACTCATCACCACCTTCACCTCTAAACTGCACTGGTAATGTGCTTTTTTGCTCTAGTAAGTTACTTACATGCTCAATACCTTGCTGGCGCAAGATACCTTGAAATTCACTTTGCTTGGCATCTAGTAAGCTAATACCTTCAGCAACCATATCATAAGCACGCCATTCACCACTTCGATCTTCACGTACTTTGAAATCTATTTTGATTTCTGGCTTACCCGGCTCAACAATTTTAGTTTTAACTAATACGACGTCTTGTCCTGCAAACGCCTTACTTTGGCCAAACTCAACTTGCTGATTAGTGTATTGAGTAAAAACCCCCGCATAAGTCGCTACTAAATACTGCTGAAAAACATCAATAAAACGTTTAATGTCTTCAACTGCTTGCTTTTGCTCTGCTGGATCTTTAATTGCACGCACTTTTGATACATGACTGCCTAGTACACGTAATGCCGCATACTTGTAATCTATATAAGGCATAAGCTCTTCACTAACAATCACACGCAGGTGCTCGTTGTCTTGTTTAATTAAAGCCTGATCGCGCGTAATACGCTGAAAAGTGTTATCAGATACTTGGCGGACCATTTTATATGGGTCTTTCAAATCAACTGCATCACTGGCTACACTAACGGCGCTGACGGTCAACGCTAAAACCATTAAAAACTTTTTAAACATAATAAATTACTCGCCACCTTGATTGAATAAAAACTGCCCAATTAACTCTTCAAGCACTAATGCTGACTTAGTATCAGTGATGTAATCACCATCATTTAGTGCCTTACTTTCGACACCAAATAATTCATCTAATCCTAAATCTTGATCGTTACTGGTTACTTCCTGACCCATACAGCGCTGTTCTGCAGATTTAGGCGCTATCACTGGGTTAATACCTAAATACTGCTCGCCTAAAATACCTGACGTTAAAATAGAAACCGAACTGGTATCTGAAAAGCGACACTGATATAGGGCATCTATTGTCATATCTACCACAGGTAAAAACTCCTGAGGATGAACCGAGATAGCTTCAACACGGCCAATAACAACACCACCGACCTTGATTGGTGCACGTGCTTTTAATGAGCCAATATTTTCAAATTTAGCTTTTAACTGATAGGTTTCACCGCTACCGCTAATCCCTGCGTTTGCGACCTTTAATGCCAACATGGCAAATGCAGCAATTCCTAACGCTACAAAAAAGCCAACTAAAATTTCTAATTTCCGTGAATTCATTATTTATACCTTTATTAGTTGGTAAACATTACCGCAGTCAAAATAAAATCAAACCCTAAAACAGCCAACGATGAGTGCACAACCGTTTCTGTCGTTGCTTTACTGATCCCCTCTGAAGTCGGTATGCAGTCATATCCTTTATAAAGTGCTATCCAAGTAACGACGATGGCAAATACAAAACTTTTTATCATGCCATTTAAAATATCTTGTTGGAACGATACTTGAGATTGCATAATTGACCAAAAGCTACCGGTATCTACGCCTAGCCAATCAACACCAACAAGATGCGCACCAATTATTGCTACCGCAGAGAAAATTAATGCCAGTAATGGCATGCTGATAAAGCCAGCCCAAAAACGCGGCGCAATAATACGTTTAAGCGGATCAATTGCCATCATTTCAAGGCTCGATAATTGCTCTGTCGCTTTCATCAACCCTATTTCGGCAGTTAATGCACTACCTGCGCGCCCAGCAAATAATAATGCGGTCACTACCGGGCCTAATTCTCGTAATAAGCTCAATGCCACTAACGGGCCCAAGCTATCTTCTGCACCGTAGCCCACCAAAACCGTATAACCTTGCAGCGCAAGCACCATACCTATAAATAGCCCTGACACCATAATAATCAGCAGTGACTGCGAACCTATCATGTATAACTGACGAATTAATAGTGGGGTACCTTTTCTAAAGTTAGGTATATTCCACAAGGCACCAACTAACATTTGCGTTGAACGCCCTAACGCCGCAAAACGACCTAAAGCTTTATGGCCTAGCTTTTGAAGTAAATCAAACATCAGCTATGCACTCCGAGTAACTCTTCATCGTATGGTTGAGCAGGAAAATGAAATGGCACTGGACCATCTGACAAGCCTTTTAAAAACTGTTGCACTAACGGTGATTCATGATTACGCATTTCATCAGGCGTGCCACACCCTATTACGCCTTGATCAGCAATAATGATCACGTGGTCAGCAATGCTCATCACTTCAGTAACGTCATGAGTCACTATCAACGATGACAAACCTAACACCTGATTTAACGACTTAATCAATTTCACCAATACTCCCATTGAGATTGGATCTTGCCCTGCAAATGGCTCGTCATACATTATCAACTCAGGATCAAGCGCAATTGAACGTGCCAGCGCTGCTCGGCGTGCCATACCACCTGATAATTCTGAAGGCATAAGATCTTGTGCGCCACGCAAGCCCACAGCTTGCAACTTCATTAATACAACAAGGCGAATTAAATCTTCACTTAAGCGGGTATGTTCTCGTAGTGGAAACGCGATATTGTCAAACACGGACATATCGGTAAACAATGCTCCACTTTGAAATAACATGCTCATTTTGGTTCGCGCAGCATAAAGCTCTTTACGCGACATGGTCGGGATATTATCGCCTTCAAACAAAATAGTGCCATTATCTGGTTTCAACTGACCGCCAATCAAACGTAGCATCGTCGTTTTACCAATGCCGCTAGGGCCCATAATCGCCGTTATTTTGCCTTTTGGAACACTGAAACTCATATTTTTATATATGCTTCTGTTGCCCCGTGAAAAGCTCACATCCTTGATTTCTACTATTGGTTGCGACAAGTCGCTCTCCATTACTATTTTCCTAGTTTTGCTATTTTAAGGGTTTTTCCACCAAGATGGAAAAAACAAATCGTAAAATTTTGTAATATTTAATGTAAAAGTAACCTCGCTTACATATTCACCTCTAAATACCTCCTTACTACGTTACTTTTAAAGGCAAATCTAACAAGTTGACCTGATTCTTTTATTTATACTTTCAGGTTGGCTTTTGTTACTATTTGCAGCCATCTCATTTTGAATAATTGGCGTAATATAATGGTGACTTCATTTGTCATTTTAATTCTTGGTTTTGCAGCTCTGGTTTGGAGTGCTGATCGCTTTGTTTACGGTGCTGCTGCATTAGCTAAAAACTTAGGGATCCCTACTTTAATTATCGGTTTAACGGTTGTTGCAATGGGCTCATCCGCACCTGAAATGATGGTGTCAGCCTCTGCTGCACTCGCGGGTAAAACTGACACTGCAGTGGGTAATGCTGTAGGGTCAAATATCACCAATATTCTTTTAGTACTTGGTATTACAGCATTATTCAGACCTTTATCTGTTTCTTCAACGACTTTAAAACGTGAAATGCCCCTTGTGTTGTTAGTATCAATTGCCGCTTGGTACATTTTTTCTGATAACTATTTTTCATTTTTTGAAGGTATTGCGCTAGTTATTGGCTTTGTTGTTTTTATTGCCGGTCTTATCCTTGTATCTATTCGAGCAAAAAACGAAGCAGATGACCCGTTTGTAAGCGAAGCATGTGAAGATGTGCCAGACAATGTAACAACTAAGTCGGCGCTTTTTTGGTTAGTCATTGGCATGATATTACTGCCAGTAAGTTCGCATTTTTTAGTTGGTTCAGCCGTTGACATAGCACAGTACTTTGGTTTGAGTGACTTAGTTATCGGTCTAACAATTATTGCCATTGGTACAAGCTTGCCAGAACTTGCAGCATGTATTGCTGGTGTCCTTAAAAAAGAAGATGACTTAGCTTTAGGTAATATCGTTGGTTCAAACTTATTTAACATATTAGCCGTATTGCCACTGGCTGGTATTATAAACCCATCGATCATTGACCCTTCGGCAGCAAACCGCGATGCATTAATAATGATTGGTGCAACCATCGCATTAATTGCCATGTCCTTGAGTTTTAGAGGGTCACGACGTATTACTCGAGTAGAAGGTGGCATATTACTGGTCTCATTTTTAGTATACCAAGGTTATATTTTCAGCCAAGTTGCTTAATACACCTCATAAAATGGATAACACAATGACGCAGTTAAATTTTATTGAACAAGGTAAACGAGTCCTTGAAATAGAACGTCAAGCCCTTGCTGATATTGCTCAATACCTTGATCATAATTTTAATCAAGCCTGCCAACTAATGTATCAATGCAGCGGTCGGATTATTGTCGTAGGCATGGGTAAATCTGGCCATATTGGTAATAAAATAGCGGCAACGTTAGCCAGCACAGGCACCCCTGCTTTTTTTGTGCATCCAGGAGAGGCAAGCCACGGCGATTTAGGTATGATCACACGTGATGACGTGGTTATTCTTATCTCTAATTCAGGTGAAACCAGTGAAGTATTAAACATTATCCCGGTCATAAAGCGCCTTGGTGCAAAAATGATCGCAATGACCGGTAATCCTGACTCATCAATGGCTACATGGGCTGATGTTCACGTATGCGTTAAAGTAAGCCAAGAAGCATGCCCGCTTGGCCTTGCCCCAACAGCAAGCACAACAGCCACGCTAGCTATGGGGGATGCAATGGCAGTTGCCCTACTTGAAACGCGAGGCTTTACTGCTGACGACTTTGCACTATCACACCCTGGTGGAAGTTTAGGTAAACGTTTATTGCTGTGCTTAAAAGATATTATGCATACTGGCAATACAACGCCTATCATCAAAGACACGCAATGTATTAAAGACGCGTTAATTGAAATGTCGGCTAAAGGCTTGGGCATGACCGCCATAGTTGATGATTCGGGTCAACTTGCTGGCTTGTTCACAGATGGTGATTTGCGCCGAATTTTAGAGCAACGAATTGATATTCACAGCACTTTAATTAGTCACGTAATGACCCGTTCTTGCACAACCGCTACAGCCGATATGCTAGCAGCCGAGGCGCTTAATATCATGGAGAATAAACGCATTAATGGCTTAATTGTCATTGATGAAAATCACCACCCTATTGGCGCACTTAACATGCAGGATTTGCTAAAAGCAGGAGTTTTATAATGCAATTTGCAGACTTATACCAACCACTTTCAGACGATGCGCAAACCCGCGCCAAAAAAGTTAAATTACTTATTTGTGATATTGACGGGGTATTCTCTGATGGCCGTATTTATCTTGGTAACCAAGGTGAAGAACTAAAAGCCTTCAATACTAAAGACGGTTTTGGTATCAAAGCGCTTATCAATAGTGGTTTTGAAGTAGCCGTGATCACAGGCCGTCATTCACAGATAGTTCAGCAACGAATGACTAGCCTAACTGTACCGCATATCTACCAAGGCCAAGAAAACAAGTTGCACGCTTATCAAGAGCTAAAAGATAAACTCCAGTTAAGTGACGAACAAATTGCCTATATCGGCGATGACGGCCCTGATTTACCGGTCATGGAACTGGTTGGCTTTGCAGTTGCTGTAAATGACGCACACCCGCTAATTAAGCGACTATCACATTACACAACAATGCTACCCGGTGGCTTTGGTGCAGTACGCGAGCTTACCGACCTATTAATGCTAGTTAATGGAAAACCATTGACCAGTGAAGGGACTAGCTCATGAATAGTGCGCGTTTAATATTAAGCGTATTATTTATAGGTTTTATGGCGTGGTTGTGGCTCCCGTACTTTAGCCAAACAACGACCACGGTAAAAAATCAAGAAGATGTGATAGCAAAACCTGATTATACCGCGGTCGAATTAAAGCAAACCGCATTTGATGAGCAAGGTAAAATTAGCCACAAAGTAACCGCAGCAAAAATGGAACTTTATCAGCAGTTAGGATTTACTTACTTTGAAAAGCCTATTTTTACTTTATATAATCAACAGCAAACGTGGCAAATCAATGCGCAAGAAGCCACATTATATGAAAATAACCAGTTGATTTTAGAAGGCAATGTTGTTGCTAAAAATCTCACAAACAACGCAATGATTAAGCATATTAATGCCGATAATATCTTGGTTGATATTGAACAACAAACCATGAGTTCAGAACAGCCTGTTGAATTAATCGGACCAAATTTAAAGACCACCGGACGCGGCCTTAGAGCCGACTTAAAAGCCGAAGTGGTAGAACTTATTAACCATACGCGAACCATATATTATGACCAATAAATTTGCTCACTTACTTGTAATACCTAGCTTGTTCATTGCCCTTTCAAGCTTTGCTGAAGGTACTCTTCCACTTGCAGACCAAGTATCGATAAGCGCTGATAAACAGCTTGCACAGCTGAAAAAAAATGTCGGTATTTTTGAAAAAAACGTAGAGATAATCCATGGTAATCGTCGTATCACAGCTGATCACCTAGAAGTGCACAAACGTGAAGATTTAGGTGATAATAAGCAGCTGCTTGTTGCCACTGGAAGCCCTGCATACTTTGAAGAAAAACAAACAGATGGCACAATTATGAGCGCCAGCGCCAATGAGGTTCGTTACGATGTTGATAAACGCTATTTAACTTTAATCGGTAACGCCCAAGTCACTCAAGCAGGTCAAAAGATTAATGCCAAAAGTATTACATACGACATGGACCAACAATTAATTAGCGCTGAAAAAGATGAAAATTCAGACGAACGAGTGCATACAATATTAGTCCCAGTAAACACTAAAAAAGATAACGAAAAAGGTCAGCCATGAGCACATTAAAAGCTGAGTTTTTAGCAAAAAGTTATAAAGGCCGCCAAGTCGTAAAAAATGTAGGCTTAGAAGTCAGCGCTGGTAGCATTGTTGGCTTACTTGGCCCTAATGGCGCAGGCAAAACCACCACTTTTTACATGATTGTAGGATTAGTGCCAAGCGACAAAGGTAAAATAAGCATAGATGATAACGACATCACCTTATTACCAATGCACAGCCGTGCACGTTTAGGGATTGGCTATTTACCGCAAGAATCTTCGATATTTCGCAAACTGACCGTTTACCAAAACCTGATGGCGATACTCGAAACCCGTAAAGAGCTAAATAAACAAGCTCGTGAAGAAGCGCTTGATGGCTTACTTGATGAATTTAGCATTCAGCACATCCGCGATAGTCAAGGTATGGCATTATCTGGTGGTGAACGCCGTCGCGTTGAAATTGCTCGCGCTTTAGCCGCAAACCCTAAATTTATTCTGTTAGATGAGCCTTTTGCTGGCGTTGATCCTATTTCGGTGTTAGATATAAAGAAGATTATTGAACATCTTAAAAACCGTGGGATAGGCGTACTTATTACCGACCACAATGTACGAGAAACCCTTGATGTTTGTGAAAAAGCCTACATAGTTTCTCATGGGGAGTTAATTGCATCAGGCACTCCTGAGCATGTACTTGCCGACCAAACAGTCCGCGACGTTTATTTGGGTGAGCAATTTAGGCTATAAAGCCACGCCCGGCTAAGGTTCTGCTAGACTTAATTATGACAACAATAAAAGGATTGTTAGAGATACATGAGGCAATCACTCCAGCTGCGCATGGGCCAGCAACTTACAATGACACCACAGCTACAACAAGCTATTCGTTTGTTACAGTTGAGCACATTAGATCTTCAACAAGAGATCCAAGAAGCACTAGATAGCAATCCATTACTTGAGGTCGATGAAAATGACTTTGGTGATGAATCAGGTGGTAAGAACGAACAAAAACAAGATACTGATGATCAAACTGTCAGTGCCTCAGCTGATGACACGCCAAGTGAATACGAACAAGAAAGCAGTGAAGCGCTAGCAAAAGATACCGTAAGCGACGAAATGGCGATGGATGTTACATGGGATGAATACATGAGCGCCGCACCAAGCTCTTCATCAGGGCCAATGCCTGAAGATGAATCTATTTATCAAGGCGCTTCATCTGAAACCCTCCACGATCACCTTATGTGGCAACTACAGCTGACTCATTTTAGTCCGACTGACGAAGCTATCGCGATAGCCATTGTCGAAGCGGTTGATGACTCAGGTATTCTTACACTAAGCTGTGAAGACATTGCTGAAAGCCTAAACAAAGGTAATAACGAAGAAGAAATTGAACTTGATGAAGTTCAAGCGGTATTAAAGCGTATTCAGTTATTTGATCCGGTCGGTATTGCTGCACGCAGCCTACCTGAATGTTTATGTATTCAGCTAAATCAATTTGATCCTGCAACGCCTTGGATTGCCGAAACAAAAATGATTTTAACTGATCATATCGATTTATTAGCTAGTCGCGACTATCGTACTTTGATGAAAAAGACTAAGCTAAAGGAAGATGAACTAAAAGAAGTAATGACACTCATCCACAGCCTTAATCCAAAGCCTGCGGATACCATAGTTCGAGAAGAGTCAGAGTACGTTATTCCCGACGTGTCAGTGAAAAAAATTAAAGGCCGCTGGGTGGTAGAGCTCAACCCAGATAGCATGCCAAAAATTAGAGTTAACAGCCAATATGCGGCGATGTCGCGCTCAGTAAAATCGAGCACTGACAGCCAATTTATTCGCTCTCATTTACAAGAAGCTAAATGGTTTATAAAAAGCCTAGAAAGTCGTAATGACACATTACTCAAAGTAACTAACTGCATTGTTAAACAGCAGCAAGGTTTTTTTGAGCATGGCCCCGAGGCTATGCGACCTATGGTATTAAACGATGTTGCTGAAATGGTTGAAATGCATGAATCAACAATCTCCCGGGTAACAACCCAGAAGTACATGCATACACCACGTGGTATTTTTGAGTTAAAGTATTTTTTCTCAAGCCATGTCAGTACCGAAAATGGCGGAGAATGCTCATCGACAGCAATTCGTGCACTCATAAAAAAATTGATTGCAGCAGAAAACTCAGCTAAACCATTGAGTGATAGTAAAATTGCAGATATATTGGCAGAGCAAGGTATCAAAGTAGCTAGACGAACAATAGCAAAGTACCGTGAATCGCTAGCTATTCCACCGTCAAATCAACGTAAAAGCTTGATTTAAGGCGTAAAACCACAAGAAGGAAAATGCTTATGCAACTAAATTTAACTGGTCGTCACGTAGAAATTACTGATTCATTAAGAGACTATGTAAACAATAAGTTTGCGAAGCTTGAGAGGCATTTTGATCACATCAACAATGTCCATGTTATTCTTGACGTAGAAAAGCTCAACCAAAAAGCAGAAGCAACATTACATGTCAGTGGCGCAGAGCTATTTGCCTCAACGCAGCACCAGGACATGTATGCCGCGATTGACGGGCTCATCGATAAACTCGACCGTCAAGTTATCAAACACAAAGAGAAGCACGCTCGACACTAACACTATGAAACTAAGTTCACTTACTTGTCAGGACTGCAGTAAAGCTGCGGTCCTTTTTAATAGCAAAAAACGTATCCTCGAATTTATCAGCCAATTGGCTCATGAACGGCTTCCTCACTTATCACAACAAGACATATTGAGTGCTCTATTAAATAGAGAAAAATTAGGTAGTACAGGTATTGGCCGTGGTATCGCGATCCCGCATGGTCGCATGAGTGGCGCACAAGAACCACTCGCTTTAATTT
The DNA here is from genome assembly GCF_045064175.1 of Pseudoalteromonas sp. Ld20. Classification (NCBI taxonomy): domain Bacteria; kingdom Pseudomonadati; phylum Pseudomonadota; class Gammaproteobacteria; order Alteromonadales; family Pseudoalteromonadaceae; genus Pseudoalteromonas; species Pseudoalteromonas sp. Ld20. The sequence continues at coordinate 376,410 of NZ_JBISHB010000043.1, forward strand.
TAGTAAGCGAACAACCAATCAATTTTGATGCCATTGATAATCGCCCCGTCGATATTTTTGTTGCACTCATCGTACCTGACGGTGACAGTGAACTTCATTTAAAGACGTTGGCTACAATTGCTGATAAACTCAACGACAAAGAGTTTTGTAAACAAATACGTAGCGCAAAAACAGACCAAGATCTATATCAAGTAATTGTTGAACAGTCGTAGTTAAAAGAAGGAGAGTTTACATGGAATTAATTATCATCAGTGGGCGCTCAGGGTCAGGTAAATCTGTCGCTTTGCGTGTATTAGAAGACCTTGGCTATTATTGTGTTGATAATATCCCTGTAAACTTATTACCGTCGTTAGTGCGTAGTGTATCTGATAACTACGATAAGATTGCCGTCAGTATTGATGTGCGTAACTTACCCAAAGAACAGCAAGAGTTTAATGATATTCTTGAGTATCTTCCGGGGTTTGCAAACCCAACTCTATTTTATCTAGACAGTGACGACCAAACGCTCATTAAGCGCTTTTCTGAAACACGCCGTTTACACCCACTTTCTTTAGATTCACTGCCACTTGATTTAGCCATTAAACAAGAAAAAGTGCTATTAGATGTACTCATTACCCGCGCCGACTTTATTCTTGATACAACCGATTTAAGTGTCCACCAGCTGGCTGAATCAATTCGCGAAAAAATCTTAGGCAAAAAAGATAAAAAACTGATCATTACATTTGAGTCATTTGGTTTTAAGCATGGCATTCCTAAGGGAGCTGATTATGTATTTGATGCGCGCTTTTTACCAAACCCACACTGGGAACCTGAATTAAAGCCACTAACAGGGCTTGATCAACCGGTAAAAGATTATTTAGCGAGTCACAGCATAGTGCAAAAATTCACATGGCAAATTCAAACTTTTATGCAAACATGGTTACCACACCTTGAACGCAATAATCGTAGCTACTTAACAATTGCAATCGGCTGTACCGGTGGACAACATCGTTCAGTGTATTTAGCACAAACCATTGGCGAAAGCTTTGCAATGAGCCATAGTAATGTGAAGATTCGCCATCGCGAACAAGAATAAACGAAGAGAAACCAATGCGTTTAGAAGATACATTTTTAATAGAAAATAAGCTTGGTTTACACGCCCGTGCAGCCAGTGTATTAGCGCAACTAGCCGTGCAGTTCGATGCCAGTATTACGCTTCATCAAGATAACAAAGAAGCCGCTGGAGATAGCGTATTAGGCTTAATGTTACTTGAAAGTAGCCAAGGAAAAGAAGTAAAAGTAGTGTGCGAAGGCCCCGATGCAGAACCCGCACTAGCGGCAATAGGACAACTTATTGCACAGAAATTTAACGAGCAAGAATAGCTCGTAGTATCGCTTTACAAATTGCGATAAACTGAATAAGCATGTTGGTTATAACAATCAGCCTGCTTAATTATCGAAGTCTACCCTACCCTAAAAGTGTATTAATTATTTAAGGACGCCAATGCCTGAAGCTTTTGAACAAGATTACCCACTACAACAACTAAAACAAGTGACAAAGTCACTTAACAGTGGTCAGTTTGTTCAAGTTAGGCGTATGTTGGCAAAAACAGCTCCATGTGACACCGCATTACTGCTTGAGTCATCCCCCCATAAAACTCGTACCCAACTATGGCAACTAGTTGACCCTGATGTTCAAGGTGACGTACTCGAAGAACTCTCAGAAGATGTTCGTTTAGGTATTATCGCCCAAATGGAACCGGAGCATATTGCTGCGGCCACTGAAGACATGGGGCATGATGATTTAGGTGAAGTGCTAAGAAGCCTGCCTGACACAGTTTATCAAGACGTTGTTAGCGCAATGGATAGCCAAGACAGAGAACGCGCAACGCAAGCTCTTTCATATCAAGAGCGCTCTGCTGGTGCGCTGATGAATACAGATACCGTGACCATTCGTCCAGATGTCACTATCGACGTGGTACTTCGTTATTTACGCTTAAGAGGTGAACTACCAGAGGGCACCGATGACCTTTATGTCGTTGATAAAAACAACTGCTTTATAGGTGCCATGTCACTAACCACATTATTGACTAATTCGCCGGATAAGATCATTCGTGATTTTATGGATGAAGATTGTGAGTCCATTCCTATTTCAATGGATGAAACGGAAGTAGCCCAACTATTTGAGCGCCATAACTGGATATCAGCACCTGTTGTTGATGATAACGACCATCTACTTGGTCGTATTACAATCGATGATATCGTTGACGTTATCCGAGAAGACGCCGAGCATAGCCTGTTAAGCTTGGCGGGTCTTGATGATGAAGAAGACACCTTTGCTCCCGTATTAAAAAGCTCTAAAAAACGCTCTATTTGGCTGGGAGTTAACTTATTAACAGCACTTATGGCGGCTATTGTTGCCAGCTTTTTTGAAAACACCTTAGCAATCCTACCTATCCTTGCTGTATTGAATGGCATAGTGCCTTCAATGGGTGGCGTTGCGGGTAGCCAAACATTAACACTTGTAATACGTGGTATTGCCGTTGGTCATATAAACCAAACTAACCAACGTTTCTTACTTATGAAAGAACTCGCTATTGGCGCGATTAACGGTATTGTTTGGTCAATTCTGATAGCAGGTGTAGTCGCAATTTGGCAGTGGGACTTTAAACTTGGTGGCGTACTCGCATTTGCAATGTTTATGAACCTAGTTGCTGCGGGCATCGCTGGTGCAAGTATCCCACTGATCTTGAAAAGAATGAAAATAGATCCCGCCCTTGCTGGTAGCGTAGTACTGACAACCGTTACAGACATTGTCGGCATATTCGCATTCTTAGGAACCGCAACCTGGCTGCTCGTCTAAAAGCATACCTACGCAAATTTAAACACCTGAGTTAATCATACTTGCATTGCTGGTAACAGTAGGCGGGAGTTTACCTCGCGCGGATTTTCTTAAAATTTGGGACGTAAGTTAATACTGAAGAATTCTGGTGGGTCATAAGTGCATGCTCTCTATTAATAAATAGCATGCACTTATAATTTGAATGTAACCATCCTAGCTAAAATCCTTTTTGATCCTTGTGCAAACACATACCTGAAATAGGCAGTTCCAAAAATGTCCGTATAAATATAAATCTCCTTTTAACTCCTGAGCCAATCCTTGTAGTTTTTATTATCCTTAACTAATCAACTTGATTATTTGTTCATTCCTTGGGTCATATCAATAACTCGCTTCCACTGTTGCGCTGTCCATAACGCTTTTGGGAGACGTGTTTTTTCTTCCTGATTGTGTTGCGCTACCTTTTCCATAAAGATCTCCTGCTACGCTTTATATACCCAAACAACCTCAAGATACAGAAACTCATATTTTGAAATGGTTTGAATATGCTACCGTCCTTGCTGTTCATTCCTTGTCGCTAACTAATAAATTTAACGTTTCGCAATAATGTATATTGCATGTATTAGGCCTGGAAAATAACCTAATAGCGTTAATAAAATATTAATCCAAAATTGTGCACCTAGACCAACTTGTAAAAACACACCTAAAGGCGGAATTAAAACCGATAATAAAATACGTATTAAATCCATTGTTTACACTCCTTGTTATAAGAGTAGAAAGCCCAGCCTAGCTGGGCGTTTCTAACTAAAATCACTCTGCGATAATAGTTAAATTATCAACTACATCACGTACATCTTCAGCATTTTTAGCAATTTTAACCGCTAGTTGCTTTTCAGCATCAGAGTCTACTGTACCATTGAGTGTCACAACACCTTTGTCAGTATCTACATCAATATCTGTACCGCCAACTTCTGAGTTGAATAAATAACGTGTAGTAATAACAGTACTAATTTTTGCGTCAGTTAAGTCACTTTCAACGCTATCGTTATCGTTGTGCTTGATTTCAGCATTTTTTACAACGGTAAGCTCATTATTTACGCCCAGTACACCATCAAGACTTAGTACTAGTTCTTCAGCTAACTCTTTATCAAGCTCGCTTTCAACTTTACCTGTCAGTACAACCTTGCCATTTTTTACATCTGTGTTAATGTCAAAATTGTTTAGGTTAGTGTTCATTAAAAGAACTGTTTCCGCCTTTCCATCAATCCAAGCATCTTTACTTTCATTTTCCCAGCTACTTGCTTGAGCACTCATAGCAGTTGTACCAAGAACTAAAGCGGCAATAATAGATTTGTTAAATGTTTTCATAATCTTTTTCCTTTTGATTTAAGACAATTAGAGTAATGCGAACATCAGGCCAACTTTTTAAACTTTTAATATCAACAACTTAAGTGGAGCCTGATTTATCTCTCTTTCAACATGTGGTAATAATTTACAGGCTATTAAGTAATTTGTTCTCATGGTTGTTAAATAAACCAATTAATAGTGTTGTTCGTTAATATTTCATTAATTTAAAAAGGTAAAGTATCTTTGAAATAAATAAACAGCTGATTTTTAACAACTAAAAAAATGGCCTAAGCTTTGCTTTACAAAAGAGCCATTACAAAACAACAAAGTCACTCAAAGGAAAACTCATGACTGTAAAATTAGAAGATCGCCCAATTGAACAAGTGCGTGAACAAGTTATTGATCAATTAATCTATAACTACAGCCACGCGGTTATTTCTGCAGAAGCCTTTGAGCGTCGATTGGACCAAGCAATGGAAGCCACAAACAACCAAACTCTAATCGATCTGGTGAGTGACTTAGAATTAAAAGCCGACAGTAGCTATCAATCTGAAAAACGTGCCCAGTTTTCTCCTAACTACAGTAACAACACTAGTGATGAAGGACTGCACCTACGTAGTATTCTTGGGTCAAACGAACGCAGTGGCCAGTGGGTTGTGCCAAAGGTGATCCATCTTACTAACCTACTTGGTTCAATAGAATTAGATTTTACAGATGCTATTTTTCAGCACCAACACATTACTATCCATGTAAATTGCTTATTAGGCAGTGACGAAATTTATGTACCTGAGCACGTTAACGTGGTTTCTAAAATATTCAGTGTTGTTGGTAGTGTCGAAAATAAATCGGTGTCGCTCAATAAACATCAAGGGCCAACAATTACCATTGAAGGCAAAGTGGTGCTTGGCTCAGTTGAAATAAAAATTAAACGCACAATAAAAGAAAAGTTTGTCAGCTTTGCCAACAGCCTAAAAACAAGCTGGCAAGGAAAAGATAAGTATTAAAGCGCCCTTCTACGTGCAGGTATATCGTAGGAACAGGCTTTAGCCGTGATAATAGTCGTGTTTGGCTGTGATGATTCGGTTTGACCGTTAATATTCTGCTTGAACATCGCATGAAACCTATCGGCGCTAAAGCGCGCTCCTACGTGCAGGTATATCGTAGGAACAGGCTTTAGCCGTGATAATAGTCGTGTTTGGCTGTGATGATTCGGTTTGACCGTTAATATTCTGCTTGAACATCGCATGAAACCTATCGGCGCTAAAGCGCGCTCCTACGTGCAGGTATATCGTAGGAACAGGCTTCAGCCTGTGATAATAGTTGTGTTTGGCTGTGATGACTCGGTTTGGCTGTTAATATTTTGTTTGAATAGCGTGAACCCCATCGGCGCTAAAGCGCTGTCCTACGTGTAGCTATATCGTAGGAACAGGCTTCAGCCGTGATGATGATTATGTTTGGCTGTTAATATTTTATTTGAATAGCGTGAAACCCATCGGCGCTAAAGCGATCTCCTACGTGTAGCTATATCGTAGGAACAGGCTTCAGCCGTGATGATGATTATGTTTGGCTGTTAATATTTTGTTTGAATAGCATGCGAAACCCATCGGCGCTAAAGCGCGCTCCTACGTGCGGGTATATCGTAGGAACAGGCTTCAGCCTTGATAATAGTTGTGTTTGGCTATGATGATTCGGTTTGGCTGTTAATATTTTATTTGAATAGCGTGAAACCCATCGGCGCTAAAGCGCCCTCCTACGTGCGGGTATATCGTAGGAACAGGCTTTAGCCGTGATAATAGTTGTGTTTGGCTGTGATGATTCGGTTTGAATTTTGTCCCAAATCATAAATCGTTATTTCGCTCACTGGGAATATCACTTAAATACTCAACAAACTCTACTTCAAAACCAGCAGGATCAATAAAGTACACATTTTTCCTGAATGGATTATCTGCACCTGGTTTAGCAATGCTATAACCCGCATTTTCTAAACGCGAAATAACCGCAGCTATATTACTAGTCACATAAGCAAAATGCGCAAGGCCAACTTGGTGTCCTGTTAGATTACGATTAGGTTGCTCACCATTATCGCTAAGTGCTAGATACTGGCGATCATCTCCAAAGTGCAACCATTTACGTGGTTTTCCATGCCAATCACCTCGCCCTTCGCTTCTGATTGACCAATGTGGAAAAGCGGCCTTATAGAAATGTAGCATCTCATCAACATTACTCACGACCAAATTTACGTGCTCTAAATACATAATAAATACCCTTTATTTAAAATAATTTAAGTCACAATAAAACCTCAACAATAGTTGAGGTAAAGTGTTTTTATTTAAAATTGGATAATAAAAAGATAACCGATTTGCGCGGCATAAAGCCCCGCCTACGCAAATTTAAATATCTGAGTTAATCATACCTGTAGGCGGGAGTTTACCTCGCGCAGGCTTGATAATTTATGAGGGGTTATAATAACTGAATTTGCGCGGCGTAAAGCCCCGCCTACAACAAACCCAAATATCTGAGTTAATCATACCTGTAGGCGGGAGTTTACCCCGCGCAATGTTATGCTTATGACTGACGGCTTACAACTTCAAGCTTTAACCTAACTTCCCGCAACCTGCATTTGTTCAATCAATACCGAGCCTGTTTGAATACCACCACGACGCTCTATATCGCCACCAATTCCACTAATTGCCTTAAACATATCTTGTAACTTACCGGCAATGGTAATTTCACTCACTGGATATTGAATTTCACCATTTTCAACCCAGAAACCCGCTGCGCCACGAGAGTAATCACCCGTTACTGTGTTAACACCTTGGCCCATTAGCTCTGTAACCAATAAGCCTGTGCCCATTGTTTTTAATAATGCAGCTAAGTCAGCATGAGTTTGCTCAACCAACCAATTATGAATGCCACCAGCATGGCCTGTTGGTGTCATATTCATCTTACGTGCAGCGTAGCTCGCTAATAAATAAGTTTGTAACTGGCCACCTTGAATGATCTCACGATCAATTGTTTTTACACCTTCACTATCAAAAGGAGATGACGCTAAGCCTTTTAAAATATGCGGACGTTCTGAAATATTAACGCAATTGCTAAATACTTGTTTACCTAAGCTGTCTAATAAAAAACTCGATTTACGATATAGTGCACCACCGCCAATAGCCGACACTAAATGCCCAAACAATGAGTTGGCAATATCAGCTCTAAAAACAACCGGGACTTTCATAGTGCCTAACTTTTGACTATTAAGTTTTGCTAACGTTTCAGTGGCAGCTTCCAGGCCAACTGAAGCCGCATCATTTAGCCCTGCTTGGTCACGTGCTACAGTGTACGCAGAATCACGCTGCATTTGTTCGCCATCTTTACCTATCACCATAGTGCTAATGCTATGACGTGTGCGCGGGTAACCAGTGATTAAGCCATGGCTATTACCGTATACTCGTAAGCCTTGATGTGATGAAAAACTAGCGCCGTCAGAATTCACAATGCGCTCATCAGCATTGAGTGCAGCTTGTTCTGCCGCATGACATAACTCGATACCCTCTTCAGGGCTCACATCCCATGGGTGGTATAAATCTAAATCAAGTGGAGCAAATTCAAGTAATTCCTTATCGGCAACACCATTATGCGGGTCATCAGATGTGAACTTTGCAATATCAATTGCTTTTTCGACGACGGTACGTAACGTTTTAGGATTTAAATCAGCCGTTGATGCAGACCCTTTATGATTGCCAACATAAACGCTGATCCCCAATCCACCGTCTTGGTTAAACTCAATTGTTTCGACCTCACCCATACGTGTGCTTACCGATAAACCTGATGTGCTCGACATCGCCGCTTCGGCTCCAGTTGCACCAAGTTTTTTTGCATGCTCTAGCACTTCTGCCACGGCATCTTTGACTTGAGAAATCTGAGTGTAAATAGGATCTTGCTGTTGGCTTTTCATATTTTAGGTCCTGAGCTTGTAACGCTTACAATATACTTAAATGCTAACACACTCATCGCATTGCATCAGCTAATATTAATCATTAAAAGAATCGCGTATAATGCCGACAGTTAACGTTATTATATGAGCACCCCATGGCGAAGAAAAAAGGCAAGCCTGCTGAAATTGAAGAAGAAATTATCTATGTATCAAAAAGTGAACTCAAACGCGAAGCGCAAGAGTTTCATCAGTTAGGTTCCGAAATTGCCAAAATGGGGAAAAAGCAACGCGAACGCTTACCCTTAAATGACGATTTAAAAGCTGCAATGGTTGTTGCTGATAAAATCAGCAACAAGAGCGATGCATACCGTCGCCACCTAAACTACATAGCAAAAACATTACGTACTGTTGAAAACATCGAAGACATAAAAGCGATTATCGACATCATGCTTAATAAAAATAATCAGGCTGAAGTTATGATTAAAAAAATTGAGCAATTACGTAGTGACTTAATAGCACAAGGTGATGATTTAATTAATCAAACAATTGAAGATTACCCTGCACTAGAGCGTCAAAAAATGCGTCAATTAGTGCGTAATGCTGCCAAAGAAGCTAAAGCAGAAAAGCCAGCACGAGGCTATAAAGAGCTTTTTCAGTATTTAAAAGAAACAATAATGTCATAATATTAAATATTATTGATATTAAAAAAGCCTATTAATACAACGTATTAATAGGCTTTTTTATTTGTACACTAAAGCGCTTAACACTGGCACACGCCCTAGCTAACAATACCTAATGGTTGCGCATTTTTCCAAGCACCCCGAGTGAAATCAGGGATATCAATTGATGCACTTCGGTTGCTGACTGACTGCGCCGATAACGGCGATATAACCGACCATGCTGCGCCATCGTATACATCTTGATCTAAAGCTTCGCCATTGCGTAAACAATAAATCATGCGCCAAAACATTAAAAAGTCCATGCCGCCATGCCCGCCATTACGCTGCGCTTCTTCACCCATTTTAGTCCATAACGGATGATCATATTTTTTATACCAACCTTCCATTTCATAATCCCACTCATGAAAACTCTTAGAGCCGCCTTCTTCAAGCGCGATACGATTTGGAAAACCAGCAAACACACCATTAGTGCCTTGAATTAAATTATGACGAGAATAAGGCCTTGGTGTAGTCGTATCGTGCTGGACCATAATACTGCGCCCTTTGATTGTTTTGATAAGCGTGGTGTTCATGTCACCAGCGATGTAGTTAAGTTGATTTCGTTGATGATCTGCAGGAAACTCTTTTTTAGCGTAAGCACTGCGCCCTAAAGCGGGTGAACTCATCGACGTTAAAAAATCAAAACGATCGCCACGGTTAATATTCATATACTGTGATACCGGCCCTAAGCCATGTGTTGGGTATAAGTTACCATCACGCTGAGCATGCCACGCAGTACGCCAAGAGCCCGTTTTATGCTCAAGCTCTTTCATCTGCCAACGTAGCTCATGAATATACGCCGCTTCACCATGCAATAACTCGCCAAATACACCTTGGCGAACCATATTCAATACCATTAACTCATCGCGGCCGTAGTTGACGTTTTCCATCATCATACAGTTCTTTTGGGTGCGCTCTGCGGTATCGACAATTTGCCACATTTCTTCAACTGTTAATGCCAGTGGTACTTCAACAAATGCGTGCTTACCGCTATTCATAGTATCAATCGCCATCGGAGCATGCCATGCCCAGGGGGTTGAAATAATAACAATATCAATATCATCGCGATTAAGCATTTCTTGATAGGCGTTATCAGCTCCTGAATATAGCGCAGGCTTTGGAAGGCCTTTATCTGTTAAGAATTTTGCTGAACGTTCGAGTACTTCTGTATGCGTATCACAAATGGCTGTTATCTTAGTACCCGCAATATGACTCATGCGTTTTACATGGCCATAACCACGCTGGCCTACACCTATAAAGCCCACCCGTACAACATCCATTTTTGGTGCAATTAAACCAATAACTGAACGCCCTTGTTGTGCTGGCGTAACTGCTCCGCCATTAACACCACTTGCACACCCTGCCACAACACTTGCTGCAGCCGCTGCACTGGCCGCTTTTAAAAAGTCTCGACGATTAAACTGCTTCATTATTATTATCCTTGAATTAACCTGTTTTTAACTTACCTAAAACAGGTTAATAGGTAAAGCTGATAGGGATAGATAGCAGAAAAAGGAGATTAATGTAGAAGAGCGCTTTAGCGCCGATGGGTTTTGCACAGGTATTCAAACCGAATTCATAACAGCCAAACATAACCATTACCACGGCTGAAGCCTGTTCCTACGATATATCTACACGTAGGGGGGCGCTTTAGCGCCGATAGATTTCGCACAGGTATTCAAACCGAATCCATAACAGCCAAACATAACCATTATCACGGCTAAAGCCTGTTCCTACGATATACCTATACGTAGGAGAGCGCTTTAGCGCCGATGGCGGAAATCACACAAGATAAGATTAAATCAAAATAGAGAGTGCAATCACGGCTGAAGCCTGTTCCTACGATATACCTGCACGTAGGAGAGCGCTTTAGCGCCGATAGGGTTTCGCACAGGTATTCAAACAGAACCTTAACAGCCAAAAATAATCATTATCACGGCTAAAGCCTGTTCCTACGATATATCTACACGTAGGAGAGCGCTTTAGCGCCGATGGGGGAAATCACACAATATAAGATTAAATCAAAATAGAGAGTGCAATCACGGCTAAAGCCTGTCCCTACGATATACCTACACGTAGGAGAGCGCTTTAGCGCCGATAGGGTTTCGTGCGATGTTCAAGCAGAATATTAACGGTCAAACAAAACCATCACAGCCAAACATAACTATTTTCACGGCTGAAGCCTGTTCCTACGATATACCTACACGTAGGAGAGCGCTTTAGCGCCGATAGATTTCGCACAGGTATTCAAACAGAATATTAACAGCCAAACATAACCATTATCACGGCTAAAGCCTGTTCCTACGGTATACCTGCACGTAGGAGAGCGCTTTAGCGCAGATGGGTTTTGCACGGTGTTCAAACAGAATATTAACAGCCAAACATAACCATTATCACAGCTAAAGCCTGTTTCAACAATATACCCGCACGTAGGAGAGCGCTTTAGCGCCGATAGATTTCGCACAGGTATTCAAACAGAATATTAACAGCCAAACATAACCATTATCACGGCTGAAGCCTGTTCCTACGATATATCTACACGTAGGAGAGCGCTTTAGCGCCGATAGATTTCGCACAGGTATTGAAACCGAATATTAACAGCCAAACATAACCATCACAGCCAAAAATAATCATTATCACGGCTAAAGCCTGTTCCTACGATATACCTGCACGTAGGAGAGCGCTTTAGCGCCGATAGGGTTTCGCACGATATTCAAACCGAATCCATAACAGCCAAACATAACCATTATCACGGCTGAAGCCTGTTCCTACGATATACCTATACGTAGGAGAGCGCTTTAGCGCCGATAGATTTCGCACAGGTATTCAAACAGAATATTAACAGCCAAACATAACCATTATCACGGCTAAAGCCTGTTCCTACGATATACCTATACGTAGGAGAGCGCTTTAGCGCCGATAGGGTTTATCAAAATACAACCCCTTAAGAGCAAATGCGGCTCTTAAGGGTTATCTGTTGTGATTCAATGAAAACTAGTTAAACATCACTTAACATAGCTTTAAGCGTGCTTTTTTTAGCTAGAATATCACGATATAACGCAAACTGATTTTGCGCACGTTCAAGGTTATGATTTGCATGTTTGATCGAGAAATAATGATCACCATCAATGTAATCAGTTAAAAAACGTAAACCAATCATAAACGTCATTACCTTTGTGCCTAACCAAAAACTTTGCTTTTCTTGTTCAGTGATGAGGTCTTTTAAAGGTTCCACATACCCTTTAACAACCGCTTCAAAAATGTCTTCACGCACACGCACGTTTGCTAAATTTGTTGAATCTTCTTGTTCTGGAGAACAAAAAGTTCGCACCATATCACCAAAATCATAAAGCCAATAACCTGGCATGCAGGTGTCTAAATCAATAACGGCTTTTGCACCATGTGATTTATTACAAAACAACATGTTGTTAATTTTAGTATCGTTATGACAAGGGCGAATTGGTACAACCCCTTTCAATGCTTTTAATTCATCAATTAAACCAAATTGAGATAAGCAAAAATCAACCTCTGCTTGGCAACTTGCTAAACGGTTTTCAGGATCGGCTTTGATAACGTCTGTTAATTTTTCAGCGCGCATTGCTAAATTATGAAAATCAGGAATAACATGGTGTAACTGCTTCGCATCAAAATCTTCTAACGCAACAGCAAACTGGCCAAATGCATTGGCCGCAGTTTCTGCTTGTGAAGTATTTGCCACTACATCTTCACTATAACTGCCGCCAATAAATTCGAGCGCACGCCATAAGCCTTGCTCACATTCAACTAAATAATCATCGCCAACCGTCGCAACATGACGAATAATATCTAAATTATATTCGCCTACTTGATGCTTTTGCGTTAAATGGGATTCAATTAAACGTGCGTTTTTAACCAGCATATCTGGTTCAGGAAAAACGTCGGTATTGAGTTTTTGGACTACTAACGACTTGCTAGGCACGCTTAACAGCATAGTGCTGTTAATATGGCCACTTCCAATCGGCTTCATGCTGACACGTTCATTGCCTAGACCAAAATTCTCAGACAAGTAAACCGCAGTGGGATTTGACTTCATACTTACTTCGCTATTTTTGTGCCCAGAAAAAGGCAAGATCGGTGCTATTTCATCCATGACGTAATTCATATAATTTACCCGCAACATCCTGTAATTCAGATTTATAGGTCACTCCATACCAGGACTCTTGCGCAGTATAAACGGTGACACTTTGTTGATTATTTGTGATCATTTGTTGAATTTGATCAGGCAAATAATACTCCATTTTGACACCGTTGTCATATTTTTGCAGGAAGTTATCAAAACCGGTTTCTAATCTATTGAAAAATGAAGGCGTTAACCCCCAAAAACTCATTGAACCTAGCGCATCATCAGCAATGTGAACCCGCTGTTGCTGTGGGTTTTCACCCATAAGGGAGTTGTTTTCTATGCTTATGTTTAAAAACTCAATAACATTTATAAGCTGGTTATTTTGGATCTTGCAAACACCTCGATTAACGCCTCCTTGATCAGATAAAGTATTGATAATTGGGTAACCAACCATCGCCCAATCTGAGTGTAATTTAAAATGTTCAGCCAATAAATTAAATGACGAAGTTCCATAATAATCATCAGCAGTAATCACAATAAAAGGGTTATGTACATGCTGTTTTGCGCACAATAATGCATGACCCGTGCCCCAAGGCTTTACACGTTCATCAACCAGTGATTTAAATTGCACTGGCACTAAATCAATTCGCTGCTCAACCAACACCACATCAAGATCTAAAGGCAGACGCGGTAAAATAACCTGCTCTATTTCACTGCGAACAGCCTGGTTGATTATAATAACCACTTGAGTCACACCTGCAGCATATGCATCTGCAATACTTAACTCCATGATGGTACAGCCTAATCCTGATATTTCAGCAATTTGCTTGTTGCCACCAAAGCGACTGCCTAAGCCGCCCGCCAATATAACTAAACTCAAATCATGTTTTTTAATATTCATTTTCAACCATTTTTATTATTCTCGATTCTTAACGACCTAAGTGTATCAGTTTTAGCACTTGTCTCTATACCCAAATATAGTTATCTAAATAACAACTATTTTGCAATTTCAACGCTTGTCGCATTACCTAAAATAGCCTTGTACTTTTGCGCTAATGCTTGCTTTGCTTGTTCATCGCCGTGCACAATTTTAATCAAAGCAGGCTTTTTGCGCATTCCTGTTACAAACTTAACTAAGCCTTTTTGATCTGCGTGAGCGCTGTAACCACTAATTGTGTGAATTTTAGCGCGTATAGTCACTTTACTGTCGTTAATATGCACATAACCCCCACGTGGGCCATATGTTTGAATGTCTCGACCAAGTGTTCCACGGCCTTGGTAACCAACAAAAATTATATCCGTTGTTTTATCTGACAAAAATCGGCTCAGGTAATTCACAATTCGGCCACCTGTGCACATGCCACTCGCGGCAATAACAATTGCAGCTTCATCTCGCTTACTTAAATACTCAATCACTGCAAGATGCTCTTTATGACTATCAACAGTATGTAGTTGTTGAAAATCTAACGGGTGACGGCCGTTCGCTAAACGCTTTTTAGCTTCATCATCCCATAGACTTTTAAACTCTCGATATTTACTCGTAAAATTAGCCGCCATAGGTGAATCAACAATTACATTAATACTTTGCCAAGATGGGTTTTTACGGGCGCTGTGAATAATTTGCTCTAACTCGTAGAGTAACTCCTGCGTACGCCCAATGCTAAAAGCAGGCACTAATACAACGCCGTTGTCTGCAACCGCTTTTTCAATCACTTTTTTAAGCGTTGATGTTCGCTCTTTTCGCCCTTGATGGTTTTTATCGCCGTAGGTTGATTCAATCACGAGCACATCAGCCTTATAAGGCGCTTTGGGGCTTGGTAACAGCGGCGTATAGGGCGCGCCTAAATCACCAGAAAACACCACACGCTGAAGATTAGGTTTTACCCCTACATCAACTTCAACATAAGCTGAACCAAGAATATGCCCAGCACGCTGAAACCGAGCCTTTGTAAGGGGTGGTAACTCATTACTACCAGGTAACTCAAACCACTGATTAAATTCAACAGCGACAATACGTTTTTCAAGTAAACTTAAGCAGGCATCTATGATTTTTTGATCTCGCGTTACACCCACTTTAAGAGCATCTTCAATCACCAAGGGCAACAAGCTTGCTGATGCCTTTGAGGTAAAAATGGGTCCACTAAAACCAGCAGCAAACAAATAAGGAATACGGCCAACATGATCAATATGGCAATGAGTCACGATTAATGCCGTAACGGTAGAAATATCAAAATCGATTGCTAAATCTGGCCCCGCGTCTTCACCTTGAAAAATACCACAATCAATCAGCACCGATTCAGTACTTGTATAGTCGAGTTGATGACAAGAGCCTGTCACCCCATTCACCGCTCCATGGTGTGTAATATTCATAATATATCCTTATATGTTTAAACAATGTACAGCGAGATTAAAATATATCAGCACAAAATAAAAGAGATAAACATAATATCCACACGTAGGAGAGCGCTTTAGCGCCGGTGGATTTCGCACAAGTATTCAAACAGAATCATCACAGTCAAACATAACTATTTTCACGGCTAAAGCCTGTTCCTACGATATACCCGCACGTAGGAGAGCACTTTAGCGCCGATGGGGTTACTTAATTTGAAATGCCAGCATTAATCATTGCTTTGTATTTGCAATCATTTAAAATAAATTTCTTCGTTCTAAATACTGGTGTTTTCATGGCTAAAGACAGGTTCGCACCAAAGCCTTTAAACGATATTATGGCGGGCCTCAGCGGCAGATTGGCGTCATATGCAGGCAAAAGCCAAGCTCTCGATAAGCAGCAAACTTTACTGAGTGATTTTTTAGGCGCTAATTTAGGCGGTAAATGTCGCGTAAGTAACTATCGCGATGGCACACTTATGATCGAAGCGGTATCAGCGCCTATCGCACTACGTTTAAATTATTTAAAAATGGATATGCTTTCACATTTTCGAGCTGCTGGTATGGCTGAGCTTGGGCAAATAAAAATTACTGCAAATCCACAAACTACGCAGCGCTTGAGCCCTAACACCACGACAAAAATGAATAACAACGCACCCGCAGCTAACCCCCCCCCCATGAGCGAACAAACAGCAGATTACCTCACCGCAATTGCCTCAAACGCCCCCCCTTCGCTTAAAGCAAAACTAGAGCGACTCGCACGGCACGGGAAAAAGTAAGTACCTCATTGATAATAAGCCAGCCGATTGCTTTGTTTTCACCCTTGATTTTATTTTATCCACCTCCATATATTCATCGTTAATGTAATAAATGAGCAAGATTAAAGTTATCTTTACGGTATTTACGAAATTTTTCAGTTAAAAATGGGCATCTTGATGAACAGGTGGTTCGTTGTTTCGCAGAGTCTGGTATAGTAACGCACGTAATAAATGATGCATTTTGCAGCGTTTATTAAAATTGCTAATTAATATGTTCTTTTTATGAGCAGTATATTAATTAGTAATGACCCCAAAACGCTTGGGCATATCAAAATGGGTTAGCTGATAATCGGCTAACAAAGAATATATTGTAACGGTTTTATCATGATATCTAATTTATTTACCAAGATTTTTGGTAGTCGCAATGACCGCACTATTAAAAATTTAAGAAAGACGGTCGCGCTGATCAACGCACTTGAAACGCAACTAGAAGCGCTTTCAGACGAAGATTTAAAAGCCAAAACAGCAGAGTTTAGAGAACGTTACGATAACGGACAAAGCCTTGATGACATTCTGCCAGAGGCCTTTGCTGTGGTACGTGAAGCATCAAAGCGTGTTAATAGCATGCGTCACTTTGACGTACAGCTTCTTGGCGGTATGGTACTAAACCAAGGGCGTATTGCAGAAATGCGCACCGGTGAGGGTAAAACACTTACTGCAAGTTTACCGGCCTACTTACGTGGCTTAACGGGTAAAGGCGTCCACGTTATTACCGTAAACGACTACTTAGCAAAACGTGATGCTGAAACAAACCGTCCACTATTTGAATTTTTAGGCTTAACAGTTGGCTGCAACGTACCAGGTATGATGCCGCAGCAGAAAAAAGAAGCCTACGCTGCCGATATTACTTACGGTACAAATAACGAGTTTGGTTTTGATTACCTACGTGACAACATGGCGTTTAGCATTAACGAACGCGTACAACGTCCACTTTACTACGCAGTAGTGGATGAAGTTGACTCAATTTTAATTGATGAAGCGCGTACTCCGCTTATCATTTCAGGCCCAGCTGAAGATAGCTCTGAGCTTTACACTGAAATCAATACCATCGTTCCTACTCTTGAACTACAAGAAAAAGAAGACGAAGAAGGTATTGAAGGCGATGGCGATTTCACAATCGATGAAAAATCTAAGCAAGTTCATTTAACTGAACGCGGCCAAATTAAAGTTGAAGAATTACTAACCGAGCGCGGTTTAATAGCAGAAGGCGATTCGCTTTACTCTGCAGGTAGTATCACTTTACTAAGCCATGTTTATGCTGCATTACGCGCTCACAAGCTCTATCAAAAAGATGTTGATTACGTTGTAAAAGAAAACGAAGTAATCATTATCGATGAGCATACAGGCCGTTCAATGGAAGGGCGTCGTTGGTCTGAAGGTTTACACCAAGCTGTTGAAGCTAAAGAAGGTGTAAAAATTCAAAACGAAAACCAAACGTTGGCATCAATCACATTCCAAAACTACTTCCGTATTTACGAAACCCTTGCAGGTATGACAGGTACTGCCGACACTGAAGCATTTGAGTTCCAGTCAATCTACGGCCTTGATACTGTTGTTATGCCAACTAATAAGCCAATGATCCGCGATGACCGTGCTGACCTAGTTTACTTAACGCAAGAAGAAAAATACGAAGCAATTTTAGTCGATATTAAAGATTGCCAAGAGCGCGGCCAACCAGTATTGGTGGGTACTATTTCAATTGAAAGCTCAGAGTACTTATCGCAATTTTTACGTAAAGAAAAAATTAAGCACAACGTACTTAATGCTAAGTTCCATGCGCAAGAAGCCGACATCGTTGCTGATGCAGGTTTACCTGGCACAGTAACCATTGCAACTAACATGGCCGGTCGTGGTACCGATATTGTGTTAGGTGGTAACTGGAATAGCGAACTTGAAAAACTTGATAACCCAAGTGATGAAAAAATAGCTGAAATCAAAGCGGCATGGCAAATACGTCACGATGCAGTAATTACAGCTGGCGGTTTACATATTATTGGTACCGAGCGTCATGAATCTCGCCGTATTGATAATCAGCTTCGTGGTCGTTCTGGTCGTCAGGGTGATGCTGGGTCAAGCCGTTTTTACTTATCAATGGATGACGCATTAATGCGTATATTTGCTGGTGAACGCATGACTAACATGATGCGTAAACTCGGCATGCAACGCGGCGAAGCCATCGAGCACCCATGGGTTAACCGCGCAATTGAAAACGCACAACGCAAAGTAGAAGCACGTAACTTTGACGTTCGTAAACAATTACTAGAATACGATGACGTAGCAAACGACCAACGTCGTGTTGTATACGCACAACGTAATGAGCTACTTGTTGAAGGCGATATTTCAGAAACCATCACGGTTATTCGTGGCGATGTACTTGGTAACACAATTGACCAATATATTGCACCGCAAAGCCTTGCTGAAATGTGGGATATCCCAGGCCTAGAAGAACGCTTAAAACAAGATTTCTTGATCGAGCTACCAATCACACAATGGCTAGCAGACGACAACAAGCTTTACGAAGAAAAGCTGCGTGAACGAATCGAAGAAGAGATCAATACCGCATACAAGCAAAAAGAAGAGCAAGTTGGTGAGCCAGTACTTCGCCAGTTTGAAAAAGCAATTATGCTGCAAAGCCTTGATCAACATTGGAAAGATCACCTTGCTGCAATGGACCATTTACGCCAAGGTATTCACTTACGCGGTTATGCACAAAAGAACCCTAAGCAAGAATACAAGCGTGAATCGTTTGAATTGTTCTCAGAGATGCTTGAAAACCTTAAAATCGACGTAGTAAGTATTTTAAGTAAAGTACAAGTGCGCGCTGAAGAAGACGTTGAAAAAATCGAAGAGCAACATCGCAAAAGCGAAAGCGCACCTCGCGAATATCAACACGAAGAAGTTGAGCACGTTGGCGGCGAAACACCACAAGGTGCCGTAGTCGCAGCTCGTGCGGAGCCAAAAGTTGGCCGTAACGAACCATGCCCTTGTAAATCAGGTCAAAAATTTAAACAGTGTTGCGGTAAATTAAAGTAACCATATATTGTTAAGTAATAATTAAAAAGCGACGCCTGCGTCGCTTTTTTTATGAAAATAATTAGGTGACAATAACCGATATAAGCTGGCTTTGGCGTTTATATTTACCGTAGGCGGGGCTTTACGCCGCGCAGATTAATTAAAAATAGAGATTAAAATATGACAAAAAAAATAATCCACGTAGCCGTTGGCGTTATCAAAGCTGGCAACACATTATTTATTTGCAAACGCCCAGACGATAAACACCAAGGCGGTTTATGGGAGTTTCCGGGTGGGAAAGTAGAAAGCGGCGAAACCGTATTTGAGGCACTAAAACGCGAACTTATTGAAGAAGTAGCATTAACGATTCACAGCTCAAGCCAGCTAATGGTCATAGAGCATGATTATGGCGATAAATGTGTAAAACTAGACGTGCATGTTGTCACCGACTTCAGCGGCGATGCACATGGCGCCGAAGGCCAATTAAGCGCATGGGTAGCAATTGATAAGCTAAGCGAATACAACTTCCCCGCCGCCAATGTAGAAATCATCGAAAAAATAAAAACACAATTTTAAACTCCACCTCGCGCATTAACACCAAACTGCGCGAGGTAAACTCCCGCCTACAAATACACAAAATACCAGTGCTTAAATTTGCCGTAGGCGGGGCTTTATGCCGCGCAAATTAATTGATATAAATGCAATCCCAATAAGGGTATAGCGATACATTTTTTACTAACTCCCCTCTTAGCGGGTTAGCGACTATGTAACGCGCATAATTGATTAAATCGCTTTCATTTCTTATTAAATGATCATAATAGTCAGGCTGCCAAAACTTATTAAGTTGAGCATTCATTCTGGCAATTTTAGTTGTTCGTCCTTTAAACGTTCGAATAACCCCACTTAATTCCATTTTTAATTGCAACTGAAAAAGCCAGTGAATATGATCTGGCATAAAAACAAATGCAATTGTTTTTGCTGCGCCCTCTTCTTCTAGTCTTTTCATTTCACATATAAAGGCTCTATTTAGATATAAATCCATCAGTAGCGCCTCTCTATGGTAGGTCACAATAGTTACACAATAATAATGATTAGCTAAAGATATACGGCCTTTTCTTAAGTTATGAGAGTTTTTCATTGTGAATACGATTTAGTGTTTATTTAAACATAGCAGATAAAAATTCAAACCAAACTGTGGAGATAACTCCCGCCTACAAATACACAAAATACTAGTGCTTAAATTTGCCGTAGGCGGGGCTTTACGCCGCACAAATTAACAAAAAACACCAAACAGCGCGAGGTAAACTCCCGCCTACAAATAAACCAAACACCCATTGCTTAAATTTGCCGTAGGCGGGGCTTTACGCCGCGTAAATTAAAAAAAACACCAAACCGCGCGAGGTAAACTCCCGCCTACCAATAAACCAAACACCCATTCTTAAATTTGCCGTAGGCGGGGCTTTACGCCGCGCAAATTAACAAAAAACCAAACTGTGGAGATAACTCCCGCCTACAAATAAACCAAACATCCATTCTTAAATTTGCCGTAGGCTGGGCTTTACGCCGCGCAAATTAACAAAAACACCAAACTGCGCGAGGTAAACTCCCGCCTACATCGGCTTCAACAACTTTGATTCTGCTCTTCGATAAACTTTGTTACATATTAGCTACTATCGTTGCGTGTAACTGGTTTATTGTTGTTACGAACAGGTTTAAGATGGGGTCAGAGAATATCCTATCGAAATACTTTATTTATTCGGTTAACTGATTATTCATACAACAACTAACAAACGAGACTCTCATGAAAAAAGTAACTCTTACTGCAGCAAGTATTGCACTTGCTTTGGGACTAGTCGGCTGTGGCGATAAACAAGAACAAACAAAAGCCCCAGAAACAGCGGCGGTTAGCGCACCGGTTGAACAATTAAATTCAGGCATTGAATTAGCGAACATGGATAAATCAGTCCGTGCTCAGGATGATTTTTACTACCACGTAAACGGCCAATGGCTAGCAACGACAGAAATCCCAGGTGATAAATCTAACTACGGCTCATTTTCACAGCTATATGACGAATCACAAAAAGCCATGAAAACAGTACTTGAAAAAGCAGCAGCAAGTACAACAGCAAAACCAGGCAGTGATGAGTACAAACTTGGCGCTTTCTTTAAAAGCTACATGGACGAAAATGCGCGTGAAGAACTTAACATTTCACCGCTAATGACACAGCTAAATACGATTGACGCAGTAAAAAACAAGTCTGACCTCGTTACATTAATGGCGCAACTTCGCATGCAAGGCGGCAGCGCTCCATTTGGTTGGTATGTAAATAATGACGCAAAAAATTCAAGCGAATATGCCCTGTATGCTTACCAATCAGGTTTAGGCTTGCCTGATCGTGATTATTACTTAAAAGACGATGAAAAATTCACTAAAATCCGCGCGGCTTATAATACCTACGTAACTGAAGTATTAAAGCGTGCTGGTGTACAAAAACCAGAGCAACAAGCAAAAGCTATTGTTGCACTTGAAACCAATATTGCACAAGCGCAGTGGAGTCGTGTAGAGCAGCGTGATGCAACTAAAACATACAATAAAATGAGTGTAGCTGATGCCAGTAAATTAACAGGAAGCTTTGACCTTGTTGAATATTTTAAAGCATCTGGCGTGAATACTACTGATATCATCGTGGGTCAACCAAGTTACTTTGAAAAATTTGCCGATATTTACGCAAAAACCGATGTAACAACATGGCAAAATTACCTTAAGTTTCACTTTGTAAGCAACTATGCAGGCCTACTAAATAAAGACCTTGTTGACTTAAACTTTAACTTTTACAGCACAACATTACGCGGCGTAGAAGAACAAGCCCCACTTTGGAAGCAAGCTGTTGATGCGTCAAATGGTGTGCTAGGTGAAATTTTAGGCAAAGTCTACGTTAAAGAAAACTTCCCGCCTGAAGCTAAAGCGCGTATGGAAGAACTCGTTGATAACGTGATCAAAGGCTATGGCGTAGCAATTGAAAACCTTGAATGGATGAGCCCAGAAACTAAACTTGCTGCAAAAGAAAAGCTCGATAAATTCACACCAAAAATTGGCTACCCTGACAACTGGAAAGACTACTCAGCGCTAAGTATTAATGCTGATGAGCTCGTAGGCAACTATATTCGCCATAGCGAATGGTCATACGCAGATATGATTGCAAAATTAGGTAAACCAGTAGATCGTTCTGAATGGCACATGACACCACAAACCGTTAATG
Organism: Pseudoalteromonas sp. Ld20; assembly: GCF_045064175.1. Lineage (NCBI taxonomy): Bacteria > Pseudomonadati > Pseudomonadota > Gammaproteobacteria > Alteromonadales > Pseudoalteromonadaceae > Pseudoalteromonas > Pseudoalteromonas sp. Ld20. The sequence goes on from NZ_JBISHB010000043.1 coordinate 398,802, forward strand.
CCTATTACAACCCGGTTAATAATGAAATTGTATTTCCAGCCGCGATTTTACAACCACCATTTTTTAACTTAGACGCTGATGATGCAGTAAATTATGGCGCAATTGGCGCTGTAATTGGCCACGAACTTGGTCATGGCTTTGATGATCAAGGCGCTAAATACGATGGTGACGGCAATTTACGTAACTGGTGGAGTGAGTCAGACCTTAAGCAATTTGGTGAACGTACAGGTCAGTTAGTCGCACAATATAACGAATATAAGCCATTTGAAGATGCGAACGTTAATGGTGAGCTTACATTAGGCGAAAACATCGGTGATTTAGGCGGCCTAACCGTTGCCCACACTGCGTACCAGCTATCTTTAGGAAATGATAAAGCACCGATTATTGATGGCTACACTGGCGACCAGCGCTTCTTTATGGGTTGGTCACAAATTTGGCGTCGTAAATATCGTGACGAAGAGTTACGTAATCGCCTAATGACAGATTCACATTCGCCAAGCCATTACCGTGTAATTGGTATTTTATCGAACATGCCTGAATTTTATAAAGCATACGACGTAAAAGAAGGCGATAAAATGTATATCAAACCAGAAGATCGCGTAAAGATCTGGTAATACCGATTACACTGTAAGTTATTTAGCTCGTTAGAGTAGTAATGTTTCAATAGAATTAACATCACCATTCTTGCGATCAAAAAAGCCACCTTAAAATAGGTGGCTTTTTATTGCCCAAACAAAAGTAGTTGTAGGAACAGGCTTTAGCCGTGAAAATGCTTATTTTGGGCTATAATAATTCGTCTGAATACAGTAAAACCATCGGCGCTAAAGCGCCCTCCTACTTGTAAGTAATACCGTAGGAACAGGCTTTAGCCGTGAAAATGCTTATTTGTGGCTATGATAATTCGTTTGAATACAGCGTAAAACCATCGGCGCTAAAGCGCTCTCCTACGTGTAAGTAATACCGTAGGAACAGGCTTTAGCCGTGAAAATGCTTATTTTTAGCTATAATAATTCGTTTGAACACAGCGTAAAACCATCGGCGCTAAAGCGCTCTCCTACGTGTAAATAACCCGTAGGAACAGGCTTTAGCCGTGAAAATGCTTATTTTTGGCTATGATAATTCGTTTGAATATAGCGTAAACCATCGGCGCTAAAGCGCTCTCCTACGTGTAAGTAACCCGTAGGAACAGGCTTCAGCCCTGAGAATGGTTATTTTGGCTATGATAATTCGTTTGAATACAGCGTAAAACCATCGGCGCTAAAGCGCTCTCCTACGTGTAAGTAACCCGTAGGAACAGGCTTTAGCCGTGAAAATGCTTATTTTTGGCTATGATAATTCGTTTAAATACAGTAAAACCATCGGCGCTAAAGCGCTCTCTTACGTGTAAGTAATACCGTAGGAACAGGCTTCAGCCGTGAGAATGCTTATTTTTGGCTATGATAATTCGTTTGAATACAGCGTAAAACCATCGGCGCTAAAGCGCCCTCCTACTTGTAAGTAATACCGTAGGAACCGGTTTCCGCCGTGAGAATGGTTATTTTTGGCTATGATAATTCGTTTGAATACAGCGTAACCATCGACGCTAAAGCGCTCTCCTACGTGTAAGTAACCCGTAGGCACAGGCTTTAGCCGTGATTGCTTTATAATTTACAAAAACGGTGACATAAGCCATCTTTTTATAAAGCAGCGAGTCTAAAGCTATTTTAAATAGCCTTTAAGTGTTTATTATCTGATTGCACTAAACCTGCAATAAAGCTTGAAAACTCTTCACCTAAGTTTTCATCGCGCATGCTGTACTCAACAATCGCTTTCAAATAACCAAGTTTGTCACCACAATCGTGAGCACGACCACTCATATGAAATGCCTCTACAACTTCTTTTTCCAGAAGCATATCGATTGCATCGGTTAACTGTATTTCACCACCAGCACCTACTGGAGTTTTAGCCAATAGCGACCAAATAGTTTTTGATAAAACATAACGACCCACAACAGCAAAATTTGATGGTGCATCTTCAATACTCGGTTTTTCAACCATCGTTTTTATTTTAGCGCTTTCACCAGCTCTAATAGCTACACCACCAATATCTGCAATTCCATACTTACTAACATCTTGAAGTGGCACAGGCTCAAGCATAATTTGACTGGCTGCTGTTACTTTAAAACGAGCTATCATTGCAGCTAAATTTTCAGTTTTTTGATCTGCTGTGTAGGCATCAAGTATTACATCGGGTAATACCACAACAAAATCATCTTCACCAATAATTGGTTTGGCGCATAACACTGCATGGCCTAATCCTTTAGCCTCGCCCTGGCGTACATGTAAAATGGTAACATCCGACGGGCAAATTGATCGCACTTCATCTAAAAGCTTACGCTTAACACGCTTTTCTAACGTAGCTTCAAGCTCAAAACTTGTATCAAAATGGTTTTCGATCGCATTTTTTGAGCTATGGGTTACTAACACAATTTCTTTTATTCCCGCAGCAACACATTCATTAACAATGTATTGAATAAGAGGCTTATTGACCAATGGGAGCATTTCTTTAGGAATAGCCTTAGTCATTGGGAGCATACGCGTACCAAGGCCTGCAACTGGGATAACAGCTTTCATAGTTAGTCCTTCATTTAACTTTAATCACTTCCGAATAAATCGCGCGTATAAACTTTACCAACCACATCGTCCAACTCTTTAACCATACGGTTTGAAATTATTACATCTGACACTTCTTTAAATTCACTTAGATCTTTTATTACCCGCGAATTAAAAAAAGCATCTTCTCGTAAGGACGGCTCATACACTACAATTTTAATACCTTTCGCTTTTATACGCTTCATGATCCCCTGAATTGCAGACGCTCTAAAATTATCAGAGCCAGTTTTCATGACTAAACGATATACCCCCACAACCTTAGGGTTGCGGTTGATAATTGAAAACGCAATAAAGTCTTTACGGGTAGTATTAGCATCAACAATCGCAGCAATCATGTTATTAGGTACGTTCTTATAGTTTGCCAATAATTGCTTAGTATCTTTAGGTAAGCAGTAACCGCCATAACCAAACGATGGGTTATTATAATGATTACCTATGCGTGGATCTAAACCCACACCTTCTATAATTTGTTTTGCGCTTAACCCTAAACTCTCTGCGTAGCTATCTAGTTCATTAAAGTAAGCAACTCTCATAGCCAAATAAGTGTTAGAAAAAAGCTTAATAGCCTCAGCCTCAGTTGATTCTGTAAACAAAATAGCTATATCTTGCTTTATTGCACCTTGCGCCAATAAGTTCGCAAACGTTCTTGCTCGCTCACTTTGCTCCCCCACAATAATACGAGAGGGATGTAAATTATCATGTAACGCTTTACCTTCACGTAAAAACTCAGGTGAAAACAATATGTTGTTTGTATTAAATTTTTGTTTTACTGATTCGGTAAATCCAACAGGTACTGTTGATTTAATGATCATGGTCGCAGTTGGGTTAATTTTTATAACATCCTGAATAACCGACTCAACCGAACCAGTATTAAAGTAATTTGTTACTGGGTCATAATCTGTAGGGGTCGCAATAATTACAAACTCAGCGTCAATCAAAGCAAGATCTTTATCAGTAGTCGCTACAAAGTTGAGCTTGTCATTTTGTAAAAAATTATTTATTTCAACATCATCAATAGGCGATTGTTTCTTTTGTAATAACGAAATTTTATTTTCATCAATATCGAGTGCAACAACCTTATTATTTTGTGCAAGTAGCATAGCGTTTGATAGACCAACATAACCCGTACCAACAACAGCAACATTCATTTCAACTCCTTCAATCTCTAAATTATTGCTTCCTAGCACCTTACCTATTGCTTCAGTGCTTACAGTTTCCAAATTTAACCTTCTTGTATTCATACCCAAATACAGAGCCGTTAATCCACGTACTTATAATAGTAACTGATACAGAAATTGCAGACTCTTATCTGCTTTTTCTCTAATCATTGTAGAGCGAAGCAGATCTAAACATTTTATATTAGGTAAATACGTTTTCTTAAGCATAGCTCTTTCAAATATTTTTGTTATATTTGATTCAAATTTGTGCAAAATATAATTTTTGAGATACTCCGAAAGCATCTCTTTTTGTATGGAGTTTATGCAATACACCGACGCTAAAGCGCGCTCCTACGTGTTGGTATATAGTAGGAACCGGCTTTAGCCGTGATAGTCGTTATAACAGCTATAACCGCAATTTTGATAATAGCTTGAATGACTGGCTTTAAACACGGTGTAAACCACCGACGCTAAAGCGCCCCCCTACCCCGAAGGAAACGGCTTTAGCCGTGATAGTGGTTATAACAGTAATTTTTGATAATAACTCGAATAGTAGGCTTTAAACGCGAGGCGCAACACATCGGCGCTAAAGCGCACTCCTACGTGTAAATACACCGCAGGAACCGGCTTTAGTCATGATAATGTTTATAGTGACGGCTTTGATAATAACTCGAATGATGGGCTTTAAACGCGAGGCGCAACACATCGGCGCTAAAGCGCACTCCTACGTGTAAATACACAGTAGGAACAGGCTTTAGCCGTGATAGTGGTTATAACAGTAATTCTAATAACTTGAATGGTGGGCTTTAAACGCGAGGCGCAACACATCGGCGCTAAAGCGCGCTCCTACCTGTAGGTATATCGTAGGAACAGGCTTTAGCCGTGATAGTGGTTATAACAGCAATTTTTGATAATAACTCGAATGGTGGGCTTTAAACGCGAGGCGCAACACATCGGCGCTAAACCGTCCTACTACGTGTAGGTATATCGTAGGAACAGGCTTTAGCCGTGATAGTGGTTATAACAGCAGTTTTTGATAATAACTCGAATGATGGGCTTTAAACACAAGGTACAACACATCGGCGCTAAAGCGCTCTCCTACCTGTAGGTATATCGTAGGAACCGGCTTTAGCCGTGATAGTGGTTATAACAGCAATTTTTGATAATAACTCGAATGGTAGGCTTTAAACACGAGGTACAACACATCGGCGCTAAAGCGCGCTCCTACCTGTAGGTATATCGTAGGAACCGGCTTTAGCCATGATAATGTTATAGTGACGGCTTTGATAATAACTCGAATGGTGGGCTTTAAACGCGAGGCGCAACACATCGGCGCTAAAGCGCGCTCCTACCTGTAGGTATATCGTAGGAACCGGCTTTAGCCGTAATAAATATGTGGTTCATAACCGTCCTTGGTTACAACACATTAAAACGCCTATCAATTTTTTAAATTGACTACCTTGGCAGTGGTCACTTCGTTAGGTGATTCATGCTTAGCATTCCACACTAAATCACAAATACCGTCTGTTGGATTAAACCCTGTTGGTGCATCTAACAATAACTGGCGAATCACTTGGTGATCAAAGTTATGGCAAGCTATGTCGAGTGCCTCTAAAAATACATTTAACTCAGGTAATGGCAGCATTACTTCACTTGCAGTCATTATACGCTCGTGAGTGGTTTGGCCAACATTGTCACCAATCAACAGCTCTTCATATAGCTTTTCACCTGGGCGAAGGCCTGTGCATTGAATTTCAATATCACCATGTGGATTAGTTTTGTCTTTTACTTCAAAGCCAGATAAACGAATCATCTTACTTGCTAAATCTTTAATTTTAACTGGCTCGCCCATATCAAGCACAAATACGTCACCACCTTTGCCCATAGAGCCGGCTTGTATTACAAGCTGCGCTGCTTCTGGTATTGTCATAAAAAAGCGGGTTATATCTTGGTGGGTAAGCGTAATAGGTCCGCCTTCTTTAATTTGCCTACGAAATAGCGGCACAACCGAACCCGACGAGCCAAGTACATTACCAAAACGTACCATGCAAAAACGTGTACGATGGCCTTTACCTTTCGTTTGCGCTAAACCTTGTAGCACTAGCTCAGCCATGCGCTTAGTCGCACCCATTACATTTGTTGGACGAACTGCTTTATCGGTCGAAATTAATACAAAAGTTTCAACACCCGCATTTGCAGCCGCTTTTGCAGCATAAAATGTACCAAATACATTATTACGTACACCTTCAACAACATTGTGCTCAACCAATGGAACATGCTTGTAAGCCGCAGCGTGATAAACCGTTTGTACACCAAATGCTATCATTACTGTTTCAATACGATTAATGCGCTGCACAGAGCCCATTATTGGTATTAGCTCTAAATCAATACTGTTATTAATAATGTACTCATTTAGCTCTTTTTCTATTGAATATAAACCAAATTCTGATATTTCAAATAACACTAATTTTTTAGGTTGCTGCCTAACTATTTGCCTACAAAGCTCAGACCCAATAGAACCGCCAGCGCCTGTTACCATTACCACTTTACCGGTAATATTAGCAGCCATTAATTCAGGTTTAGGTGTTACTGGGTCTCGGCCCAATAAATCTTCAATTTCAACATCACGAAACTCTGATAGCTTAGCTTTACCTTCAACCACATCGGCCATACCAGGGATTGATAACACTTTAATAGTTAACGGCTCTAATTGCGCTAACACTTCTTTACGCCTTGCTCGAGTTGCACTTGGTAAGGCCAGTAAAACTTTAGTCGCTTTACCTTTATTAATTAGTTCGTAAATACCTTTAAAGTTAATTACTGGTATACCTTGAATGATTGAACCTTGCTTTGTCTCATCGTCATCAATAAATGCGCGTACATAATATTCAGGTCCAGCACCTAACGCAGTGGCTAATTGTCGCCCTGCAGATCCAGCCCCATAAATAATAATCGACTCTTTATTTGCCGTTGCCATTTTACCAATCATGGCTCGTACCAATACACGCGAACCACCAACTGTTAATAAGCATAACCAAGCAAAAATAAATGGCATAGTGCGCGGGATAGTAATACCAACAAAAAACGACAATAACACCAAGCTAACGGTGGTTATAACGGTGCCTAGTACAATTGCCCATAATGCTTGTGCATTCATGTATCTAAGTACAGCTCGATATAAGCCTAAGTTAATAAATGCAAATAATGCAGTGGGGATTAATAAAGCTAAAAGCAGCCAATTATCAAGATTTCTAAAGGGGGCAAGGCTATCTAAGCGTACAATTAAAGCCAGCCAAAATGCTGCCGCAATAAAGAGCGAGTCTATAAATAACGTGATGACACGCTTTGTACCACGCGATGCATTTAAAATAGATCTGATGTAGCTATCCACAACAAGTTCCCTTTTTCTTGTATTTGATTGATTTAAAAAATAAAGTACACAAAATAGTGCGTTTACTTGTTAAAATTTCATGAATTATAGAGCAGATAGCCTAAATTAGCTAGATCTTAGGAGCTAGGAGCTAGGAGCTAGGAGCTAGGAGCTAGGAGCTAGGAGCTAGGAGCTAGGAGCTAGGAGCTAGGAGCTAGGAGCTATCAGTACCATAGTTGGACTCTTGCTCTTTCACAAATCCCTTTCTGCGTTTAATTAACGCCGCAATAATCGCTGCAACTTCTTTAGCTTCAGATATTAGCTTTAATCCATGACCTTTTTCTATAAATCCAATTTCAATGCCAATGTAAAGTTGTGTAACTAATTCACCAGCAGAACCTTTAGCGTAATATAAAAATCTAGATTCATCATTAGTGCTCCCTCTTTCAAGCCCCTCTGCAATATTTGAAGGAATCGAAACCGCTGAACGCGTTACCTGATCTTTAAAGCCATAATCTTTACAATCTTTAGTAACTTTATATATTACAAGCTAACCGTGAAGCTCTTTTCCAAACATCCAGTTTTTCAAATTGCATTGAGGTCCCTTCCTTTGAAATATAGATTCTAGTTGCTAGGAGTCTAGGTCCTAGCCTCTTCTAGCACCTAGCTTCTTCCCTAGCAACCTTTCACTTACTCGCTAATGCAAACACTTCTTTCATAACTTGGGTTGTTTTTGCTATCTCAGCTTCAGTTAAAGTCGGGTGGACTAAAAACATAATTGACGTTTCACCTAGCTCAACAGCATTTGGTAGGCGAGTTTCAGGACGCCACGGGGTGTTATCAAACGCTTTTTCTAAATACACTTCAGAACAACTCCCCTGAAAACAAGGTACGCCGTGCTCTACAATGGTGTTTACTATACGGTCACGATCCCAACCCTCGGCTAAACACTCAGGTTTAATAAACATATAATGTTTATATTCAGCGTGCTCACTATACTCAGGCACTACAACTAAGCGAATACAGTCAAAATCACTTGCAGCTTGGTCTAGCTGCAAACCATACGCTTGGCGTTTAGCTGTCCACTCTGTCATGCGGGTTAATTGAATTCGACCAAGTACAGCTTGCATTTCGGTCATGCGCCAGTTAGTACCAAAGCTTTCGTGTAACCATCTAAACCCTGGTGGGTGTTCACGATTATAAATTGCATCAAAGCTTTTACCGTGATCTTTATAGCTCCACATAGCGGACCATAACTCTTTAGAGTTAGTGGTTACCATGCCGCCTTCACCGCCGGTAGTCATTATTTTATCTTGGCAAAAACTCCACGCCCCAATGTGGCCTATACTGCCCACAGAACGGCCTTTATACTTAGCACCATGCGCTTGTGCACAGTCTTCTATTACATAAAAACCATGCTCTTTACTGAGTGCCATTATCTCGTCCATTTCAGCAGGCATACCGGCTAAGTGTACAACAATAACTGCTTTCGTTTTTGGTGTAAGTACCGCTTTAATAGATTCAGCAGTAATTGCTTGGCTATTTAAATCAACATCGGCAAATACAGGTGCTGCGCCAGCAGTAACAATACTAGAGGCAGACGCTAAAAAAGTACGCGGTGTAGTGATAACTTCATCGCCAGCACCCACATTTAACGCTTTAAGCGCGATATCAAGCGCTAAAGTGCCATTACCAAGTGCGATTGCGTACTCGCTATCTGCCCAAGTGGCAAATTCTTTTTCAAATTCACGGCCTTCAGTACCCGTCCAGTAGTTAACTTTGTTTGACAAAACTACACGACTTACAGCATCAGCCTCGTCTTGAGTGAAGCTTGGCCAAGGAGAAAATGGGGTATTTAACATGATGTTCCTATTAATTCCATATAGAAATGAGGTCTAATTTATTTTGCTACTGCAGGAGAGCCAAATGCTGTAACGTTATCAGGTATATTTTTTACAACGGTGCTACCAGCACCAATCAAACATTTATCGCCAATTGACACTAACTGTTTTACTTGGCTACCAATACCAACCCAACTTTGAGTACCAACAACAACGCCGCCCGCTAAAGCAACATTAGGGCAAATATGAGTGAAATCACCAATGCAGCAATCATGTTCAACAACTGCTGCTGTGTTGATTATGCAACCCACACCAACTTTTGCAAATGCATTAATAACAGCACCCGCAAAAACTACGGTGCCCATTGCTACCACGGCGTATTGGCTTATCACTGCGCTTGGGTGAATTAGGGTAATTAGGTTAAAATTATTTTGTTGTAATAATTGTATTTTTTGCAAGCGAATATCATTATTACCAATGGCCACAACAACGTCGCTAGATGCAGTACTTGTATTATTTAACGCGATTAAATCAGCACAAGTGCCATTTATAGACCAATGCTCAATATGTGTTTTAGTCGGGTAAGCGTCATCATAAAATTTGACAGTAAAACCAAGCTGCTCGGCAATATCGGCAATAACCTTACCATGGCCGCTTGCGCCCACAATTGCTAACTTTTTAGTCATTATTAGAGCCTTTAAATGGCTCAATAGTTACATGTCCGTCAGCACTAATACCTTCACGAACAAACACTTTTTTTACGGTTAATAATAATATTTTAAAGTCGAGTAAAAAACTTTGATTATCTACATACCAAACATCAAATTTAAACTTTTGATCCCAGCTAATTGCATTACGGCCATTTACTTGTGCCCAACCAGTAATGCCCGGGCGCACATTATGGCGGCGCGCTTGCTCCGTACTATACAAAGGTAAATATTGTATAAGTAAAGGGCGTGGCCCAACTAAACTCATATCCCCTTTTAATACGTTAAATAAACCAGGTAGTTCGTCTAAACTGGTAGAGCGTAAAAATGAGCCAAATTTAGTCATACGCTCATTATCTGGCAGCAAGTTACCCTGCTTATCTTTACCATCAAGCATGGTTCTGAACTTCATCATTTTAAAAATTTTACCATTCAAACCAGGGCGGTCTTGGGTAAATAAAATAGGCGAGCCTAATTTGAACCGAATTAGAACAGCAACAATAGCAATAACAGGTAATAATGTAAGCAATACACCCAGTGCAACTAAAAAATCAAACAGTCGCTTCATTTGTTAACTCTCCTTCATAAAAATTATGCATATTCTTAAGGTGGGTTTTGCGTTCAAATTTTTCAACTATGCTTTTCCTTGCATTGATTCCCATTGAGTTTACTCTTTCTGGATCCATGCTATTTAACATTGCAACCTTGAGTTTTTCAACATTCCGAGGTGGCACAATAAAACCATTATAGTTTGGTATAATGATTTCATTGCAACCATTTATATCTGTGACGATACAAGGTAATTCCATCGCCCCAGCTTGCAGTGGGGTGTTAGGAAAACCTTCACGATAACTTGGCAAAACAAGTACATCCGAAAGGTATAATGCTGGCCTAATATCTGATAACCAACCTAAATCTATAATTCTATCATTCTTATATATTTTATTAATATACTCATCATTTAATGGACACCTTCCATCTTGCTCACCAACAAGCAGTAAGTAGCAATTAGAAGGTAAACCATCTAATGCTTCCAATAACTCTTTTATTCCTTTATCTTCAGTAAACCGCCCAACAAAACAAAAAACAAATGAATCTTTGGGTAACTTTATTTTCTCTACAAGAAAAGTAACATCTGAACTAGCCGCAACTTTTTGACGGCTATAAAATGATGTATCAACACCTGCGATATTTCCATGTCCAATAACATTTAAAGTCTTTTTAGTTATACCAAATGTATATAAGTCATTTTTCACACCCACCCCTTCAGGAATGATTTTTGTCGAAGAAAAACAAATAATCTTATCCATAAACATTAACAGCTTCTTTTTCAGACCTAATTCCGTAGGGAAAACTAAACCTGTAAATGTATGAACTCGGACAGGTGTTCTTAAGAAAAAGCCTGCCAACATCGAAATCAAGCCCGCCTTAGGTGTAAACGAATGTATTAAATTAGGTTTAATTTTTTTTAACAGTCTAATCATTGAAAATAGTGAGGCAAAATCTCTAAACAAATCAATTCCTCTTGCCATTTCGACGGTATGAATGTCTATATTTAAATCACTATCAAAAAGAGCTGAATTCAACCCAGAGCTTGTAACTAAAATAACTTTATAATGGTTAGAAAGATACTTCACTTGCTCTAAAAGCATCGTCTCAATAGTCAATGGAATTGTAGTTATAATAACTAATTTTTTCATAAAACCTCATTTTTTTAAATATCTAATCATTTAAAAATAAAACCACGAACAATTTTAAATAAATAGAAATTCAATATAAAAATAGTTAACAATATTAAATTAAAGATCAACCCTTTAAATAATAATAAAGAAGACACTCCACCATTCAAAGAGAAAGACATAAAGAAAAAAGGCTGAGCAATTAACATTGCAACTTGATGTGATGCAAAGGTACTAAGAAATTTATGTATTAGATAATAATTAATTGGATAAACAATACCAATCCAAAATGGAAAAATAAAAGCCCCAAACCAACCGAATGCACCAAAGCTTTCAGATAGAAAAAATGAGTTCTTCACACCTGTTTTAGAGGGATCTAAATTCTCTACATAAACCATCAAATCTTTATCATAGGTTGGATATTCAAAAAAATAACTAGCAAAGGGAATCGAATGCAAATAATAATCACCTTTTAATTCGGGTATTGCAAACGTTTCATATACACCTGACATTTGACCAACACCAATTCTATTCACTAAATACTCTATAAAAGATGTAAAACTTAGATTACTCAACTGTAATGAAGTAATATAATAAATAAATGAAAATATAAATAAAAAGTAAAAAGGTGAAAATGCTAAATATTTTTTGAAATTTATTCTGTCTTTAGAAAGGTATAATACTGTAGATACGAATAAAACTATTGATATTACAATAGGAGCCTTACCACCATCCGCTGAAGCTAAAAATAGAGATACCAACAAACAAACAAATGCTAATCGTGTTTTTTTACTATAATAATAAACTCCAGCTAAAACAGAGCTCATCCAAAAAGAAATTGTAATTAGCCTCATAAACTGTGACGGTAGAGAGGTTGAGTATTTATTACTAATTCTAGCAACCAATAGATTTTCTCCGGACAGTATTGTGCTTATGAATGCATGCTTATAACCAAGAAACAATAGAGAAAAAACCAGTATTATAATACCTAAAAGCATCGCAGAAACCAAAAAAATCATCGCGTTTTTTTCAATGTCAATAGTATTATAACTTATTTTAGATACTATAAAGAAGCGAGAAGAGATAGCTAAGCATAATAAAAAAAACACGACATTAAAAAGAATGAGCAAATTGGTATAAGGAATGCTTTCATTGTTCGCATAAAAAAGTGAAGATTTAAAAAATGAAACTCCATATAAACTAATCAACACCATAGGTAAGAGAATCAACAATATTTCCTTGTAAAACAATAAAGGCCATATTTTTCCCTTTTTAAGGCTCAACTCGAAGTCAGTTCCTTTTAATGAGTGATGCATAATAATAAATACAACAAACAAAGAAATTAAGTAAATTATAAACAATTAACTACCTACTCTATCTACAATACTATTAAAGAAACTCAAACGACTTATTGATTTGTTATTTTCAGTAATACCTTCCAAACTTTTCCTGTCGATTCTTTTTCCGGCCATGCTTATTATAAAATCAATTACTATATTTTTATTTATAATAATAGAATTATCTATATTAGGAATAGTTAGCACTTCCTCAAGCTTTGAAAAATCAGTATCATATACAGAAGTAATAAATGGTATTCCATATGAGCCATAGGCTCTATGTTTGAGAGATGAGACCTCATTAATATTTTTTCTATACGCAGCTAAAGTACCAATAGCTATATCAGCAGAAATAAAATGTTCCGTTAAATCTTTTTCATCTAAATAACCGCAAAATCGAACATTTTGGCTTTTTGCGACTAACTCTGAAGAGCTGGGTCCAATTATTGTAAAGTGGATTTTTGGATGAGAAAACTCAAGTTCCTCTGCGAAGTTTAATAATTGATCGTACCCTTGCCATGGTTGATTGGGTGAGCCGACCATAAGTATATTAATTTTATTATTAGAAAGCTTAGTGAGCTTAGTGAGCTTATTTATTTTAGCTATCCCATTCGAGATAACAATAGTTGGCTTACTAGGAAAAACCTTACCTAAAGAGGTGCTCACCTCATTAGAAATAGCAATAAAAGCACTTGCATTTTCTAACGTCTTTTTTCTTAAAAAATGGAAGCCAAATGCAAGTAGCTTACTTTTACTCTTTTCTATATTTCCATATACATGATTAACTTCAATAACTACATTCTTCTTATCGAGAATACTATTTAGCCCTGGGTAATACACACCTTCTCTCATATATATAAGTTCTGGACTATAGTCACTTAAAGCTTTTCTTAGCTTTTTCACTACCAAAATTCTATTTAAATACCTAAACAGTTGAGAGGTAATACCAAATTCACCACTAATATTAATTGAGTTAAAAACTTTTACGTTATCATCACTTTCTTTACTAGGTGTAATGCAAAATATTTCTACTTCACAACCCAATCGTCTCAAATTTTCTACTTGAGAAAAAACTTTCTTCTTAACACCTAAATGATTAACTAAGTCTAACTCTAATAAATAAGCAACTTTCACAGCGTACCCTTCTTTTATTTAATGACTTTTAGATAAAGCAACTTATCATATTCGCTTTCTAAATAGGTGTTATGCCATAACATAGTGAAATTACCACCGTATAATAAGGCTCGATCTTTAATTAATTTCACTTTCTCAAAAGCAAGGTCTCTCTCAACAACATTTTCATATTGCTCATTTAGTAAAGAACCTTCCATAAATAATAATGGTCTTTGCTTTATTTTTAAAACAACTCTTCTTTTAATATCAAACATAGTAAATTCATGTGCTGTTCCACATCTAAAACCAACCTTATCTGCAAACCCTAGAGTCGAATCATAATTAATATTATTTTTCTCTAAAAAAGATGCTGTAGTTTCAATATCCCATTTTAAAAAGTGAGTTCGGTTATGAAATGGTTCGTGTTTTATTCCCTCAGCCAAAAGTCTAGACTGAAAAGTATTTATAGATTTTTCAAAGACAGGTATAGAAGATACACATTCATAACCGGGATGAATACCAATAGAGTGCCCTCTTGTATTTATTTCTTGTAACAATTCACTAATCTTTTCGCTTTTTTCAAGAGAATCATTACTATCAAATGGCGATGTTTTTATCGGAATAAAATAAAATAAAACCTTATTTCCTGCCTTCTCATTAACATCCATAATCCAAGATACCATTTTTCGATTATTATCTTTCCCCCCTCCTAGTTTTGACAAAATAAATCTTGATAAGCACCCAAATGCACTTTTTAAAGATTTCTTACGGATTAAAGCATAACCAATATATTTTAGCGCACTATTAAAATCATTTAACCTAGGGTCATATGGCCAATCCACATCACAAGTGACATAGGTTGATCCTGTTTTAGAAGGCTTCAACAATGCATAATCTAAAGATAAACATAATTGCCATATGTATTCAGCAGCTTGATCTACTATTGGTTGCTCAAGGTATTTAAACTTATTAGCGATTGAAAATTCACCGAGAAATCTCCCATGCTTATCCCTTTGGTCATTTAAATACTCCTCCATACAAGTTATTGTGAAGAAAGCACTGCCTAAAAAATCATAGTCTAGAGTAATCGTTTCTGCACCACTTTCAACTTGGGTGCCACCAAAAAGCACAGGTAATTTAACATCCTCCCCCAAAAGCTGACAATCTAAAAAATCTATTGAATTGGGTATTAATGAGATAGGACTCAAAGTAGAAAGATTGAACTTATCAAAAAAAAGATCTGGCGCATTTATTGAGGCACCATTTGGTAAAATTAATTTATATCCTTTAATTTTTGAATCTACTTCAACACTACAATTTACACCTAAAATTTCATTAAAAAAAACATAAGCTATATATTTTTTCTCTATAAAATAATCTTCTGTAACTTTAAGTATTAACATATTTCACTACGCTTTTTTATTACCTTAGCCGGATTACCAACAGCAATGCAATTGTCATCTATATCATTTACAACCACAGAACCAGCTCCGATTATCACCCCGGTTCCTATTCTAACCCCTTTCAAAATAGTAACATTTGCACCAATCCAAACATTATTCTCAATTTTAATATCTTCCGAAATATGTTTCTGTTGATTCATAGCCATAGTTGTTGCAGTTCCATGATCCCTCCCCCAAATAACTGTTTTAGGTCCGATCATAACATCACTCCCTATAGTAATATTACCTAAGAAATGACAACCAACGTTTGCATAAAACCTTTCTCCAATCGTAATTTTATCAGCCCCAATAAAACGGCAATAAGGTTCAATAACAGCCTTACCTAAAAATATTGTTTTTGCTATATATGCATGGTGATGTAATACGACACCATTCTTTTTCAGCTTTTTTTTCTTTAGAAAAAATTTAATTTTTTCTTTAATCGATTTAGGCATGCACTAAAGCTCATTTTAAATAATAATAAAAGACTAAAAAAGAATGGCTTGAGATCTCCTCTCTCATAAATAGCCCACTCCCTTTTCTCACCACCAAAAACATTATATCTAAAGTGTTTAAAGTAACTTTTTCGAGCTATCAAGTTCGGTATCTCATGCAGCATCAAAACAAGATGTATTTTTTTATTGCTCACTTTAAAATCTGTATCGTATACCTTTCCTAGCGCCTTAAGATACATTAAATAATGCAATGAAACACCAGACACAAAGCCAACTCTATGCCACATCATGGATCTTAGGTTTGTTTCCATTAATTTATATTTTCCATCCCTACTGTCAAATTTGAATTCAGGTTCAACAATCCCAAATGCATTTAGAGCCTCAACTAAATTACGCCCTTGATCAATAACAACCGCGGGACAAGTATTACTTGCACTCGAAACGACTCCAAATTCGTCAGGATATTGAGTTAACTTCTTCCCTCCCCAACCAGAGACTAGCTCGCCATCATTACTTCTAAAACAAGTATATGCATATATATTAGTATCATCCCCAGGTATAAACTCTGAGGCTATAAATTCGACACCACTATTTAAGTAGCCTTCTAACTCTTCGAAAGAGTTTCTAATATCCTCCTCAGTTTCAAAATACTTAGCTCTAAAAACACTAGTTGTTAAATCAAGCCTCTTTGAGGGCTTAACTATCAAGGGAAGCTTAAGCTCTACCATTTTGGCTAATGATACATTACTATCGACTTTTAAGGTTTTAGGGTAAGGAATATCAGACTTAGAGCAAACATCATACTGATGAAATTTATCTAGCTGTTCTAATAGGTGTTCATTATTAAATGGTATGTAGCAATAAGATGATATTAAGGAGTATATTTTATGTAAAACCTCTAAGTAAGCATCATCTGTTGGGTATAATATAATTTTTGAATACTTACTTTTCATACTTTCAAGAGCATGAAGTACACTAGCTTCAGTACAAGTAATATTGTAAGTTTTTTTCACTTTATTACTAAAGCTAGCTAAGCTTCTTTTTTTTTGGAATAGAACTATCTCTTCTACACCGTGAAAATTTAGTTCTTTCACTATTGCATAGCCATTTACATGCCCACCAAGTATAAGTGCTACAGCTCCAGTACGCTCTTCCACAATGTAACCCCTTCTGAATGTAATTATAGTTTTCCATTAGCTACTTTATAAAGTATGAAAAGTAAAATAAGATAATGTAAAGTTAGAGTCCAATTATATATAAATAAAAACGACTCAAACGTGTAATTATTTGAATAGCTCGAAATAATTACAAATAAAGATATAGCTAAAAGTAATATTTGCCAGACTAATGATATTCCTTGCTTTTCGAATACACTGTTAGTCAACGTTAATGCCGACACTACAAATCTGACTGCAAATAAAGGTGTCAAAATTTGCGCATAATGCCCTGCAATGGCCCATTCAGAACCAAAGGCAAATGAAAAAATAATAGGTAAAAAATAATAAACTAATGGAAATACTATTAAAGATAGTAACGACAATTTTTTTAACGTAAGAGCGAAAATTTTTCTTGCCGCCCCTGTATTATTTTTTTCTTTCGTTGCCTCTTTATAATAAACTTGCCCGACACTGTTACCTATTACACTTATAGGTAAACCTAAAACTCTTTGAACTAAAGAGTGATAACCAAGCGTTGAAACTGAATAGAATAAACCTATTAAAATATTAATTGCATGTACAGATAAATTATTAGCAAGTATCGCCCACAATGAAAACATTGGAAATTTTTTATATCTAACTGCTAACTCCTTTATTTTAATTAAGCTAACATGCCAGTTGACTTTAGTGGTTTTATATAGCAATAAAGTTCCAAGTAAGTTGGACAGAAAATACCCTAACATTAAGCCAAATGCTCCAGCTTTAAAAAAAGGAGCAATGAGTTGAATTGAATTTCCTATAACAGTTTTAAATATCAAAGAGTTAGAGATTAACTTATAACTTTCTTCTCTGCTGTTCATATAATTTAAGACATTAAACCAACCAATACACCAGACTAATATAGGCACAGCATAAATCCAACCACCTAAAAGATGAAAATTCATTGAAGTACTTAACTCGACAGGTATTATTAATATAACGAACAATATAAACAAGGATAGAAACGTACAAATTATCATACAGAGAGCAGCTATATTAATTGCATCTTCATTTTCATTAGGTAGCATAATAGCTAATTCATATCGACCATTTATAATAGATCCTAATATTAATGTAATCGATAAAAAAATTGATAATATACCAAATTCACTTGGAGAATATAGTCGAGTGAGTATTGGGGTTATTACTATCGGCAATGCCTGAGAAAATATGGTTCCTGTCATCAAGGTTACTATGTTATTAAAGTATTTACCTTTCATAAAATTTACACATAACCTCAAATATATCCATGCATAGGTAAACTAAATACACATTTTGCTAAATTTTCTGCGACTGGAAATCCACCACTTTTATATGTTAATTCTTTAAATACAGTCTGTTCATGCATACAAGTAGCGTAATAAACCATGGTTGGTATACCTTGCTCTCTATAAGCGCTCATATCTGCATCACGGTTTTTTGATACCAGAGTATATTGTGCCCATGAGCTTACATACCCGTTAGGGACTTGTGGCGTTTGGTATTTCCCTGATAATTTTTTTTCATAATTATCAGCCGCTTTATTACGGTTTATAAGCTCTGTCGGAAACTCGGCTAGTTTTTCAAGTAATATCGCAGCTTGAATAGTATCTAAGCGGCTGTTCATACCAATGCGGATGTTATCGTATTTATCTTTACCTTTACCGTGTACACGGTAGGATTTTAATAGCTCTGCGTATTTGTCATTGTTAGTAAAAACAGCCCCACCATCACCATAACAACCCAGCGGTTTTGCTGGAAAAAAGCTGGTTGTAGCTATATCACCAAAGCTACCAGCGCGCTTACCATCAATACTGCCACCAAAACCTTGTGCTGCATCTTCAACCAGCTTTAGGTTATATTTATCGGCAATTTTTTGGATTTCAGGGTAGTTCGCTGGTAAACCAAATAAATCAACCGCTATGATTGCTTTAGGTGTGAGTTTACCTTCTGCAATTGTTGCTTGAATACGTTTTTCTAGGTCGATTGGGCAGATGTTAAAGGTGGCTTCATCTGAATCCACAAATACAGGCGTTGCACCTTCGTAAGCGATAACTTCTGCTGTTGCAAAAAACGTAAAGGTTGGGCAAAAAACTGCATCGCCTTCTTTAATACCAAGCACCATCATCGCAAGTGTGAGTGCATCAGTGCCATTTGCACAGGTTATGGCATGTTTAACACCAACATACTTTGCAAGCTCGCTTTCAAGCTCTTGCACTTCTGGCCCCATAATATAGTTGCCGTGCTCTAAAACAGTTTTAATTCGTGCGTCTATTTTTGTTTTTAAATGCTGGTATTGCGCAGCTAAATCAATAAATTGTATAGTCATTTTAAATTCTTTAAATTAGGCTGTATTTGTGGTTTATATAAGTTTATTAAATTGTAGCCATCAACCCTGAGGACTTGATGGCTTAAAGATCTATAATTAATAACTGGCGATGATTACATAAAAGCTTGTATTATTTTATAAACAACACGTCCCCATCTAAAACGTATTCTTCACCGGTGTGCTCACACGCTGTACTTGCTTTACCAGTAAGCGGTAAGCTTAGTTGTTCACCATATTTGCTTATCCAACCAATTTGCTTTGCAGGCACACCAACCATTAACGCAAATGCAGGTACGCTTTTATTAATAACGGCACCAGCACCTACCAAAGAATACTCACCAATCGTCACACCACATACAATGGTACAATTAGCACCTAATGTTGCGCCTTTTTTTACTAATGTGTCTCGGTATTCCGTTTTTCGTTCAATGAATGAGCGTGGGTTATACACATTGGTAAATACCATGCTTGGCCCACAAAATACATCATCTTCGATATGTACGTTATCGTAAACCGATACGTTATTTTGTATTTTAACGTTATTACCAATAGTGACTTTATTACCGATAAATACATTTTGGCCTAGTGAACAACCGTCACCAATTTGAGCGCCACTACACACGTGCACAAAATGCCAAACACGTGTGTCATTGCCTATTTTTGCGCCAGCATCAACAATAGCGCTTTCATGCACATGGTAGTTCATGATTATAATACCTTTGAAAGTAACGGGTGTGCTTTGCTACCAGCTTGGGCAAGTGGCATTTCACGGATTTTTTCGACTGTTTCAATCGCAACACGGTTTTCATCTATACCAAAACCATTGCCGGCTAAAATATTTTGATAGCTCTGAGTGTGCAAATCGGTAAAACCACCCGAAAACTCTAGCTCTTCGGTATTATTGCCGTCATTAATAGTAATACTACGATAGGTAAGCTTTTCACCTTTAACTGCATTTTCAGGTAAGTTATTCGAATCAATTGACAAGAACCACTTAACGCGTGCGCGCTCATATTCAAGATAGCCACTAGATGTTTTTTCATCTCTAAAATGAACTTCATTATGCTTAAGATCACCAAAAATAAAATGCAACATATCGTAAAAGTGCACACCAATATTAGTAGCTACACCGCCAGACTTATGGTCAAAACCTTTCCATGATTTCATGTACCATTTACCGCGCGATGTCATATATGTTAAGTCAACATCAAACACTTTATCAGCAGGCGCTGCGGCCACTTTTTCTTTTAAGGCAATTATTGAAGGATGTAATCTTAGTTGCAGAATCGAGTTTACATTTGCACCGTATTTTTCTTCATACTCTTTTAGGATATCCATGTCTTCTGAATGAAGCACTAATGGTTTTTCACAAATAACATCAATACCATTTTTAAGTGCATACTTCATATGTGGTGCATGCAAGTAATTAGGGCTGCATATAGCGATATAATCAAGCTTTTGGCCTTTCATTGCACAATCTTCTACAAAGGCGGTAAAGTCTTCGAACTCAGTAAAGAACTCAGCATCAGGAAAATGGCTATCCATAATACCAACAGAATCATTAATATCCATTGCAACTAACAGGTTATGGCCTGTTTCTTTAATTGCTTTTAAATGACGTGGAGCAATGTAACCAGAGGCACCGATAAGGGCGAAATTTTTCATGTTAAAATCCTTTATTACAATCTAATGTCTGAGTCTTTAGGGCCAAATACATGCTTTACATCGTATAGTACGTGCTTGCTTTTACCCAGTTTACGGATAGCCTCTACACCCATGTTTTTAAATTCACTGTGGTCTACCGCTAACACGATGCCATCATAGTGGTTTTCTTTTAATGAGCTAATAAGTGATAAATCGTATTCATGCTCAACTTCAGCTGGATTTGCCCAGCCGTCATACACGTCAACGCTCATATTGAAATCATTAAGCTCGTTTACAATGTCGATGATTTTAGTATTACGTACGTCAGGGCAATCACCTTTAAAAGTAAAACCCAATACTAATACTTTTGCCTCATCAACATGGATTTTTTGGCTTGATAGTTTTTTAACTAACTGGGTTGCAACATATTCTCCCATACCATCATTAATACGACGACCCGCCAGAATAACCTCTGGACGGTAACCAACTTCTTGTGCTTTATGGGTTAGGTAATAAGGATCAACACTAATACAATGCCCACCAACTAGACCCGGTTTAAACTTTAAGAAATTCCATTTTGTACCAGCAGCGTTAAGTACTTCTTCTGTATCAATACCTAGGCGGTTAAATATTTTTGCAAACTCATTGATAATGGCAATATTTAAATCACGCTGGGTGTTTTCAATCACTTTTGCAGCTTCAGCCACTTTTAATGAACCAGCTAAATGCGTACCTGCAGTAATAATTGAGCCATATAAATTATTTACAAACTGGCCAATTTCAGGAGTAGATCCTGAGGTAATTTTCATTATTTTTGTTAGCGTATTTACTTTATCACCCGGGTTAATTCGCTCTGGTGAATAGCCTGCAAAAAAGTCTTGGTTGAACACTAAGCCTGATACTTTTTCTATAATAGGTAAGCAGACTTCTTCTGTTGCACCTGGGTATACTGTAGATTCATAAATAACAACATCCCCCTTTTTAACAAACTCGCCAAGTAACTCTGAAGCTTTACGAAGTGGCGTTAAATCTGGCGCATTACTGTCATCAATAGGAGTTGGCACAGTTACAATATAAACATTACATTCAGCTAAATCTTTTTTGTTACAAGAGAAAATTAGGTTTTTTACATTAGCAAGCTCGCTATCACTTACTTCTAATGTAGCATCATGACCAGCCTCTAATTCATCAACGCGTTTTTGGTTAATGTCAAAACCTAATACCGAGTATTTTTTTCCAAACTCAACCGCTAATGGAAGACCTACATAACCTAAACCTATGACGCCAATCTTTAGGTCCGTTAATGAATCGTGCATTTTAATACTCTCTTGATGTTAAATTTAAATTAGTTCTAGGTTCTAGGTTCTAGATTCTAGGTTCTAGGTTCTAGGTTCTAGATTCTAGGTTCTAGGTTCTAGGTTCTAGGTTCTAGGTTCTAGGTTCTAGGTTCTAGGTTAATCAGCTTTAAAGTAAAAGATGAAAGGTCAAACCTTTCGCAGCTAAAGCTAGCTCCTACGAAAACAATTTTTACCACAGAGGTCACCAAGGCGCTTCGCTATACAGAGAAAACCATCGTGGCTAAAGCCGACTCCTACATGTTCTCTGTGGTTAATATCTTACATTTATTACAAGTGCGCGGCATAAAGCCCCGCCTACAAAACATTTTTACCGCCGAGGTCACCGAGTAGCTTCGCTATACAGAGAAAACCATCGTGGCTAAAGCCGACTCCTACATGTTCTCTGTGGTTAATATTTTACTTTTATTACAAGTGCGCGGCATAAAGCCCCGCCTACAAAACATTTTTACCACCGAGGTCGCCGAAGCGCTTCGCTATACCGAGAAACAACTCGTGGCTAAAGCCGACTCCTACGTTTAATACATAGGAGCTAGGTTTTAGGAACTAGGCCCTAGTTACTTCCCTAGCACCTCTCTCTTACTTATCCGATTTATACTCATAGTTATAGTAACCGTAGTAACCGTAAGCATTGCTGGCTTTTTTAAGTACGCCGTTAAATACTACACCTTTTACGTCTATGCCGTTTTGCTCAAAACGATTACGGGTTAGCTCTATTTCTTTAATGTGGTTTTGACCAAAGCGTGTTACCAATAATGTAGTGCCCGTGTGCGCACTTACAATGGCAGGATCAGTTACCGCTAAAATTGGTGGGGTATCTATAATAACAATATCGTACTCAGCACTGACCTCTGCAACCAATTTGCTAAAGTTGCTATGCATTAATAACTCTGATGGGTTTGGTGGTATTTGCCCACGCGTAATTACACTTAGTCCTGCAACTGTTGTTGGTTTAGTTACTTGGCTTAAGTTTAAGCGACCTGATAGGTAATCACTTAATCCATCATTCCACTTTAATCCAAACTGAGTTTGCAAATAGCCTTTACGCATATCAGCATCTATTATCAATACTTTTTTGCCACTTTGTGCCAGTACTGCGGCCAAGTTTACTGATATAAATGATTTACCTACACCTGGGCTTGGGCCTGATATTGCTATAATATTATTTTTAGCTTCCATCATCGCAAAGTGCAGACTGGTGCGTAAACTACGCAGTGCCTCTATTGATAAGTCTGCTGGGTTATCAAGCGCCAATACTGACTTGGGCTTATTTACTTTATTTTTAAGTGCTTTACTAAAGCCAGTTAGCTTATCTTGATAATCTGAGTACGGTACGCTGGCGTATACTGGCAGGCCAATTGCCTCAATTTCATTAGCGTCTTCAACCCCTTTATGCATGGCTTTTTGTACTAATACAATAGCTACTGCAAGCATACCTCCAATTAAAATACAAACAATTACAATAAGAGCTTTCTTAGGCTTAACAGGCTTTGACGTATTAACTTCGGCTGAATCAATGATACGCACGTTACCTACCGTACCTGCACGTACAATATCTAGCTCTTGCGTTTTACCTAGTAGTAAGGTGTAAATTTGGTTGCTTACTTCAACATCACGCTTTAAGCGTAATAGCTCTTGTTGAGTTTCTGGTAGGTTACCTACCTCACCCACTAATTCTTTTTTCTGCCCATTAACAGCACTAATTTGCTCAATTAAACCTTGGTACGTTGGGTGATCTCTTTTAAACTTACGGCTCATTTCTAAGCGTTTAAGCTCTAGCTCTTGTAATTTAGTTTCAAGCTTTACTACTTGCTCTAATACGCCTTGAGTCTCTAAGGTAATATTAATTGACTGGCGTTTTATTTGGTAATCGTTAAAGCGCTGTTCAGCAAATTCAAGTTGCTTTTTGATTTCAGGTAGTTGTACCTCTAAAAAATCGAGCGATTTTTTAGCCTCAGCGCTGTTACGCTCAACATTACGGCGAACATATATACCCGCTACTTTATTAAGCACTTTTTCAGCGTAGGCTGGCTTAGTACTTTGTAAGCTTAAATTTATAATACCTGAATCTTTGCCTTTTTCGCTTGCCCCGATTGCGGCTTGCAAGTCTAAAATAGTATTTAAACGGTCTTTACGTAAAATTGTAAACTCAGTACCTGCGCGGGCATTTAAACTGCGAATAGTTAAATTAAATTGACCATTAGTAAGCTCTTGCCCTACTTTACCCGCTAAAACTTGTTCGCCGTCACCATTTAGTAAAGCAACACTGTTATTTGCTTGCGCAACTAAAATAAACTCAAAACCTATTGCTGAGCGTGGTACATCAAACCTAAAGACATCAATGCTCTCGCCGCCCCACGCATACGAGCTTGCGCCAAAGCTAGGCTCAGCTAAGTCACCCTCAGCTATTGGTGTAAATTTGCGAAATGAACGGCCGCCAATAAATGGGTAAAGTTTTGGTTCAACTATAATATCGAGTTTTAAGCTATCAACTGCTTCACCAATAATTGAACGCGATTTTAATAGCTCAATCTCAGTTACAGCGGCTGATGTGCTTTCAAACATGCCGGCCATATCGTCAAAACCAGGGACTGAGCCGCTGCCGTCTTCAACTTGGATCATCGCGGTTGCTTGGTATACTGGGGTCGAAAGTACGGCATAGACTACGCCAATAAACATAAAGGCGGCTGTTAGCGCGATTATAAAATATTTACGATCAATTAATGCACCTAATAGTGCCATTAGGTCTATTTCTTGGCTTGCTTGTTGTGCTGTGTTTTGTTTGTTTGCTGCTAATGCAGTGGGCTGAGCATTCATGTACTAGCCTATCCTTATAAATACTTTTGCCAAGCGCTACAGGCGCTGTCGATTAATTCGTATACGTGTTCAAACGCTTCTAGACTTTGCCTGTAAGGGTCGGGGATTTCTTTATCGCCTAGCCACTTACCCAATAAAAAAGCCTTACCGCGCGCTTCTGGATAGCGATTACATAAATCGGTTAAATGCCGCTGTTCCATCACTAAAATCACACTATTTTGTGCCACTAGTGCAGAGCTTAACTGACGGCCTTGATGTTCATCCATGTTAATACCATGACTTACAGCAATTTGCTTTGCCGTTGCATCAGCAGGCTTACCTTCAAGAGCTGTTAACCCTGCCGACGAAACATGTATATTCTTACCTGCTAGCTTGCTTTTTAAGACGTATTCAGCAGTTGGGCTGCGGCATATATTCCCTGCACATACCACTAAGATAGAATCAAACATCGTATTCCTTTTATTGTCTTGTAGCTAAATCATCAATCGAGTCAACTGTCGCGATAGATGGTAGTAATAAGCTAATTACGCGGTTCCAACGAGCCAATGGCGCAGAGGTTACATACACAATATCGTGCGGTTGCAATTCAAACTGCTCAGCTAATACTAGTGCGGCAACATTTTTGGCATGTAATTGGTATACATCAGCAATAATGCCGTCTTTTTCTAAATCGCGTTTACGTAATACAAAAACACCGTTTGCGTTTGCTGTGTTTTCGTTTAAGCCACCAGACTCACTGAGTGCCTCAGCTAAATTTAAACCATAACGGTTTACGTCTACCGAGCCTGCTTTTTTAACATCACCAAGTACAAATACACTTTGTAGATCGTTGCGATTAACATGCACTATATCGCCATGTTGTAATAAACGGTTTTGTGAAATATCGCCATGCGCATAAAAGTCATCAAGTTTAATAACTTCTGTTTTTTCGCCACGGGTAAAAGTAACTGTGCGCCAGTCTGCCGCTTCGGTTAAGCCGCCAGCTTGATTAAGTGCGTCAATTAATGTGAGTGGTATTTCTGTTACTGGGTATACGCCGGGTTTAGTAACCTCACCTGTTATGTAGGTTTTTTGGCTTCTAAAACCAACCACTTTAATATCAACTTGTGGGTCTTCTATTACGCGGCTTAATCGTTTTACTAATTCTTTATGGATTTGGCCAACTGTTTTACCTGCAGCAGGAATATTTGGTGCGTACGCGTAGGTAATGGTGCCATCAGCTTGCACCCTAAAACCATCAAATTCTGCTGTACGTTGTACCGCTGCTGGTATTGTTAATTCTGGGTGATCCCATACACCTATAGTTAATACATCACCAACACCAAGTTTATATTCATAATCATGCGTATCTATACCATCGAGATTTGATGGTGGCTTGATTTTTTTACTCGCCTGCTTTTGCTGATAAATTAATGATGAGTCAATAATTTGAATATTTACTTTTTCAAGATCTTGCTCTAGGTTTCGTGTTTTCTCACCCGATTCGATTCCTTCGAAATGGCTACCGGGGATGATTGTACAACCTGTCATTGTGAGCAAAGTGAACGATGCCACAAGTGTTTTACAGCTTAGCGCCATTATTAATTCCCAAATATTATTAAATTCTAAAACTTTCAGCGTATTTTAAGGTAATTGCTGCTATTTTTCGCAGGCTAATTAAACCATGGCTCTACCCGCTTCGCAAGGTCGGCCGTACAGTTATCGCGCGTGCAATTAACTTTTTTGTAATTTGATTAACAAAGAGTGCCCATTCGGTATTTTATCACGCAAAATAGCTTACTTAATATAAACGCTTAAACCTGAAAACAAACTGACTCGATACTTAAAATAGGTACTCATAGTACAGTTAACCTAACTTTTAATGCTTAATGGTACTTCGGACACGCTTCCGCCCCTAGGTTGCAGTTCCTACGTACTGATAAATACATTTTAAATTGTTTAGCGCTGAGATAATAAATCGCAGCTAAAGCGGGCGCCTACGTAAATTAAACACCAATACCAACCCGTAGGCGGGAGTTTACCTCGCGCAGGTTTAGCATTTATCCAACCTCACATTTGCGCGGCGTAAAGCCCCGCCTACGCAAATTAACCACCAATGCTAATCCGTAGGCGGGAGTTTACCTCGCGCAGGTTTAGCATTTATCCAACCTTACATTTGCGCGGCGTAAAGCCCCACCTACGCAAATTAAACACCAATGCTAATCCGTAGGCGGGAGTTTACCTCGCGCAGGTTTAGCATTTATCCAACCTTACATTTGCGCGGCGTAAAGCCCCGCCTACGCAAATTAAACACCAATGCTAATCCGTAGGCGGGAGTTTACCTCGCGCAGGTTTAGCATTTATCTAACCTTACATTTGCGTGGCGTAAAGCCCCGCCTACGCAAATTTATCCTGCTTTTTGATATCGCGGTTATCTACGCTCATTTTTATTTTTTGATTGAGTAGATTAACCAGTAATATGCTGCGCATATCGCCATCAGGTTCTTGGTAAATTGCTTGAACACCATTAAATGATCCATTACTTAAATAGACTAAATCACCTGAGCTAGGCAGGTTTTGAGAATCAATATTAGGTTGAAATTTTTGCAGTTCGCTGATGAGCAAATCGGGGACTATCTGGTATGACGATCCGTACGATACAAAGCCACTGATGCCGCGGGTATTTTTTACCGCAGAAAAATTGCATTGCTGTGAGTTTAAGCGTACAAATAGGTAATTAGGAAATAATGCTGATTCTTTAAAAGTACGACGACCTTTAACCAGCTTTTCTGTTTTTAATAGGGGGAAGAACGCTTCCATTCCCTGGTTTTGTAAGTTAACCTGCGCACGCGCTTCTTGGCGAGGCTTACAAAATAATAAGTACCAACTATCCATATCAATCCCTAAAACACTAGCTTACTAACTTAAAAAACTGCCAACTTCTATTTAAGCTCGGGGATTATACGCGTTGATTCGGGGGGCTGTCTATATAAAACCCCATTAAAACTTTTCATATAAGCATTCGCTTTTAGTTACTTTATAGCTTTTAATTAGTTACAAAAGAATTCATCTACAAATTATTACAAAAGTTCTTTTTAACGCTTATAAAAAGGGACCTAAGTCCCTTTATGCAAAACACTTTAACTAAAACAATATTAAAAGCTGTAAACTAGCGTTAATGAGGTTTCGGTATCTGTATTTTCTTTATCATTAGCCACATCTGAGTTGTGCGTAATGTTGTACGCAACCTTCATTTGTAACGAGCCGTTAATTTTAGCTAATAGCGCTGTTTCTGAGCGCGTTTTGGTATTTGTATCGCCGTATTCCATACCCACTAGCTGAGTGAACTTTGCGTTGTCTGATATTTTCCAGGTGTAATCAAGTTTACCTAGGGCAATTACTTCACCTTCGTATTCACCCGCAAGTGATACGCCATCACTATCAACGGCGGTACTTGTTGCTGGGTATTTAAAATACTTATAACCAGGACCTATCTCTGCGTTTAACCACATGTCTGAACGATCTAACAAACGTTGGCCATAACCTGCTGAAATTACAGATTCGTTGCGAAACGCACCAAAGTAATCTGACACATGTGAGCCATAAATAAATAGATGAGCGTGATCTTCATTTAATTTATAGTTACCTTGTGCTGATAACGAATATTTTTCGTTTGTGCGCTGTGTTTCTTTTACGCCTGCACTGTTCTCAACTTCATCTTCTTTATAAAGACCGTCAATTCTATATTCGTTGTTCCAGCTTTCAAGGTTATGGAGTGCCTTGATCCCACCTTTTAAAGTGGTTGTTTCAGTGTTACCGCTTGTAATAATAGCGCCTAACTCACTGGTAACATCCCATGTTTTAGTTTCTTCAGCGAATGCGTTAGTTGCAGCAGATGCTGCAACTAAAATTGATAAAAGCTTTAATTTCATTAAAAAATAACCTTTGCTACTTGTTTGGTTGATTAATCTTGCTTGTGAAAGTGAACATCCATTTGCGGGAATGGTATTGTAATATCAGCTTCATCTAATGAGATTTTGATATTTTCCATTAAATCGAAATACGTTGGCCAGTAATCACCAGAGTTAACCCAAGGACGCACTACAAAGTTAACACTTGAATCGGCAAGCTCAGATACTGCAACTGTATACGCTGGATCTTTTAGTAACCGAGGCTCTTTATCTAGCACTGATTTAAGCACTTCTTTTGCTTTACGTAAGTCGGCGTCATAACCAACACCAATCACTAAATCAATACGACGCGTGCTCTCACGAGAGAAGTTAACAATTGGGCCTGACATGATTGCTGAGTTAGGCATGATGATTACTTTGTTGTCTGGTGTGCGAAATTCAGTAGAGAAAATTTCAATTTTTTTAACTGTTCCTGCTTTACCGCCAGCTTCAACATAATCACCTGATTTAAATGGGCGAAGTAAAATAATTAGTACGCCAGATGCAAAGTTAGACAGTGAGCCTTGAAGCGCTAAACCTACCGCTAAGCCTGCAGCACCTAAAATAGCGATAAATGACGTGGTTTCGATACCAATTTGCGAAAGCGCCATTAAGATCGTCGC
Organism: Pseudoalteromonas sp. Ld20; assembly: GCF_045064175.1. Lineage (NCBI taxonomy): Bacteria > Pseudomonadati > Pseudomonadota > Gammaproteobacteria > Alteromonadales > Pseudoalteromonadaceae > Pseudoalteromonas > Pseudoalteromonas sp. Ld20. The sequence goes on from NZ_JBISHB010000043.1 coordinate 428,426, forward strand.
CATGAATACGATAGCGTATACAATGCTTGATACAAACGAACCAACCGCTTTATCTACTTTTTTCTTATCGAATGCTTTTTCTGTTAAGTTTGAACAAAATTTAGCTACACGACCACCCAGTAAAAAGATTACTAATGCTATTACCGCTTGAATGCCGTAATGCAAAATTAGCCCTGAGTTTTCGTTTAGCCAGTTAATTATTGTATCCATATTCACTCCTGATATTCATTGTTGAGCACTATGCTGCATAAATTATATCTTATTTAACATTATTGTTTTATTAATTTATAGCGTAATAAATAAAACAGAGCCTTAATGATTAAAGCTCTTTGGCGATATAATCTGAATTAACTATATAAAAACAGCAGTTGAGATCGTTTTTTAAGCTAATGCAGCGATTTTTGTAATTATTTTAATTTTTTTTACTGCTAGGCCTTCACAACTATTATAATTTTATGTATTATCCGCGCCACACCAAACAAGGTGTGTTGTGGCGGTTGTAGCTCAGTTGGTAGAGCCCCGGATTGTGATTCCGGTTGTCGCGGGTTCAAGCCCCGTCAATCGCCCCATCTTTTCCTTTCTTATTTCAAAGTATATCCTTCATTTTTTATAAAACCCTTTTAGATTCAATTTAATCTTTTAATTTCCTTGGCTGAACATTTTTATGTTTAACATCGATTGGCTGTTGTACATTGCCCGAGCCATAAAACATCACGGCTAAAGCCTGTTCCTACAAAAAAACACATACCCCACCCGTAGGAGAGCGCTTTAGCGCCGAATGGCTTTTACACATAACCCAAGCTTAAAACATCACGGCTGATGCCTGTTCCTACGTGATGGTTTGGTGTTTAAAGCCCTCGTAGGAGTGCGCTTTAGCGCCGAGTGGTTTTTGCACATAACCCGCGTCATAAAACATCACGGCTAAAGCCTGTTCCTACAAAACAAGCCACCTACACACCACACGTAGGAGTACGCTTTAGCGCCGATGGTTTTTGCACATAACCCGAGCCTTGTTGTGATTCAATGAAACCAATCACGGCTAAAGCCGGTTCCTACATGATGGTTTGGTGTTTAAAGCCCTCGTAGGAGTGCGCTTTAGCGCCGATGGTTTTTGCACATAACCCGAGCCTAAAACATCACGGCTAAAGCCTGTTCCTACAAAATAATTTACCTATGCACCACACGTAGGAGAGCGCTTTAGCGCCGAATGGCTTTTGCACATAACCCGAGCTTAAAACATCACGGCTGAAGCCTGTTCCTACGTGATGGTTTGGTGTTTAAAGCCGTTGTAGGAGTGCGCTTTAGCGCCGAATGGTTTTTGCACATAACCCGCGTCATAAAACATCACGGCTAAAGCCTGTTCCTACCTGATGGTTTGGTGTTTAAAGCCGTTGTAGGAGTGCGCTTTAGCGCCGATGGTTTTTGCACATAACCCGAGCCTTGTTGTGATTCAATGAAACCAATCACGGCTAAAGCCTGTTCCTACGTGATGGTTTGGTGTTTAAAGCCGTTGTAGGAGTGCGCTTTAGCGCCGAGTGGTTTTTGCACATAACCCGAGCCTTGTTGTGATTCAATGAAGCCAATCACGGCTAAAGTCTGTTCCTACAGAATAATTTACCTATACACCACACGTAGGAGTGCGCTTTAGCGCCGAATGCATAATTTAATCTATACTTTATTAAATAGTTTTATATTTAAAGGATTAAAATGAAACCTCATTCATACAAATTACGCCAACATCGCTACTCAACTATTAACCACTATTACTCTGTGACGACGTGCACAAATCAACGGATTAAATATTTTGCAGAATTTAACAATGCACGAGCTCTAATAAATTCACTAAAAAAATCAGACTTAAATGGTTTAACAAAAACAATATGCTTTGTAGTAATGCCCGATCATGTGCATTGGTTATTTCAACTTAAAACGCACACTCCACTCTCTTCAGTAGTAGCCAAAGTAAAAGGACGTACATCATTTTCAATGCACAAAAATAAAAGTGAGAAAATTTGGCAATCTGGTTTCTATGATTCATTAATTAGACATGAAAAACATTTATTGCATCAATCAAGATACATAGCTGCCAACCCAATTAGAGCGAGAATGGTTGAGCAACTTGGTGATTACCCCCATTGGGATTGTATTTATTTGCCCCCTCTGAATAACTAACACAACTAGGGCGTAATACATCACGGCTAAAGCCTGTTCCTACGTGATGGTTTGGTGTTTAAAGCCGTTGTAGGAGTGCGCTTTAGCGCCGATGGTTTTTGCACATAACCCGCGTCATAAAACATCACGGCTAAAGCCTGTTCCTACAAAACAAGCCACCTACACACCACACGTAGGAGTGCGCTTTAGCGCCGATGGTTTTTGCACATAACCCGAGCCTTGTTGTGATCCAATGAAACCAATCACGGCTAAAGCCTGTTCCTACAAAACAAGCCACCTACACACCACACGTAGGAGTGCGCTTTAGCGCCGATGGTTTTTGCACATAACCCGCGTCCGGCTAAAGCCGGTTCCTACAAAAAACACATACACCACACGTAGGAGAGCGCTTTAGCGCCGAATGGTTTTTGCACATAACCCGAGCCTTGTTGTGATTCAATGAAGCCAATCACGGCTAAAGCCTGTTCCTACAAAACAAGCCACCTACACACCACACGTAGGAGTGCGCTTTAGCGCCGAATGGTTTTGCACATAACCCGCTCCTTGTTGTGATTCAATGAAGCCAATCACGGCTAAAGCCTGTTCCTACATTTAAACTTATGGCTTTACCATTTTATTTCAGGCAAAAAAATGCCACCTTTCGGTGGCATTACACACGGGATTATTTCTACATTATAGAAATTCTTTTCAAAAATTAGGTTCTAGGTTCTTCAATTCTGTAAAGCTAAATATCCATTGCACACTTTCATAGTGCCTAGGAAGTCATTTATTTCCAGCTCTTCATTTTATGCCCTTTAACAGCATAGAAAAGAATAAATAAATAACAAGGAAGCATTACAATATAAGCACCTTGTTGTGCCTCTGCCGAATCAACACCACCACTTGCTAAACCCCAGAATAATGGGCCAAATGCACCACCGGCAATACCCATTACCAATAAACCAGAGCCAACACTTGTTAACTTACCTAAACCTGACAAGGCTAGCGGCCAAACTGCAGGCCAAACTATTGCATTAGCAAAACCTAACACTGCAATCATTAGTAAGGTATCAGGTAACTGTACTTCTAAACCAAGTGCTGTTGCAACAACTACAGAACTAGTATCGCTAAATACAACTGCCAGCGTTAATATACAGCCTAAAATCGCTGATGCACTTAATGCGACTTGTTGTGAAATAAATCGTGGAATGAGTGCAATACCTAAAATATAGCCTAGTACCATACAGCCCATAGTGTAAGAAGTCATTATGCTATATTGTTCAATACCTAGTGATAACGCAAAGGTGCCAATTGTGTCACCTGCTATCACTTCTACCGCAACATACACAAATAATGCTAATACACCTAATGCAAGACTTGGATGAGAAAGCGCTTCTTTTACTTGCCCTTTGGCACCTTGATCTTCATCATCTTGTAACTCAGGTAATGGCATTTTTGTTACTGCAAATGCTAATGCACCTATAAATAAAGCCATACCTAAATAAGGGTAAATTAAGCTATTTGCCATTGCATCAATTTCTAATTGCGTTAACTCTTTACCTACTAAACCAGTAAAGTCACTTAGGATTAATGCTGTAAATACGATTGGTGCAATAACGCCTGCACCTTTATTCAATATACCCATTACACTTACGCGTGCCGCGGCTGATTCTTCAGGCCCTATACGCACAACATATGGATTAACTGCTGTTTGTAATAATGTTTGGCCAGCACCCATCACTAATTGTGCGAATAAAAACAGTGCAAACACTTGTGTTTTTGCGGCAGGAATAAACAATAAACCTGCAACCATCATAGTCGCCATGCCTAGCGCCATGCCGTTTTTGTAGCCCACTTTACGTATGATCATCGCCGAGGGTACAGCTGTAAATGTGACCGCTATATAAAATGAGAATAAAATAAGAGAAGCTTGGAATGGGCTTAGCTGCAATACCTGCTTTAAGTAGGGCATAAGAGAGCCATTTAACCACGTTGCAAACCCTAATATAAAAAATAGAGTGGCGACAATGGCCATGGGTATAAAATTACTTTGATTATTTGATTTTGACACAGTGGCTTCCATTAACATCTTCTTGTTGCGATCTATCGTTATAATTATTAACTTAATTCGACGATTAGCGTTGCTGTATTGTATAACACTTTTGCGAGATAAAAATAACATTATCGCAACAAAAATGACAGCGCTGCCATAAAACATTACGTCAATTGTAGCCATATTACTAGTAACTATTTACTTTACAAGCATACAAAAAAAGGGCCTTGCGGCCCTTTCAAATACATATTTATTACTAAAACATTAATTTATATACGTAATTCTACTTTTACTTTTATCGTTTAAGCTACTTCTAAGTGCAATAGATTGCTCTTTAGAAACACTGATCGGAGCTGTATACGCAAGCCACGTTGCCCCATTGTCTAAACTATATTCTGTTTGTAAATAAGCAAACGGGGTATTAACTTGTAACTTACCGTTATTCACTATCCCACCAGGTACTGGCAGATTCACATTAACACCCGCATTTACGAGTTTTGTTAACTCTTTCAAACCAACAGCGGCAGAAAACTGCGCCCAATCTTTTTCTTGGGTTTTTGTATCAACCTTTTCGCCTTCCCATGGTGCTTTATGCCATGCACGTTCAGCCACAGACAATATACGTGGGAAGATCATCGCTAATACTTGATCTTCAGTACGAATGGTTTCTGACCATACCTGCCCTTGCATACCTAAAATATTCTCAGGTTTTTCAAGTTGTGGTAACGGGCGACCAACTAACGCTTCTAGATTTTCAATTGGCTCACGCGTGCGTGTGTAATCGGCATTCGCATACACATCATCAGGCATATAGTTAAATGCTTTTTTGGTATCGGTATAACGCGTTGCCCAGTAGTAACCACGCTCTTCTGGATGAGCCTCATAAGGGTGATCAAAGTATAGGTGTGTACCGTGCGATAAAATCACTTGGTAACCTGCATTTGCTAGGCGATAGGCTCTATCAGCTACGCCCCACTCCCAAATATTATCCCATACATTTGCTGTAAAGGTTTTATTTGGAAATTCATCACGCTTAAATGGGTTTGTGCGATCATACATTAACCCATCTTCCCATGCCCCTGGTGAAATACCGCGCTTTTCAAGTAGTTTGGCAACGCGCTGGGTAAAGTAAGGCTTTAAATCACCTGCGCCTGCAACGCCGTTGTTAGGGTCGGCAAACATCGCTTGGCATATTGGTGAATCTACCCAAGACCCCGCACCTACTTCATCACCACCAAAGTGAAGGTTAGTAAGTTGAACCCCCGCTTCACGGTACATTTGTTGTAGCTCGTAGGTTACTTTATCTAAAAATGCGTAAGTTGAATCCATACACACATTCATTGAGTTATCTTTGTAGTTTTGCACCGTCATATAAACTGACGTGTCGTTTGGATCGCTTAGCAAATACTGTGTTGCGGCGCTAATATCAACTTGCTGCGCTTCTTTTTTAGTATTCTTTTTATTAATAAGATTATTTTTAGCTACTTTTTGAGCTTCATCGGCAAGCTTATGGTAACGCGCTTCCATTGCTTTTATTGATGCACGCGCATGGCCTGGACCTTCAATTTCAGGAATGATTTGAATATGACGGTCTCTGGCAAATGTGAGCAGTTCAACAAACTCGCTGCGTGTAAGGTAGCCGTTACCTGAGCCTGATTTAAATGGCCCGGTACCTAGCTGAGTTAATAGACATTCTTTTTCTTCAAGATCAAAACAGCGATAACCACCAATATCTGTTAGCTCTGGTAGGCCTGGAATTTCTAAACGCCAGCCTTCATCTTCAGAAAAATGCCAGTGTAGTTTGTTCATTTTATAACGCGCCATTTGTTCAACAAGTTTGAACATTGCGTCTTTACCATGGTAGTTACGACCATTATCGTAATGCATACCACGCCAGCCATAACGCGGACTATCTTCAAGCTCTAGCTGCGGAACTTCAATCGCACCTTGGCTGTTTGCTGGTAATAAATTAAGCAGGCTTTGCATTGCATAAAACACACCGGCATTGTCACTACCAACAATATCTATACGGTCGTCATCAATTTCTAAGGTATAGCTTTCGCTTTTACCGTTAGCTAATTGTGGGTTTACCTTTAGGCTGATCAGCTTTTCTTTATTTGCTTTTATGTGATCAGGCTCTGCTTTTAAGGTTAAGCCATAATCATTTTGTAGGTCTTGCATGAAAACCATGGTTTCATTTTTTAACTGACCTTGAAAACGTATTTGCCAGCTATTATCCAGCTTGGCAACACCACGGTTAAACTCAACTTTTTGTGGCTTTGGAATGATGCGTTTTAGCGCATCTTCTTGAGATACTTTTGTAGTTGTTTGTTGGTTTCGTTCAAAACGCACTTCTGGCGTGATTAGTACTGTACGGTCTTTTGGCTCGTTATAACGGCGAAGTTGGTTTTCACGGTCAAACGGGGCTACAAACTGGCTCATGTCTTCGCTATCTGTGTTAGCGAAAATAGCCGGTTTGTGATCACCTGACACAAAAAAGGCACGCGGCATAAAGTCGGTATAAGCAACAACCCATACTTGAGCATCAAATTCTATCTCTAAACTTTTACCTGCAGGCAAACCTTTAAAGTCTTTGGTTGGTACTATGCGGTGTAAATCACCATTCACATGTTCAATGTTTAAACCTGCAACATGCTCAGTATTTATTTTACGTACGGAGTGAATATAAAGCTGCCAATCGCTTTCACCTGCAGCAAGTGCAACATCAGATTGGTTATTAAGTATGATTTTACCTAAAAAGCCCGCATCTTTATTGTGAAAGTTATCAACCACTGCAAATGTCAGTGTGGTTTCTTTTGCAAAACTATTAACGTCGTTTTGTGAAAACTGGGCCTGGGCCATAAGTGGCAGTGCAGCGATTAGACTGGCTAAAGCGCGCTTTTTGAAATCCATTGCTCTCTCCTCGTTTAAACCTTAAGGCTACGTATTGTCCCCAGCGTAGCCCTTCTTTTTGTTATTTATTCAACACCATCATATAAAAACCGCAATGACAGCGCTATCAATAATTAACTTAATCAGGTTTTCTTCAGAAAAATATAGCGTAAATTGCAGCTTAGAGCTTGATGCACACATATTTTTCTTCGAGGTATTCGTCTAACCCTTGATACCCCCCTTCACGCCCAAGGCCTGACTGTTTTACACCACCGAATGGAGCCACAGGGTTTGAAATTAGTCCTTCGTTAATACCAACCATTCCGTATTCCAGCGCTTCACTTACACGATAAATTTGCTTGATGTTTTGACTATAAAAATACGCGGCAAGACCATAAGGAACATCATTGGCAAGTGCGAGCACTTCAGCCTCTTCATCAAATACAATAATACTAACTACGGGGCCAAATACTTCTTGGTGATAAATATCCATCTTTGGATTAACGCCAGTTAAAATAAGTGGCGCTTGAAAACTACCCACTAGCTGCACATCATCACTTATTTGAATTGCGCCTTTTGCTTTTGCATCAGCCACTAACTCTTGCACTTTTTGTTTGGCTTTAGGGTAAATAAGTGGGCCAATGTTGGTATTTTCGTCAAAGCCGTTGCCCACTTTTAATGTTGCAACTTTTTTAGCTAATTTATCGACAACTTGATCTAGTATGCTGCGCTGTACAAAAATACGATTAGCGGCAACGCAGGTTTGCCCGCCATTTCTAAATTTAGCGCCCATCAAACCTGTTACGGCTTCATCTAAATCGGCATTATCAAAAATAATAAAGGGTGCATTACCGCCTAACTCCATTGATGTGCGTTTGACTGTAGAGGCGCACTGAGTAAGCAACTGCTTACCAACACCGGTTGAGCCGGTAAAAGTGAACTTACGCACGATGTTTGATTCCGTCATAATTTTACCAACACGCGGCGCACCTTCGCTTAGTAATACATTAAATGCACCTTTTTCAAAACCAGCTTGATCAGCTAAATATGCTAATGCGAGTGCACATAAAGGCGTGTGTTCTGAAGGTTTTAGAACAAAGCTACAACCAGCTGCGTAGGCTGGTGCTACTTTACGTGTCACCATTGCAATCGGGAAGTTCCATGGTGTTATTCCTGCAACTACACCAACTGGTTGCTTAAAACTGGTTAAACGGTGGTTATTATCTGTTGCAGGTATGACATCACCATAACTACGCTTAGCTTGCTCAGCGTACCATTTGATAAACGCAGCCCCGTAGTCAACTTCACCAAGTGCTTCTTTTAGAGGCTTGCCTTGCTCTTTAGTCATTAACTCAGCAAGCGTTTGTTTATTTTGCATTACTAGATCATACCAACGCATTAGCACATTGCTACGCGTTGTTGCATTGGTTAATTTGAGTTTAATAAATGCATCGTGAGCGGTATTAATTGCTTTATGAACCCCAATATCATCTACGTCACTCACCATGATGATGCTTTGCTGTGTGGCGGGGTCATCAACACTGAAGTTTTTATCGGTGGAGTAAAATTCACCGTTAATGAAAGAGTCGTTAAATAGTAGATGTGACATAGAAATCTCTCCGGTAATTAGCTATAAAAATTGAGTTATAAGTTATAAGTTGTAAGTTGTAAGTTATAAGTAGTTAAACACCCCGTCCAATGCCAACCCGTAGGCGGAATTACTTAACCACAGCACCTCGCGCAGCTCTTGGCATTGCAAGGACCTAAACCGCGCGGCGTAAAGCCCCGCCTAAGCGAGTCCAAACACCAATGCCAACCCGTAGGCGGGCATTTATCTCGCGCTGGTTTTTCATATCTAGAAACAAAAACACCGCGTTCAAATTGAGCGCGGTGTTTTCTATACAGCTTAAGGCTTACAGCTTATAGCTGAGCTCAAAATCAATGATCTTCATTAACAATATTGAGGTTGTACTTTGGTATTTCAACTATTAAGTCTTCATCACGGATGATTGCTTGGCAACCTAAGCGTGATTCAGGCTCTAAGCCCCATGCTTTATCTAGCATGTCGTCTTCAAGCTCGTCACTTTCATCAAGTGAGTCAAACCCTTCACGGATAACTAAATGGCAAGTGGTACATGCGCATGACTTTTCGCACGCGTGCGGAATACTGATCCCGTTTTTAAGTGCAACATTAAGTACTGTTTCACCACTTGGTGCATCAATTGCAGCGCCGTCAGGACATAATTCCGGATGGGGAAGAAAAATAATTTGTGGCATTCTAACCTCTTTTAAACGTTGTCTACTGACTGCCCTTGCAGTGCTTTTTTAATCGATGCATCCATTCTTAACTCAGCAAATTTACTACTGGCGTTATCAACTTTCTCAATGGCTGCTTTTATTTCATTTGGCTCGATGGCTGTCTCACGAACTGTTACCAGTTTAGCAATTTCAGCATTCAAGTTAGTTAATTCTTTTTCATCAAGTAAAGCGCTATCGGTTGCCAATGATGCATAAAGTGCTTCAATAACACGTAATGCTTCAACTTGCTGCTCTTTGAGCATACGCGCTTGCATATCACCTTTAGCATTGGTCATTGACTCTTTAAGCATGTTAGCAACTTGGTCATCTGACAAGCCAAACGATGGTTTAACTTGAATTTCAGCTTGTACGCCCGTTGATTTTTCCATGGCTGATACGCTAAGTAAACCATCGGCGTCTACTTTGAAGGTAACACGAATATGCGCAGCACCGGCTGCCATTGGTGGAATACCTTTTAAGCTAAATTTAGCTAAAGAACGGCAATCATCAACCAGCTCACGTTCGCCTTGTAATACATGCAACGACATCGCCGTTTGACCATCTTTAAAGGTCGTAAATTCTTGTGCGCGAGCAACCGGTATTGTGGTATTACGTGGAATGATTTTTTCGACTAAACCACCCATTGTTTCTAAGCCTAGGGACAATGGTAATACATCAAGTAATAACATGTCTGAATCAGGCTTATTACCTACTAATACATCAGCTTGTAATGCCGCGCCCAGTGCAACTACGCGATCAGGGTCGATAGAAGTCAGTGGCTCTTTATTAAAAAACTCGGCAACTTGACTGCGTACAATTGGCATACGGGTTGAACCACCCACCATCACGACTTGCAGTACTTCATCATTTGTAATGCCAGCATCTTTAACTGCTCTGCGACACGAACGAAGCGTTTTTTTAACCAGTACCATGGCTAGTTCTTCAAACTTTTCGCGAGTGACTTCAACCATGTGTTTTTCATCGTCAAACTCTAGCCCAACATTTACCTTGGCATATTTACTGAGCGCTTCTTTACAGGCTTTTGCTTTATTAATGAACAAGCGCAACACTGATGGAGATAACGTCATCACACCAGTTTCACGCTTAAAGTGATCGACTAATAATGAGTCAAAATCATCGCCACCGAGGCTTGAATCTCCACCCGTTGCTAATACTTCAAACACACCTTGGTTTAAACGCAGGATTGAAATATCAAACGTACCGCCGCCTAAATCATAAACAGCGATAATGCCTTCTTGGCCAGAATCTAAACCATAAGCAACCGCGGCGGCTGTTGGTTCATTTAATAATCGCAGTACATTAATGCCAGCAAGTTCTGCGGCATCCTTGGTGCTTTGGCGCTGTGCATCATCAAAATAAGCTGGCACCGTGATCACCGCACCTAAAATATCTTGCCCTGCAAAGCTTTCTTCGGCGCGTTGCTTTAATGCTTTTAGTATGTCGCTTGAAGCTGTAATTGGGCTGATGTTGCCAGCTGCGGTGGTAATCGCTAATGCGCCATCGTGCTGACAAAAATCATACGGCAATTGACCGTAGCTTTGCTCTATTTCAGCTTGAGTTTTACCTAAAAAACGCTTAACTGAAATTAAAGTATTTACAGGGTCTTGTGTTGCAGCTTGAGCAGCAAGTTCGCCCACTGTGATACCATCAGCGGTATAACGTACAACAGACGGTAACATGGCTGCGCCATTAACATCGGTTAATGTACGGGCTTCGCCACTTTGTACTGTCGCAACTAATGAGTTGGTCGTACCAAGGTCAATACCTATTGCTAACTTATGTTCATGTGGTGCCGCGCTCTGCCCCGGCTCAGCAATCTGCAATAATGCCATAATGCTCTTTAACTCTTGTTTGACTTACCAATGGTTCAGTAAGTTAGATAATTAATCGTCGAATAAACTGTCTTCAATACGTTCTAATTCATCACGCAATTTATACACGAACTTTAATTTACGAATGTTATCCGCGGCAAGCTGCCATTGCTGTTCATCATTACTTGCTAGTTGCTCCGCAAGCTGCGCACTATATTGGCTATCAAGTTGTTTTATTTGTTGTTCAAAATGGGCAATCGCGGTATCAGGATCGTGACTTGTGCTTAACTCTTCAAGCTCTTCGCGTAATTCCATTTGCTGCATTAAAAACAGCGGATCTTGCAGTGTTTGCTGCTCAGCACGAATATCAACACCTAATTCACTGAGCATGTACTCGGCACGTTTTACCGGATGCTTTAAAATTTGTAGTGCGTCATTAATTTCTGCGGCATTTTGGACAGCTAATAACTTATCACGACTGCTGGCATTAGCATGACGATCAGGGTGAACAGCACGCTGAAGATCTAGGTAATTTTTACTGACTTTTACCAAATCCACATTGTAATCAACCGGTATCGCAAATAACTCAAAATAGCGCATAATTCCAACCATGCCAAATTAACATATTGGCTTAAAATTCAGATAGAACAAAGCCCTACAGGTGCAGGGCTTAAAAATACAATCACTTTATTGTTTATACTGTGAAACTTTCGCCACAACCACACTCGTCAGCTTGATTTGGGTTAATAAATTTAAACCCTTCGTTCAAACCTTCTTTGGTGTAATCAAGCTCAGTACCATCGATATAAACTAAACTTTTAGCATCAACGATTACTTTAACCCCTTGGGATTCAAATACTTCATCGCCATCAGATAACTCGTCTACAAACTCAAGAACATATGCAAGACCTGAACAGCCCGTCGTTTTAATGCCTACGCGTAAGCCAAGGCCTTTTCCGCGATTTGCTAAAAATGATTCTACGCGGTTTACTGCCGCTTCTGTCAATGTCACTGCCATGATTTATCTCTTACTTCGCTTGTTTACTTTTGTAATCTGCAATTGCCGCTTGGATTGCATCTTCAGCTAAAATTGAACAGTGAATTTTCACTGGTGGTAATTCAAGCTCAGCACTGATATCAGTGTTTTTGATCATAGATGCTTCATCTAACGTCTTACCTTTAACCCACTCTGTTACAAGTGATGATGAAGCTATTGCGCTACCACAACCGTATGTTTTAAATTTAGCGTCTTCAATTACGCCCTCAGCTGATACTTTAATTTGCAGCTTCATAACGTCACCACATGCTGGTGCGCCAACCATACCCGTTGCTACTGATGGGTCATTTTTGTCTAAAACACCTACGTTACGTGGGTTTTCAACATGATCGATTACTTTATTACTATACGCCATAATACTATCCTCACTACCTGCTAGCGGATGTGCACATCAATTAATGATGTGCCCATTCAACTGAATCCAAATCAACACCTTCTTGATGCATTTCCCAAAGAGGCGACATCTCACGTAAGCGACCGATAGAGTTTTTCATTAAATTGACGGTATAATCAATCTCTTCTTCGGTGGTAAAACGGCCAATACTAAAACGAATTGAGCTGTGTGCTAATTCATCGTTACGACCAAGCGCACGTAATACATAAGAAGGCTCTAAGCTTGCTGATGTACAGGCAGAACCTGATGACACAGCAATATCTTTAACAGCCATCAATAACGATTCACCTTCAACAAAATTAAAGCTGATGTTAACAATTCCTGGTACTGATTGATCAGGTGTACCGTTGAAGTACACTTCTTCCATATCAGCCATAATGCCATCAATCAAACGCTTACGTAGCGCTGCGATATGGGCGTAATCTTTTTCGAAATCTTGTTTTGCGATTCTAAACGCAGCACCCATGCCAACAAGTTGGTGAGTCGCTAGAGTTCCAGAGCGCATACCGCGCTCATGGCCGCCACCGTGCATTTGCGCTTCAAGGCGTGCACGTGGTTTACGACGTACATATAATGCGCCAATACCTTTAGGGCCATACATTTTATGTGCTGAGAACGACATGAAATCAACTTTAAGCTGTTGAATATCGATTAATACTTTACCTGCACTTTGCGCTGCATCAACATGAAACATAATTTTACGTTCACGGCACATTTCGCCAATCGTTGCGATATCTTGAATTACGCCTAGCTCGTTGTTAACGTGCATAATGCTCACTAATACGGTGTCATCACGCATTGTGTCAGCTAGTTTTTGCAGATCAAGTAGGCCGTTTTCTTCAACGTCCATATAAGTGACTTCAAAACCTTGACGCTCTAATTCACGACATGTATCTATAACCGCTTTATGCTCAGTTTTAGCGGTAATAATATGCTTACCTTTCTTTTTATAAAACTGTGCTGCACCTTTGATTGCAAGGTTGTTTGATTCTGTCGCACCCGATGTGAAAACGATTTCACGTGGGTCTGCGTTAATTAAATCTGCGATATCAGTACGTGCTTGATCGATCGCTTCTTCAGCTTGCCAACCAAAACGGTGTGAACGTGATGCAGGGTTACCAAAATTGCCGTCCATTGTTAGGCATTGCATCATTTCTTTTGCAACACGCTCGTCAACTGGCGTGGTTGCTGCGTAATCTAAATAAATCGGTAACTTCATTTCTTTCTCCGCTGGACGCCAACCTAAAGTTGACAGCTTACTTGAATATTTTCCAATTGCTTAATTGCATTATTAACGCTGTTATCTTGGCGAGATGCGACTTCTTTCACATCTGACTTTTCCACCAATTCAGCAAGGGTAATACCATTTAAAAAATCTTCTATGCGGGCACTTAAATCTGACCACAAAGTGTGTGTCAAACAACGCATACCGCTTTGACAACCGCCTGTTGCGCCATGACAGCGCGTTACATCAACTGATTCGTCGACGGCGCTTATTACATCGCCCACCGAGATTGCACTTGGATCTCGACCAAGTAGATAACCTCCACCTGGACCGCGCACTGAGCTTACTAAACCATTTTTACGTAATCGGGCAAATAATTGTTCAAGATACGACAACGAAATTTCTTGTCGTTCTGAAATATCGGCAAGGGGAACTGGCCCTACACTTGTATGTAGTGCAACATCTAGCATCGCTGTGACGGCATATCTGCCTTTTGATGTTAACTTCATAGAGCCCCCGCACTACTAAAGAGTGCAAATTTTAATTACCAGAGTAAAATAATCAAGTATTATATCGAATCAGCTATAGAGCCGTGAGCTTAGAGCCTTCAATATTCTTCAATACCCGACTGTTTTAGTCAGGTATTGTGCTCATTGTAATTACTTGAGTAATTTAGTCAAGTATTAGTGGGTATATTGCCTTATAACTTTCGCTTATTTAGTAGACTTATTTATTGAAGTTAAAATACCGCGTAGAATATTTAGTTCTGCATCCTCTGGGCGAGCACGGTTAAATAAACGACGTAATTTCGTCATCACCATGCCAGGATGCTGCTTGATAATAAAACCAGTATCCAACAATGTTGACTCTAAATGATCGTAGAACAACTCTGTTTGCTTTGAACTTGGGTATACTGCGTCATCTTGCTCGACTTTTTTTGGCTGCTCATTTAAAAATGCCATGCGTGTTTCATAACATAGCGTTTGAACGGCCATTGCAAGGTTAAGTGAACTGTATTCTGGGTTAGCGGGAATGCATACATGATAATTACACATTTGCAGTTCTTCATTACTTAGACCACTGTTTTCACGACCAAAGACAAGTGCTACAGGACCATTTACGGCTTCTGCAACTAACTTTTCTCCACACTCGCGTGGCTCTACCATCGGCCAAGATAATGTACGCGAACGCGCACTCGTGCCAATCGTTAGTGCACAACCCGCAATTGCATCTGCAACCGTATCAACAATCACAGCGTTACCAAGTACATCTGTTGCACCTGCAGCCAATGCACTGGCATGACTATCGACTTCACACGCTGGGTCAACTAAATAAAGTTTTGATAAACCCATGGTTTTCATTGCGCGTGCCGCTGAGCCGATATTACCAGCATGTGAGGTGTTTACTAAAACAATACGGATGTCATCTAAGATCATTACTATGCCACTTAACTCATACCAAAATTGCGCGGATTATAACATAGAGAAAAGCTATCAGCTATCAGCTATCAGCTATCAGCTATCAGCTATCAGCTATCAGCTATCAGCTATCAGCTATCAGCTATCAGCTATCAGCTATCAGCTATCAGCTATCAGCTATCAGCTATCAGCTATCA